>RXJC01000353.1 GCA_003963435.1 Bradyrhizobiaceae bacterium | reverse complement strand
TTCTGATTCGACTCCGCGCCGTCCCCAACTTAAGCCTTTCCGCCCTCGAAACGTCACTTGTGCGGCAGGCGAAAACTCCATCTAGTCGCACCCCACAAGACTCCCGCGACATGTTGCGTGAACGGAACGGGACTCAATTGGGAGTCAGCGATTCGGCCGCGATTCGTTCTAGAGTCGTTCCGAAGCTTAAGACGAACGGGAAAAGCGTCGCAAAGTGAGACAGTTGCGGGAGGTTGGGGGAGTTCTCTCTGCTCCCTCGCCCCGTTCTTACGGGGAGAGGGTTGGGGTGAGGGGCTCGATCGGCAAAGACGGTGACAGATGGACTCGCGGAGGGCCCCCTCACCCGGCGCGCGGGGCGAGGTGGCTTCCAAGCGCCGTGCAGCTCCCCGCCCCAATCCGGCACTGACATTCGCCCCAATCGGCATTACCTAATCACCCAGATGCCTTTTTCCTCCTCCCCCTTCGCCTCCGACCGTGCGCCCGGCGCCGGCGTCACCGCGGTGCTCGGGCCGACCAACACCGGCAAGACCCATCTCGCCATCGAGCGGATGCTCGCGCATCCCTCGGGCATGATCGGCCTGCCGCTGCGCCTGCTCGCGCGCGAGGTCTACAACAAGATCGCCGCACGGGCCGGTAGTGAGGCGGTTGCGCTCGTCACCGGCGAGGAGAAGATCAAGCCGAAGCATCCGCGCTATTGGGTCTCGACCGTCGAGGCGATGCCGCGCGACCTCGACGTCTCCTTCCTCGCCGTCGACGAGGTGCAGATCGCAAGCGATCTCGAACGCGGCCACGTCTTCACCGATCGCATCCTCAACCGCCGCGGCCGCGACGAGACGCTGCTGCTGGGCGCCGCCACCATGCGCCCGATCATCGAGCGGCTGTTGCCGGGCGTCTCCATGATCACGCGGCCACGGCTGTCGCAGCTGGAATTCGCGGGCGATCGCAAGATCACGCGCCAGCCGCGCCGCACCGCCATCGTCGCGTTCTCCGCCGACGAGGTCTACGCCATCGCCGAGCTGATCCGCCGCCAGCATGGCGGCGCCGCCGTGGTGCTGGGCTCGCTCTCGCCCCGCACGCGCAATGCGCAGGTGGAGATGTTCCAGAACGGCGACGTCGATTATCTCGTCGCCACCGACGCCGTCGGCATGGGCCTCAATCTCGACGTCGACCACGTCGCCTTCGCCTCCGACCGCAAGTTCGACGGCTACCAGTTCCGCCGCCTGACGCCGGCCGAATTCGCGCAGGTCGCAGGCCGCGCCGGCCGCGCCACGCGCAACGGCACCTTCGGCACCACCGGCCGCTGCGCGCCGTTCGAGCCCGAGCTCGTCAACGCGCTGCAGAACCACACTTTCGATGCCGTGAAGATGCTGCAATGGCGCAACGCGAAGCTGGATTTCGCCTCGCTCGGCGCGCTGCAGGTCTCGCTGAACCTCGCCCCCGGCCACGAGGCGCTGACGCGCGCGCCCATCGCCGAGGACATGCGCGTGCTCGACCACGCCGCCCGCGACGCCGAGGTGCGCGATATCGCGCATGGCAAGGCCGCCGTGGAGCGGCTGTGGGAGGCCTGCCAGGTCCCGGACTACAGGAAATTGTCTCCGGCGGCCCATGCCGAGCTGGTGACCACGCTCTACGGCTTCCTGATGCGGAAGGGCTGCATCCCCGATTCCTGGTTCGAAGCCCAGGTGACCCAGGCCGACCGCATCGACGGCGACATCGACACGCTGTCGGCCCGGATCGCGCAGATCCGCACCTGGACCTTCGTCGCCAACCGCCCGGACTGGCTGAGGGACCCCGATCGCTGGCAGGGGATCACGCGGGACGTCGAAAATAAATTATCGGATGCGCTCCATGAACGCTTGACTGAGCGTTTCGTTGATCGCCGGACCAGTGTATTGATGCGCCGCCTGCGGGAGAACACGAGCTTGAATACTGAAATCGGCAAGACCGGCGAAGTCATCGTCGAAGGCCATGTCATCGGCCGCCTCGACGGCTTCACCTTTGCACCGGACGCTGCGGAAGCGGGCTCCGATGCGAAAGCCTTGCAGGCTGCAGCGCAAGCGGTGCTCGCCGGCGAGATCAACACGCGCGCCGAACGATTGGGCAACGCGCCCGACGATCAGTTCGTGCTGACCTCGGAAGGCATCATCCGCTGGACCGGCGACGCCGTGGCGCGACTGTCTGCCGCAGAGGACGCGCTGCATCCGCGCATCCGCATCATCTCCGACGAGAGGCTGACGGGGGCGCCGCGCGAAAAAGTGCAGGCGCGGCTCGAGCTCTGGCTCAAGACCCATATCGAGAAGCTGCTCGGGCCGATGTTCGAGCTGTCCAAGGCCGAGGACGTCACCGGCATCGCCCGCGGCATCGCCTATCAGCTGGTCGAGGCGCTCGGCGTGCTGGAGCGGCCGAAGATCGCGAACGAGCTGAAGGATCTCGACCAGCCCTCGCGTGCCGTGTTGCGGAAGTACGGCGTCCGCTTCGGCGCCTATCACATCTATTTCCCCGGCCTGCTCAAGCCCGCCGCGCGCGCGCTCGCCGCGCTGCTCTGGGCGCTGAAGCAGGACAATGTCGATCTGTCCTCGCTGTCGGGCGCGCAGCATCTGGCCTCCTCTGGCCGCACCTCGTTCCCGGTCGACAAGGCGCTGCCGCGCGATGCCTATCGCGTGCTCGGCTACAAGCAGGCCGGCGAGCGCGCCGTGCGCGTCGACATCCTGGAGCGCCTGGCCGATCTGATCCGCCCGGCGCTGGCCTGGCGCGATAATGGGTCCGGCGAAAAGCCGGCCGGCGCTTTCGACGGCCGCGGTTTCGTGGTGACGCAGGCGATGACCTCGCTCACCGGCTCCGCAGGCGAGGATTTTGCCTCGGTGCTGCGCGCGCTCGGCTATCGCATGGAGAAGCGCCCGCCGCTGCCGCCAAAGCCCGTCGTGACCGAGCCGGTCGTGGCCGAAACGGGCGCAGCAGAGACGCCGCCGGCTGAAGGCAGCGCCGAGACCACGACAGAGACCGCGGCGGAGCCCGTTGCCGGCTTGCCGGAGGAAACGCCGGCTGCGGAGCCGGCTGTCGAAGCCGTCACCGTCGAAGACGCGCCCGGCATGGAGCAGCAGGACGAGGCCGCGCCGGCGGAGCCGGCGCTGGAAGCTTCGCCCGAAGCTCCGGTCACGCCCGAAGACGCGCCCGGCATCGCGCCGCCCGCTGAAGAGGCTGCGGCACCGGTTGAGACGGCCGCAACCGAGGCTGCTGGGTCGCCCGACGCTGCTGCGCCGGTTGAAGCTGCTGCGGCGCCCGCCGAGCCCGAGCTGATCGAGGTCTGGCGTCCCGGCGGCCGTCACGAGGACCGCAAGCCGCGCCACGAGCGCCACCGCCACCAGCGTCATCACAACAACCAGCGTCCGCAGGCGGGTGCCGAGGCTGGCGCTGCGCCCGGTGCGGCGAGCGCTGCGCCCGGCGAAGCTGCCGAAGGCGCGAGGCCGGGCCAACGTCACGGCGGCGGTCATCGTCGCGATGGCAACAAGGACTTCCGCAAGCCGCGCGAAGGTGGCGAGGGCGGCGAGCGCCGCGACGACCGCAATCGCAGCTTCCAGGGCAAGGACCGCGACAAGGATCGCGATCGCAACAAGGGCAAGTTCGGCGGCGATCGCGACAAGGGCCGCGACAACCGCGGCCGTGACCGCGACAAGGGCCGCGACCGCCAGGGCGGTCCGTCGCTGCGTCCCTACGCCTCCAGCGCGAATCCGCGCGAGCGCGATCGTCCGGCCGATCCGAACTCGCCTTTCGCCAAGCTCGCTGCGCTGAAGGAGCAGCTGTCGGGACGCAAGGAGTAACCCCACGACGACCGAGCGGCAGCGCCTCGACAAATGGCTGTGGCATGCGCGGGTCGTGAAGGCGCGCACCTCCGCGGCCGAGCTGGTCGAGAAAGGTCACGTCCGTATCAACGGCACGCGCGAGACCTCGCCGGGGCATGCGGTCAAGATCGGCGATGTCCTCACCGTCGCGCTCGACCGCACCGTGCGCGTGTTGAGAGTGACAAGCTTTAGCGAACGTCGCGGCGATGCTGCCTCGGCGCGGGTGCTCTACGAAGAGCTCGGGACGCGCAATTAATTGCGCTTCTTATTCATTTCTTGGTCGATCAAACGCACACAAGTGTCATGATCGGGCTTTCCCGACCTTGCGGCGCCGGGCCATCCGCGCTAGGCAAGCCGCGACTTTTGAAAGAGCTTTTCGGAGCGTTGGATGACTTACGTCGTCACTGAAAACTGCATCAAGTGCAAGTACACCGACTGCGTCGAGGTCTGCCCGGTCGACTGCTTCTACGAGGGTGACAACATGCTCGTCATCCATCCCGACGAGTGCATCGATTGCGGCGTGTGCGAGCCGGAATGCCCCGCCGACGCCATCAAGCCGGACACGGAACCGGGCCTTGAGAAGTGGCTGGAAGTGAACACCCAGTACGCCAAGAGCTGGCCGAACATCACCCAGAAGAAAGAATCACCCGCCGACGCCAAGGAATTCGACGGCATGGAGGGCAAGTTCGAGAAATATTTTTCTCCGACCCCCGGCTCCGGCGACTAAATCGGGCCCAAACTTAACCCTAATAGCGGCGCTGCCGCCGAAAACCAGCCCTGAAGACCCCTAAATCATTGATTTTTGCGGGAAATGTGCTATATTGGGCACATTAAGCCGAACCCCGTCAGCCCCGTTGGCCCCTCTGGGTTCCCGTGAAACCAAATGTCGAACAGGGGCGTGGCAGTTTCCGCGCGCAGGCTGTGTCACAGAAAACGCGTAAAAAGAGTACTTCAGCGAGGGCTTCCCATAAGGAGGCCAAAAAAGTCGCCGCGGCCAGCCGTAGCGCATCCAAGGGTCGGACCGCGACGAAGGCGCCGGCTGCAAAGTCCTCGAAGAACAAAAGAAGCGCAATGCCTAACAAGACTGCCAAACCGGCCGCGAAAGCGACCGCTGCCAAGCCTGCTGCCAAGTCTGTGACTGCCAAGCCCGCTGCCGTCAAGGCTCCCGCTGCCAAGCCGGTCGCGCCGAAGGCTCCCGTTGCTGCTGCTGCTCCCGCCAAGGCCCCCGTCGCTGCCAAGCCGGTCGCCAAGCCCGCTGCCGCGCCCAAGGTCGAGGAAAAGAAGGTCGTGACCCAGCGCCAGGGCTTCAAGGCCAGCGAATTCGTGGTCTATCCCGCTCACGGCGTCGGCCAGATCCTGGCCATCGAGGAGCAGGAGATCGCCGGTGCGAAGCTCGAGCTGTTCGTCATCAACTTCATCAAGGACAAGATGACGCTGCGCGTGCCGACCGCCAAGGTCGCCAATGTCGGCATGCGCAAGCTGTCCGAGCCCGCGCTGGTCAAGAAGGCGCTGGAGACCCTCAAGGGCCGCGCCCGCGTCAAGCGCACCATGTGGTCGCGCCGCGCCCAGGAATACGAAGCGAAGATCAATTCGGGCGACATCGTCGCGATCGCGGAAGTCGTGCGCGACCTCTACCGCTCGGAATCGCAGCCGGAGCAGTCCTACTCCGAACGCCAGCTCTATGAAGCGGCGCTCGATCGCCTGTCCCGCGAGATCGCGGTGGTGCAGCACTCGACCGAGACCGAAGCGGTCAAGGAGATCGAAGCCCAGCTCGCCAAGAGCCCGCGCCGCAACGCCAAGGCCGAAGCCGCCGAGGGCGAAGCGGATGCCGAGGGCGAGAGCGACGATACCGATGGCGACGACACCACCGTCGCCGACGAGGCCGCGTAAGCGCTCTCCTCGCGTCGATCGCAACAGATCAAAAGCCCGGCCGTTCGGCCGGGCTTTTTGTTTGGGATGCCACAGCCGTCATTCCGGGGCTCGCGAAGCGAGAACTACGGTGCGCAATTGCGCACCTGAGAATCCATTCGTCCACCGTCTCTGTCGCCCGATAGATTCCGGGCTCGTGCTTCGCACGCCCCGGAATGACGGGCGGTGAGAGTTGCGGACGGCCTACTTCACCGGTCGCTTCTCGAGCTTCCGGGCCAGCGTGCGCCGGTGCATGCCCAGCCGCCGTGCCGCTTCCGAGATGTTGAAATCGGTCTCGATCAGGGTCTGATGGATGCGCTCCCATTCCAGCGTCTTGATCGAGGTCGGCCGCGCGTCGAGCGCGACCTCGGTATTCCCCGCGGCCTTGGTGAAGGCGGCTTCGATGTCGTCGGTGTTGGAGGGTTTTGCCAGATAGTGACAGGCGCCGAGCTTGATCGCCTCGACGGCGGTGGAGATGCTGGCAAAGCCGGTCAGCACCACGATCAGCATGTCGGGATCGTGCGTGTGTAACAGCTCGACGCAGGCGAGCCCGGAGGCGCCGCCGAGCTTGAGATCGACCACGGCGTGGCCGAATGAGCGCTCCTCCAGCACCTGGCGCACGTCCTCGATCGAGGCGGCCAGCACGACCTCATAGCCGCGGCGCTCGAACGAGCGTTTCAGCGTGCGGGCGAAGCCGGCATCGTCCTCGACCACGATGAGAGAACGGTCAGGCGTCAAAATTCCCTCCGATCGCGAGCGTTGCGAGCGGCAGCGTCAGGCGCACGGTGGCGCCGCGCTTCCTGTGATTTTCCGCGGTAACCGTGCCGCCCAGCTTGCGCACCACGTTCACCACCAGGAACAGGCCGAGCCCGCCACCGGCGCGGCCCTTGCTCGACTGGTAGGGCTTGCCGAGCTGCGCCAGCATCTCCGGGGCAAAGCCCGGGCCGCGGTCGGAGATCGACAGCACGAGATTGTCGCCCTCGCGCTCGGCCACCAGCTCGACCCAATCGCGCGAGACTTCATAGGCGTTGTCGAGCACGTTGAAGATGACCTGTTTCAGAGCGACGTCGGAGACGATCGGAACGTCCGCACCGAAGGTGTTGACGAAGTAGAGCGTCCGCGCCGAGCGCGCATCGCGCCATTCGTCGACCAGTGCGGTCACGAAGGCCGTCACCGTCGTCGGCGACGAGCCTTCACCGCGCGCCTCGCCGGCCGAGACCAGGATGCCCGTCACGATCGACTTGCAGCGTTGCAGCGAGGTTTCCATCTCCGTGAGATCCTCGGCAAGCTCGTGGTCGGCGGCGATATCCGGCATGCGGCGCCAGTCGCTGAGGATCACGGAGAGCGAGGCCAGCGGTGTGCCGAGCTCATGCGCGGCGCCGGAGGCGAGCAGGCCCATGCGCACGATGTGATCCTGCTCGGCGGCATGCTGGCGGAGCGCGGCCAGATGCGCGTCGCGCTCGCGCAGGTTCCTGTTGATGCGGGTGACGAACACGACCAGCAGCACCGCGTTGAGCACGAAGCCCAGGAGCATGCCCGTTACCGTGAGGCTGTAGGTCTCGCTGATCGGGTTCGGCGGCAAGTCGAGCGGCCGGTAGGCCAATGTCAGCCACACGAAGCTCGCGCAGGTCAGCGCGACCAGCGACCAGGTCGAGCGGGCATCGAGCAGCACGGCGCCCAGCGTCACCTGGAGCAGGAACAGCGAAGTAAAGGGATTGGTTGCGCCGCCGGAGAGGTAGAGCTGCGCGGTCAGCGCCGCGACGTCCAGCATCAGGGCGACCAGCATCTCGTTGTTGGTGATCGCGGCGCGATGGCGGACCCAGACCAGGCTGGAGACGTTGAGCAGCACCAGCGCGCCGATCACCGCACCCATCCGCTCCAAGGGCAGGGGGATGCCCAGCCCGAAATGCACGGCGCCGATGGTCACGATCTGCCCGACCACTGCGGTCCAGCGCAGCTGGATCAGCAGCGCCATGTTCTTGCGGTTGGTCTCGTCGTCGGTCGGCGCAGCACCGATCAGCTCGCTGCGGGCATCCGCCTGCGATTGCAGCGTGACGGCCAGCTCGCCCAGCGCCGGGCGAGGCGGGCTTCCGCCGTCAGGTTTGCTCGACGATCTCTCCAGCATCGGATCCCGTCCTGCGCGCGGCGACATCCAAGCCGCCGGCGGGTTCGTGGACGAAGCCATTCCAGGCTTTCTTGCGGCGGAACAGCCCGCCGCCGAATGTGACGAAAAGCCTGCCCGCCAGCATGAAGGCCAGGGCAAACCACGTCAGCGCGTAGATCAGGTGGTTATTGGGAAAGCGCACCACGGTCAATCCGCCGATCGGCCCGCTGCCGGATTGTGATCCGGCATCGGCATCGACGAAGAAGGGGGCGACGTTCCCGAGGCCGCGCGCCGCGGCAATCGCTGCGACGTCGCGCGAGTACCAGCGGTTGTGCTGGGGCACGTTGTTTCGGAGGAACCCGCCTTTCGGCTCCGTGATGCGGAGCAGGCCGGTGATCGCGACCTCACCGTCCGGATTGCCGTCCCGGCGCGTCGACGGGTCACGCCGCTCCGAGGGCACGAAGCCGCGGTTGACCAGAACCTGTGTGCCGTCATCGCGCTGAAGCGGCGTCAGCACCCAATAGCCGGGGCCCTCCTCGGTGACGGCCTGCACCAGCGTCTCGCGGTCATGCAGGAAGCGGCCCTTGAGGCTGACATGCCGGTATTCGTCGTTCGCGGCGGATACCGCGGCCCATGACGCGGGCGCGGGGATCGGCTGGGCCGGGGCATGGACGCGCTGCTCGACGCGGTCGATCAGCGCCAGCTTCCAGGCGAGGCGCTCGATCTGCCAGACGCCGAGCGCGATCAGAACGACAAAGGCGATAAGCGAGAGGACCGTGAGCCACAGGGACGGGGACCGCGCAGCCTTGCTGCGCGCATCGTCCGTCCTGCTCGTCACGGTCCCGGCCTCGCTCACTTCATTCCGCTCATCTGGTGGATCGGCATCATGTTGGCGTTGAGGTGGCTCATCACCCACAGCGAACCCGACAGCGCGATCACCACCATGACGATGGTGAAGATCAGCGCCATCATGGTCCAGCCGTTCTCGGACGCCGTGTTCATGTGCAGGAAGTAGATCATGTGCACGACGATCTGCACGACCGCGAAGGCCATGATGACGAGGGCGGTGATCGGCTTGCTCGGCAGCGTGCCGCTCATCACCAGCCAGAACGGGATCGCGGTGAGCACGACCGAGAGCACGAAGCCGAGCATATAGCTCGAGAACGTGCCGTGGGCGTGGCCGCCGTCGTGGTGATGGTCGTCCGCGTGGGCGGCGTGGGTATCGGTGCTCATCGCAGAACTCCCAGGAGATAGACGAAGGTGAAGACGCCGATCCAGACCACGTCGAGGAAGTGCCAGAACATCGACAGGCACATCAGGCGGCGGCGGTTGGCCTCGATCAGGCCGAACTTGCCGACCTGCACCATCAGCGTCACCAGCCAGATCAGGCCGCAGGACACGTGCAGGCCGTGGGTGCCGACCAGGGTGAAGAAGGCGGACAGGAAGGCGCTGCGCTGGGGCGTGGCGCCTTCGTGGATCATGTGGGCGAACTCGGTGAGCTCGATGCCGATGAAGGCGGCGCCGAACAGGCCGGTGATCGCCAGCCACATCTGCGTCTGGGCGATCTTGTTCTGCTGCATCGTCAGCATCGCGAACCCATACGTGATCGACGACAGCAGCAGCATCGAGGTGTTCACCGCGACCAGGCTCAGGTCGAACAGGTCCTTCGGCGCCGGCCCGGCGGCGTAATTGCCGCCGAGCACGCCGAAAGTGGCGAACAGGATCGCGAAGATGAGACAGTCGCTCATCAGGTAGATCCAGAAGCCGAGCGAGGTGCTCCAGCCTTCCGGATGCGGATGCTCGTCGGCGAGGTAGAAGACCGGCTCGCCGGTCTGTGCGGGATTGACGGCAACAGTCATTTACTTGGCTCCGGCGAGCAGTTTGGTGCGCGCGTCCTCGGTCCGGATGACGTCTTCAGCCGGAATGTCGAAGTCGCGGTGATAGTTGAAGGTGTGACCGATCCCGACGGCGAGAATCCCTATGAAGCTCACGGCCGCAAGCCACCACATGTACCAGATCAGGCCGAAGCCCATCGCGGTGGCGAGGCCGGCGAGGATGATGCCGGTGCCGGTGCTGCTGGGCATGTGGATCGGCTTGAACCCGGTGAGCGGACGCTGGTAGCCGCGGCGCTTCATGTCCCACCACGCGTCATTGTCGTGAACGACGGGGGTGAAGGCGAAGTTGTAGTCCGGCGGCGGCGAGGAGGTCGCCCATTCCAGCGTGCGCGCGTTCCAGGGATCGCCGGTGACGTCCTTGAGCTGCTCGCGCTTGAGCAGGCTGACCGCGAACTGCATCAGCATCGAGAGGATGCCGATGAAGATGAAGAGCGCACCGATCGCGGCGATGACGAACCAGATCTGCAAGGAGGGATCGTCGAACACGCGCAGGCGGCGGGTCACGCCCATCAGGCCGAGCACGTAGAGCGGCATGAAGGCCAGGTAGAAGCCGGTGACCCAGAACCAGAACGACATCTTGCCCCAGAACGGATCGAGCTTGAAGCCGAACGCCTTGGGGAACCAGTAGTTGATGCCGGCGAACGCGCCGAACACCACGCCGCCGATGATGACGTTGTGGAAGTGCGCGATCAGGAACAGGCTGTTGTGGAGGACGAAGTCGGCCGGCGGCACCGCGAGCAGCACGCCGGTCATGCCGCCGATCACGAAGGTCAGCATGAAGGCGATCGTCCACATCATCGGCAGCTCGTAGCGGATGCGGCCGCGATACATCGTGAACAGCCAGTTGAACATCTTCGCGCCCGTCGGGATCGAGATGATCATCGTGGTGATGCCGAAGAACGAGTTGACGCTGGCGCCCGAGCCCATCGTGAAGAAATGGTGCAGCCACACCAGATACGACAGGATGGTGATGACGACCGTGGCGTAGACCATCGAGGTGTAGCCGAACAGGCGCTTGCCGGAGAAGGTCGAGGTCACCTCCGAGAAGATGCCGAACGCCGGGAGAACCAGGATGTAGACCTCGGGGTGGCCCCAGATCCAGATCAGGTTCACGTACATCATCGGGCTGCCGCCGAAATCGTTGGTGAAGAAGTTGGTGCCGACATAACGGTCGAGCGACAGCAGCGCGAGCACCACGGTCAGCACCGGGAAGGAGGCGACGATCAGGACGTTGGTGCAGAGCGAGGTCCAGGTGAACACCGGCATCTTCATCATGGTCATGCCGGGGCAGCGCAGCTTGACGATGGTGCAGATCAGGTTGATGCCGGATAACGTCGTTCCGACGCCGGCGACCTGCAGCGCCCAGATGTAATAGTCGACGCCGACATCCGGACTGTAGCCGATGTTCGACAGCGGCGGATAAGCCAGCCAGCCGGTGCGGGCGAACTCGCCGATGAACAGCGAGGCCATCACCAGCACCGCGCCGCCGACCGTCATCCAGAAGCTGAAATTGTTCAGGAACGGGAACGACACGTCGCGCGCGCCGATCTGCAGCGGCACGACATAGTTCATCAGGCCGGTGACCAGCGGCATCGCCACGAAGAAGATCATGATCACGCCGTGAGCGGTGAAGACCTGGTCGTAGTGATGGGCGTTGAGATAGCCTTCGGAGCCGCCAAAGGCGAGCATCTGCTGGCCGCGCATCATCAGCGCGTCCGCAAAGCCGCGCAGCAGCATCACGATGCCGAGGATCATGTACATGATGCCGATGCGCTTGTGGTCCACCGTGGTGAACCATTCGCGCCAGAGATAGCCCCAAAGGCGGAAATAGGTGAGGCCGCCGAGCAGCGCGGCGCCGCCGAGCGCGACGACCGCGAAGGTGCCGACGACAATCGGCTCGTGCAGCGGCAGCGAATCGAAGCCGAGCCGGCCGAAGATGAGCTTGAGAAGATCAGGAGACATGCGGGGATCTCTTTAGGAGTCTGACTTCGGACGCAGTCCGAGGAAGAAGGACGAGGACTTGAGCGGCGCAAAGCTCGGCCGCTTGAGGCCGGCGCCGAGCAGCGGCGCCAAGTCGGTGGGAGCCTTGATCGACGCGGTGGTCTGGCCTTGCGGCGCGTCCGGCGTGCAGGTGCCGGCGACGAAGACAGGCTCGGGCCCGAGCGGGGCGCCGCGGCGGGCGTATTTGTCGTAGGTGAGCGGCAGGGTGTTGTTGAGGCCCTCATGGCCGTTGCCGCCCTTGGCGTCGATCGCCATCATCTCGCTCTGGCACATCTTGCCGGTCTCGACGCACATGTTGAGGATCAGGCGGTAGAGATCGGCGTCGACGGTGCCGTAGCGGCGCACCGGCTCGTTCTGGCTGGGCTTTTCGAGCTGAAGATATTCGGCGCGGCCGAGCGAGCCGCCGGCGGACTTGGCCTGCGCGACCCAGGCGTCAAAGCCCTTGTCGTCGAGGCCCTGGAAGTTGAAGTGCATGCCGGAGAAGCCGGCGCCGCTGTAGTTCGCCGAGAAGCCCTTGTACGTGCCGGTGTGGTTGACGACGGCGTGGAGCTTGGTCTCCATGCCCGGCATCGCGTAGATCTGGCCGGCGAGCGCGGGAATGTAGAACGAGTTCATCACCGAGGACGCGGTGATGCGGAAGTTGATCGGACGATCGACCGGAGCCGCGAGGTCGTTGACGGTCGCGATGCCGTAGTCCGGGTAGATGAAGAGCCATTTCCAGTCGAGCGCGACGACGTCGACCTCGAGCGGGGCCTTGGACTGGTCCACGGCGCGGTCGGCATGGATGCGGCCGAGGGTGCGATAGGGGTCGAGCAGATGCGTGCCCATCCAGGTCAGCGCGCCCAGGCAGACGATGATCAGAAGCGGCGCCGACCAGATCACCAACTCCAGCGCGGTCGAATGATCCCATTCCGGCTCGTAGCGCGCGGAGGTGTTGGACTGGCGGTAGCGCCAGGCGAACAGCACCGTCAGCGCCATCACGGGGACGACGATCAGGAGCATCAGGACGGTGGAGATGATGACGAGGTCGCACTGCTGGGCAGCGATGTCGCCGGCTGGCGCCAGCACGACGTAGTCGCAGCCGCTGAGAGCGGCAGCCAGAGGTAGTAGCGCCAGGATCTTGAGACGAGACACGGGCCGAGCCTTTGAGAATGAGTTTCTTTTGCGGGGCCAACGGGTAGCTGCGGCGCAACAATCCGGACATTGGACAATTTGTCCAATGTTGCAGTGCGGGAGGTTGGGTCAGACAGGGCCGGATTGCCTGGCGGCCGCCGGGCGGTCGGCTTTGGTTTTCAGGACGTTAAGGGCGCACGCATGGCGACGGCACAGACCCCCGCAATGGCAGACCTCCACTCGGGCGAGCATGGCCATGACCAGGCCAGTCCGGGCGAGATCGCCATCGGCGTCATCATCGGCCGAACCTCGGAATTCTTCGACTTCTTCGTCTTTGCGATCGCCTCGGTGATCGTGTTCCCGCGCCTGGTGTTCCCGTTCGCGAGCGAGCTGACCGGCACGCTCTATTCCTTCATGATCTTCGCGCTGGCCTTCATGGCCCGTCCGATCGGCACCGTCATCTTCATGACGGTCGACCGTGCCTACGGCAAGACCGCCAAGCTGATCTCGGCGCTGTTCCTGCTCGGCACCGCCACCGTCGCGCTGGCGTTCCTGCCCGGCTATCACGAGATCGGCGTTGCCGCGATCTGGCTGCTGGCGCTGGCGCGCATCGCGCAGGGCCTGGCCTGGGGCGGTGCCTGGGACGGCATGGCTTCGCTGCTGGCGCTGAACGCGCCGGCTTCCAAGCGCGGCTGGTACGCGATGGTGCCGCAGCTCGGCGCTCCCCTCGGGCTGATCGTGGCAAGCGCGCTGTTCGCCTATTTCGCCGGCAACCTCTCGGCCGACGATTTCTTCGACTGGGGCTGGCGCTATCCGTTCTTCGTCGCGTTCGCCATCAACGTGGTGGCGCTGTTCGCCCGTCTGCGCATGGTGACGACCGAGGAATATGCCTCGCTGTTCGAGACCCGCGAATTGCAGCCCTCGCGCATCTCCGAGACGGTCGCGCGCGAAGGCCAGACCATCATGCTCGGCGCGTTCGCGCCGCTGGCGAGCTTCGCGCTGTTTCACATGGTCACGGTGTTTCCGTTGTCCTGGGTGTTCCTGTTCACGCGCGAAAGCCCGGTGCGCTTTTTGATCATCGAAATCGTCGCCGCGGTGTTCGGTGTCGGCGCGATCGTGGCCTCCGGCATCATCGCTGACCGGGTGGGGCGCAAATCGCTATTGATGGGATCGGCGATTGCGATCGCGATCTACAGCGGCTTTGCCCCGCAGCTGCTCGACGCCGGCGCGTTCGGCGAGACCATCTACATGGTGATCGGCTTCATCCTGCTCGGCCTGTCGTTCGGCCAGTCTTCCGGCGCGATCGCCTCGAACTTCAAGCAGGCCTATCGCTACACCGCCTCGGCATTGACCTCGGACATGGCCTGGCTGTTCGGCGCGGGCTTCGCGCCGCTGGTGGCGCTGCTGCTCGCCACCAATCTCGGCGTCATCGCCTCGGGTGCGTATCTGTTGTCCGGTGCGTTCTGGACGTTGCTGGCGCTCTGGCTCAGCGGCCAGCGCGAGAAGGGCGACATGGACGCGGGCGGTTAGGCAGCCGCGAGCAGTAGCCGCATCATAGGTGCCGTAGGGTGGGCAAAGGCGCGTAAGCGCCGTGCCCACCATCTGTGTACGATTGAAAGAGGTGGTGGGCACGCTTCGCTTTGCCCACCCTACGGCACCACCCGTTTCGCTAATCCGCCACGATCTTCACGCGATCGCGCACCTTCACCTGCGCGTTGCGATCGAGCCCGTTCAGCACGCGGAAACGCTCGGCGGGATGATCGACGCCGGCCATGCGGTGGGAGAGAGACTCCACGGTGTCGCCGGGCTGCACGGTGATGACCTTGATGCGTAAGGGGCGCGCGGCCTGGATCTCGTCCAGCGTCAGGCGGCGGAACGAATTGACGGTCTCGCGCGCATTGCGCTCGCTCTCGGTCGATTTCTGCCGGGTCGCGAAGATGAAGCGATAGACGTCGCTGCCGAAACGCAGCGCGTAGACCTTGAACTGCCACTGGTCGCCCTTGGCGGTGGCGGACGCGGCCGGGAAGCCGTTGATGGTGAGATCTTCGGTGGACGCCTTCTCGACGCCCTCCATCCAGCCGGAATTGAGGTAGTCGCCGAGCGACTGCTCGGCCGGCACGCGCACCACGTCGAAGCGCATC
>RXJC01000096.1 GCA_003963435.1 Bradyrhizobiaceae bacterium | reverse complement strand
CGCGCTGCTGCTGCTGCGCTATGGCGAATCGCTGGTTGCGGGCTTTGGCGTGCTGGCGGCCTTGATGCTCGGCGCGGCCCTGATCCTGCCGGCTTTGCTCGAGCTCCTCCTGCTCGCAGGCCAACGAACCGCGCGACAACCGCTGGCGCTGTGGTTCTGGGCGGACAGCCGGCAGCAGCTCTCCGGACTGTCGCTGGCGCTGATGGCTCTGCTGCTCGCGCTTGCCGTCAATGTCGGGGTTTCCACCATGGTGGAGACGTTCAGCCGTACCTTCATCGGCTGGCTCAACGGCCGGCTCGCAGCCGACGTCTACATCAGCGCCTCCGACAATGCGCAGGCTGCCGCGATCCGCAACTGGCTGAAGCAGCGCAGTGACGTGCAGGCGATCCTCTCCGGCGGCCGCGCCGAAGCGCAGGTTCAAGGCCAGCCGGTGGAGCTGCTCGGCCTGCCCGACCACGCGCTCTATCGCGAGCGCTGGCCGCTGCTGGACGCCGCGCCGCGCGCCTGGACCCGGCTCGTGCCCGGCAATGCCGCCTTCATCAGCGAGCAGCTCAGCCGTCGCCTCAACATTGGTATTGGCGACGTCGTCGAAGTGCCGACGCCGGGCGGAAGCTGGGAGCTCGACATCGTCGGCGTCTATGCCGATTACGGCAATCCGAGGGGACAGCTCACCGTGAACGTCGCGGCGCTGATCCGGCAGTTTCCGCAGACGCCGCAGACGCGGATCGGCCTGATCGTCGCCAGGGAGAACATCCCCGGCCTGATCGCCGCCCTGCAGAAACAGTTTGCGCTCGGCGACCGCAATGTCGCGGACCAGGCGACGGTGAAGGCGGAATCGATCCGTATCTTCAACCGCACCTTTGCGGTGACATCCGCGCTGAACGCGTTCACGCTCGGCGTCGCCGGCATCGCGCTGCTCACCAGCCTGCTGACGCTGGCGAACTCGCGTCTGCCGCAACTCGCACCGCTGTGGGCGATCGGCATCACGCGACCGCGTCTGGCCGCGATCGAATTGACCAAGACGCTGTCGGTGGCGTTGTTCACGGCACTGCTGGCGGTGCCGCTGGGCCTTGTGGTGGCGTGGTGCCTGATCGCGATCGTGAATGTGAAGGCATTCGGCTGGCGGCTGCCGTTCCACGTGTTTCCGCTGCAGCTGGTCGAGCTGGTCGCAGTGGCGCTGCTGGCCTCGCTGCTTGCCGCATTGCTGCCGATGCTGCGGCTGGCGCGGATGCAGCCGGCGAGCCTCGTCAAGGTGTTCGCCAATGAGCGCTGATCGCATCTCGCGCCGCGCCTTTGCCGGTGGCATCGCGGCGTTGGCGCTCGCACGCCGCGCCGGCGCGCAAGGTTATGCCGGGCTCGGCGAGACCGCGGACGGCTTTGCGAAGGTGACGCCGGGAAGGATTTTTACCTTCCCCGCCGATCACGGCCCGCATCCGGAGTTTCGCATCGAGTGGTGGTATCTGACGGCGAACCTCGTCGACGGCAGCGGCGCGGCATGCGGCCTGCAATGGACGCTGTTCCGGCAGGCGGCACAGCCGGGCCCGCAAGGCGAAGGCTGGGCCAATCAGCAGGTATGGATGGCTCATGCCGCCGTGACGCGCGCCGACACCCACCGCTTCAACGAAGTCTTTTCGCGCGGTGGCATCGGGCAGGCCGGCGTCACCGCAACACCGTTTGCGGCCTGGATCGACGATTGGGAGATGAAGGGTCTCGATCGCACGGACGATCGCAGCCTGGCGCCGCTGACGCTGAAGGCGTCGAGCACCGATTTCAGCTACGCACTGACGCTGGAGGCCGACCGCCCGGTGGTGCTTCAGGGCGACCGCGGCTACAGCCGCAAGTCGGAGCGCGGGCAAGCGTCCTATTATTACAGCCAGCCGTTCTACCGCGCGCGCGGTACGCTCACCATCGACGACAAGCCGATCGCTGTATCAGGTCAGGCCTGGATGGACCGCGAATGGAGCAGCCAGCCGCTCGATGCCGACCAGACCGGCTGGGACTGGCTGTCGCTTCACCTGTCCTCGGGCGACAAGCTGATGCTGTACCGGCTGCGACAGAAGGACGGCAAGGACTATCCGTTCGGCAATTGGATCAGCTCTGCCGGCGACACCCAGATGATTGCGAGGGGCGATATCCAGATGATCCCTAAGGCGACGGCGGAGGTCGCAGGACGCAAATTGCCGGTGGAATGGCAGATCGCGATCCCGTCGCGGTCGTTCTCGATTCTCTGCAAGCCGCTCAATCCCAGGGCCTGGATGGGGACCGGCTTTTCCTATTGGGAAGGACCGATCAGCTTTGCCGGCACGCATGACGGCGTTGGCTATCTCGAGCTGACCGGCTATTGAAGCCGCGACCTCTTCAAGGGATTTTGCGCGATGTATCACCTCACCGCCCTCGTCACGCTGCTGGCGATCGCATTTTACTTCTTCACCGCCATCAACGTGTCGCGCTCGCGCAGCAAGACCGGCGTCAAGGTGCCCGCAATGTCGGGCCATCCGGATTTCGAGCGCGCCTTCCGCATCCAGATGAACACGCTGGAATGGATGCCGAT
>RXJC01000342.1 GCA_003963435.1 Bradyrhizobiaceae bacterium | reverse complement strand
CGACGACACCAGCAACGGCGCGACGCTGGGCTGGCACTTCACGCTCAATGACGACGACCCGGTGCTGCAGTCGCTGGCCGAAGGCCAGACCATCACCCAGATCTACACCGTCACGTTCACCGATAATCAGGGTGCAAAGGTCACTCAGGACGTGACCGTCACCATCACCGGCACCAATGACACGCCGACCATCACCAGCGATGCGGATGCGGCAGCGGGGAGCGTCACGGAAGATACCGGCGCAACGCTGTCGATCGATGGTACGCTGGCGATCCAGGATCTCGATCTGATCGATACCCACACCGCGCAGGCGGTGTTCAAGTCGGCAGCCTCGGACGCGCCTCTGCCGGGCTTTGATGGTTCTACGCCGCTCGGCACCTTCACGATCGATCCATCGGTGGCCGAGTTCGCCGACGACGCCGACAACGGTGCAACGCTCGGCTGGCACTTCAGCCTCGACAACAACGATGCGGTGCTGCAGTCGCTGGCGCAGGGCCAGACCATCACCCAGGTCTACACCGTCACCTTCACCGACAATCACGGCGCGCATATCTCGCAGGACGTGACCGTCACGATCAACGGCGTCAATGACGCGCCCACGATCACCAGCAGCGCCGCGGATGCCGCCGGAGCCGTGACGGAGGACGTCGGTTCGACGCTGTCGATCGACGGCACGCTGGCGATCCAGGATCTCGATCTGATCGATACCCACACCGCGCAGGCGGTGTTCAAGTCGGCAACCTCGGACGCGCAGCTGCCGGGCTTTGATGGTTCTGCGCCGCTCGGCACCTTCACGATCGATCCATCGGTGGCCGAATTCGCCAGCGATATCGACAACGGTGCGACACTGGGCTGGCACTTCAGCCTCGACAACAACGATGCGGTGCTGCAGTCGCTGGCGCAGGGCCAGACCATCACCCAGGTCTACACCGTCACCTTCACCGACAATCACGGCGCGCATATCTCGCAGGACGTGACCGTCACGATCAACGGCGTCAATGACGCACCGACGATCACGAGCGATGAGGCGGCGGCGACGGGCACGGTCACCGAAGATGACGGCGCTTCGCTCACAGCCGACGGCACGCTGGCGATCCAGGATGTCGACCTGACCGACACCCACACGGCGCAGGCGGTGTTCAAATCGTCTTCCGTCAGCTCCGACCTGCCGGGCTTCGGATCGAGCTCGCATATCGGCACGTTCTCGATCGATCCGACGGTGACCGAGTCCGCCACCGACACCGATAGCGGCGCGACGCTCGGCTGGCACTTCACGCTCGACAACAGCGATCCGGTGCTGCAGTCGCTGGCGGAAGGGCAGACCATCACTCAGGTCTATACCGTCACCTTCGACGACCAGCATGGCGGCAAGATCAGCCAGGACGTCACCGTCACGATCACCGGCACCAACGACGCGCCGGCCGTGTCCTATGTCACGTCGGACTCCATGGCCTTCGACGGCCAGACCATCGCGGTCGGCGAGGTGCCGACGCTCGCCACCGATGACGTGACGCTGGATGGCCGGGTGAACTGGAACGGAGACCCTGCGCTCGATGGCCAGGTCCTGTTCTACAACGGCAATACCTCGACCGCCGGTTTCGGTCTGATCGGCACCGTCGTCAGCGGCAATCTGGAGCTTGAGATCCTCGAGGGAGGCGTCGACATCCTCGATACCGGCTTCGCGCTCGCTGCAGGCGAATGGCATAACCTCGCTTTGACGCGTGACCACGGCACGTTCACGCTCTACGTCGATGGGAACGCCGTCTATTCCAACATTGGAGACCCGAACGCGGTCGGCAGCGGCCAGGATCCGTCCTACATGATGATCGGGGCCGCGAGCGACAGGTACGCGCCCGGCTTCGGGGCACAGGGCTTCACCGGCTCGATCTCCGATGTCAGCGTCTGGACCACCGCGCTGACGCAGGGGCAAATCCAGTCGATCGACTTTACCGCGCTCACGGGCAGTGAGACGAACCTTGCCGCGTATTACCAGCTCGGCGGCGGCGGGACCACGGTTGCCAATATGGCCAACCCTGCCCAAAGCCTCGACCTCGCCGCATTGATCGAAACCAATGCCGGGCAGCATATCCATGGCGTGCTGGCGGTCTCCGACGTCGATGTGACCGATCACGTCACGGTGGCGGTCAGCCAGGTGCAGGTGACCCTCGACGGCGTGGCTCAGACCGGCGACGTCGGCGGGGTGTCGCACGCGGACCTGCTCAACTATCTCTCCGTCCCGTCCGGTGACATCCTCGACGGCACCACCACTCACACCGAGTTCACGTGGCAGTTCAATTCGGGCAGCCAGGCCTTCGATTTCCTCGGCGCCGGCCAGACGCTGTCGCTGCAATACACCATCGTTCCGTCGGATGCTGTCGGCGCTGGCGCGAGTGCAATCGTCACCGTCAATATTACCGGCACGAACGACGCGCCGACGTTGGCCGATCTCCACATCGGTCCGATCTCGGATACGCCTGCTCCCGACACCTTCTCCGACCTGACGGGAACGCTGGCGGGCCACGATGCCGATAGCGGCGAGACGGCGACGCTGACCTACGCCGTGCTCAATGCGGATCATCACGCGGCGGCGACGGTTGCGGGGCACTACGGCTCACTGACTGTCGATTCACACGGCAACTACAGCTACGTCCCCAATGCAGAGGCGATCAACGCGCTGCCGGAAGGCTCCTATACGGATACGTTTACGGTTCAGACCACCGACGCGCACGGTGCGACCGGTACGGCCACCCTCACGGTCGACGTGACCGGCGCGGACGACGCCAGCGGCCCAGTCATCGACACCACGCGCTTCCACGTCTGGCACGACAACGAGAGCAACACGGACAGCGTCACCGGCCTCTCGGTGGTCGATACCGATCCCGGCGCCGCGACAGACGATTTCAAGATCACGGCCGTGACCGCGCATGATCCCGACAGCACGGTCTCTCCAGGATTGGCGAGCGGTAGCCTCGACGACGTCAATTTGCTCCTCGCGGACGGCATCACCTATGATCCGGGTGAGACACCGCCGGCCATCGACCAGATCACGCTGACGGTTCTGGACAAGACCACCGGCCTCTCCGATACCGTAAACTTCATCTTCAACGAGGCCGGCGACACGAGCCAAGGCATCACGCTGGAAGGCACCAGCGGCAAGGACGTCATCTTCGCAACCGATACCAACGACACGCTGACCGGCGGCGGCGCCAAGGATCAGTTCGTGTTCGCGCCGGGTTGGATCTACGGCAGCAACGGGCCCGTCACCGATTTCTCGCACACCATCACCGATTTCGAGATCGGCCTCGACAAGAT
>RXJC01000412.1 GCA_003963435.1 Bradyrhizobiaceae bacterium | reverse complement strand
CCGCGCGAAAACCGGCGTCGCGAAAGCGGTTCGGGCCCCAGCCTTCGAACTTCGAGGGCACCTTGTCCCACCAGCTCGCCTTGCCCGGACCGCCGGGAATGACGTCCATGTCGTTGAGGCGGAACGACAGCAGCACCGCCTTCTTCAGCCATTGATTGACCTTCCACTTGCCGTCAGCGCCGCGCTCGGCAACGCGCGCCTCGCCCTTGTCCAGGGTCTCCAGCGCCTGGTCCACAGCCTCGCGCACCTCGCCCTTGGTCGAGGTCGAGATGCCGTCACGCGCGTCGAAGGCGCTGTTGATGGTGGATTCGAGGGCGGCGAGGGACATCGGGATTTCCTCTTGGGAATGGGAATTTGGACGGATTGGGGCGCTTTTTCGGGATTTGGGCGGACGGAGTCAAGGCAAACTCCGCCATCGTCCCGGACAAGGGCAGCGCCTGTAGCCCGGATGGAGCGAAGCGCAATCCGGGAAAGCCTCTTCCGCGGCGCAAGCTATCCCGGATTTCGCTTACGCTCCATCGGGGCTACGGCCTCACCGCGACAGCTTGCCAAAAACCCCGCCAGATCATCCGTGACGTGATCGACATGCACCGCGTCCCGGCCCTCCAGTTCCCAATCCTCGCGCACCACCTCTTTCGTTCCGTCCGGCACCACCAGCACGGTGGTCATGCCGAGCTGGTGCGGGACGGTGAGGTTGCGGGCGAGGTCCTCGAACATGGCGGCTTTGGTCGGGTCGACTGCGTGCTGGCTGAGGAATTTCCGGTAAGTCTGCTCCGCCGGCTTGGGCTCGAATTCGGCGGCGATGATGTCGAACACGCCGTCGAAATGGCCGGCGAAGCCCAAGCGCGCCAGCACCGCATCGACATGGTCGACCGAGCCATTGGTCAGGATCAGCTTGCGCCCGGGCAGCCTGGCGATCGCTGCCCCGAGCGCCGGATTCGGCTCCAGCGGCGAATGGTCGATCTTGTGGACATAGGCGAGGTAGTCATCGGCGGAAACGCCGTGCAGGGTCATCATGCCGCGCATGGTGGTGCCGAAGCGCCGGTAATACTCCTTCTGGAGCTTTCGCGCTTCATCCGGACCGACGTTCAGCCAGTTGCACACGAACTCTCCGATCCGCGCATCGACCTGCTGCCACAGATTGACGTGGTGCGGATACAGCGTGTTGTCGAGGTCGAACACCCAGGTGTCGACGTGGGTGAAGCTGCGGGGTTGGTTCATCGCAACTCTCCCATTCACGGCACCGCGAAGCGCAGCGTCTTGCCGCCGCTGCTCATATCCACCGCGCCAAAGCCCGTCGCTGCAAATCCCCGCGCGCCGCAATCGGTCTGTTCGTTGGTCTCGAACTTGGTCTCGCGCGTGCAGAGCTGCTTGTCGCCGCCCCAGTTCAGCGGCCTGTCCTTCAGCTTGACGACGCGGTTGTCGGCATCGACGGCCTCCGCGAAGCTGAAGATCTGCTTGGGCTGGCCGGTCACGTCGGGGTGCAGGCACGTCTTGGGATCGATGCGATACCAGCCGCGGCTGGTCACGGACTTGCCGTCGTCGGTCGCGATCGCCGCCATTACCTTGTGCGGCGTGTCGTTGCACCAGGTGAGGCCGGTGGCGGACGGCGTCTGCACCGCCTCGACCATGGTCTTAAAGAAGTTTGGGGAGCCCACGATGTCGGACGACAGGCCGCGGCTCTTCAGGAACGCAGCCAGCGCGGCTTGCGTCTTCGGCCCGTCGACGCCGTCGATCGGCGCTGCGTCATAGCCTGCGATCACGAGGAGCCGCTGGATGCCGGCCAGGCGCGCCTGCTCGTCGTCATATTCGGAATCCTCGGCGAGATAGGCGACGAGGTTGCCGTCCGCTCCCTGCGTCGGCGTCACCTGCGTGAACGCAGCCTGGGACTGGCCGCTGCGGCATTGCCGTGCCGCCGCGATGACGAAATTGTCCTGCGCCACGCACAGCATGTCGCGACCGTTCTGCGGGATCGGGGAGGCGCCATAGACGCCGAGCGCACGGGCGTTGAGCAGGATGCGGTCGGCGGTCAGCGTGCCCTGCACCACCACGCGGCAGCTGGCGGGATCGATCCTGAACCAGCCGCGCGTCGCGGTCGCCGCCTTGTCGTCGATGCCGATCGCGGCCTCGACCACATAGGACATGCGGTTGCAGATCTTGAGGTCGGCGACGGCCGGCGCGGAGGAGAAGAAGAACGACACGGCCGCGGCCGGCAGCGTCATCAGGAGGCGGGTGAGGAGGGGGCGGCGATGAGGCCTCAATCCCGTCATTCCGGGATGGTCCGAAGGACCAGACCCGGAATCTCGAGATTCCGGGTTCACCCTTCGGGCGCCCCGGAATGACGGAGCAAAACGAGAGACGTGGATGGCCGGGCCTTCGCCGCGCCGAAGCGGCTTCGGCCGCGCAGGCGGGACAAGCCCGGCCATGACGGCGTCTCTCGTGTTCTCGTCTCTCACTTGTGGATCAGCGTTCCCGTGCCCTGGTTGGTGAACAGCTCGAGCAGCACCGCATGCTGCATCTTGCCGTCGATGATGACGACGCCCTGCACGCCCTGCTCGAGCGCGTAGATGCAGGTCTCGACCTTCGGGATCATGCCGCCGGAAATGGTGCCGTCGGCGATCAGCTTTCGGGCGTCCTTCACCGACAATTGCGGGATCAGCTTCTTCGACTTGTCGAGCACGCCGGGCACGTCGGTCAGCAGCAGCAGGCGCTTGGCCTTCAGCGCGCCGGCGACCGCACCGGCAAACGTGTCGGCGTTGATGTTCAGCGTCTGGCCTTCTTTCGACGTCGCGAGCGGCGCCAGCACCGGGATCAGCTCGTAGCCGATCAGCTGGTTGAGCAGCGTGAGATCGACCTTCTCGGGCTCGCCGACGAAGCCGAGATCGATCGCCTTCTCGATGTTCGAGCCCGGATCCACGATGGTGCGCGTCGTCTTCGACGCCTTCACCATGTTGCCGTCCTTGCCCGACAGGCCTACGGCCTTGCCGCCGGCCTCGTTGATGTAGCCGACGATCTGCTTGTTGACGGAGCCGGCGAGCACCATCTCGACGATCTCGATCGTCGCGGCATCGGTGATGCGCAGGCCGGCCGCGAATTCCGATTGGATGCCGAGCCGCTTCAGCATGGTCGCGATCTGCGGTCCGCCGCCATGGACGACGACCGGGTTGATCGCGGTCTGCTCGAGCAGCACGATGTCGCGGGCAAAGTTCTTCGCGGTCTCCTCGTCGCCCATGGCATGGCCGCCATACTTGATGACGATGGTTTCCTCGTCATACTGCTGCATGTGCGGCAACGCTTCGGACAGGATGCGGGCCTGGTCGAGCGGAGAGATGTCGGTCATGTCACGGATCTCGCTGGCGGGTCGGTCGGTGCGCGTTCTATCCGATTGGCGGGCGTGGCGCAAAGTGTGGCTGGCATGCCGCTAAGTAGCCCGGACGGAGCGAAGCGAAATCCGGGCTCCGAGGTCAGCGCTTCGCCACCATCGCCGCCAACGTCACCGTCAGCCAGCTCGCGATCATCACCGTTCCGCCGGTCGGCGCGGCCATCGGAAACAGCGAATGCCCGGCATATTGCCGCATGGTGAGGTCGCCCGCGAACAGCGCGGCGCCGGTCACGAAGCCGAAGGCGGCGGCGAGGCCAATTCCGCCGTGCAGAAGGCCGCGCGC
Organism: Bradyrhizobiaceae bacterium; assembly: GCA_003963435.1. Classification (GTDB taxonomy): domain Bacteria; phylum Pseudomonadota; class Alphaproteobacteria; order Rhizobiales; family Xanthobacteraceae; genus Bradyrhizobium. The sequence goes on along the minus strand of RXJC01000412.1, from coordinate 428 downwards.
GAGCAGAGCCGTGGTCGCCAATATGGCAGTTGCATGAAGCAGCAGCATGGCGCTCGCCGTGGCGAGCCGGCTCGCATCCGCGCCGTGGGCGGAGGCAGCGGCCAGCGCGACGCCGGCGGCGCCCATCAAGCCGGCAAGCCCGATCGCCGCGCGATGCGCCAGCATCACGAGGCCCGCTCTTCCACGAGCTTCGCCATGGCGGCGCGCAGGCTCTCCATGCCGGTCGAGGTCCGCGACGAGGTTGCCAGCACGTTCGGGAACGCAGCCGGATGTTTCGCCAGCGCAGCCTCGGTCTCGGCGATCCGCGCCTGCAGCTCGGACGCCTTCATCTGATCGGCCTTGGTCAGCACGATCTGGTAGCTGACCGCGGAGCGGTCGAGCGTCTTGAGCACCTCGAGGTCGACGTCCTTGAGGCCGTGCCGTGCGTC
>RXJC01000279.1 GCA_003963435.1 Bradyrhizobiaceae bacterium | reverse complement strand
CGGCCGCCGAGTAGGACCAGCCGAGGGTCTCCCGCATGTCGGGCAGCACCAGCGCATAGGCAAAGCGGCCGATGCCGAGCCCCACGGTGGCGGCGAGCGACAGGGTCAGGATCAGCCGCGCGGGGTGCGCGTAGGGCGGGCGGTCAGGGGCGTGCAAGGGGATACTCCGGCATGGGGAGTGTGGCAGGCCCCATCCGCCTTGCACAGCCGCACCCCGGCAATGGTGTCTTGCCAAGCGCGCAACGCCGCTCTAGCACTCCGGCCGAAATTCACGAGATGCCGTCATGCCCGGCCTTGTGCCGGGCATCCACGTTCTTCGCGCCGCAAGCAAGGCGTGGATGGCCGGGACAAGCCCGGCCATGACGCAATGGAGGACGAACGACCATGGCGACCCACAAACTGCTGCTGCTTCCCGGCGACGGTATCGGCCCGGAGGTGATGGGCGAGGTGAAGCGGCTGATCGACTGGCTCAATTCGGCCGGGATCGCCAAGTTCGAGACCGATACCGGCCTCGTCGGCGGCTCCGCCTATGACGCGCACAAGGTGTCGATCTCCGAGGGCGACATGGCCAAGGCCAAGGACGCCGACGCCGTGATCTTCGGCGCGGTCGGTGGTCCCAAGTGGGACGCCGTTCCCTACGAGGTGCGCCCCGAAGCCGGCCTCTTGCGCCTGCGCAAGGATCTCGCCCTGTTCGCCAACCTCCGTCCCGCCGTGTGCTATCCGGCGCTGGCGGACGCCTCCAGCCTGAAGCGCGAGGCGGTCGAGGGGCTCGACATCATGATCGTGCGCGAGCTCACCGGCGGCGTCTATTTCGGCGAGCCCAAGACCATCACCGATCTCGGCAACGGCCAGAAGCGCGCCATCGATACCCAGGTCTACGACACCTATGAGATCGAGCGCATCGGCCGCGTCGCCTTCGAGCTTGCCAGGAAGCGCAAGAACAAGGTGACGTCGATGGAGAAGCGCAACGTCATGAAGTCGGGCGTGCTCTGGAACGAGGTCATGACCCAGGTCCACAAGCGCGAATATCCCGACGTCACGCTCGAGCACCAGCTCGCCGATTCCGGCGGCATGATGCTGGTGAAATGGCCGAAGCAGTTCGACGTCATCGTCACCGACAATCTGTTCGGCGACATGCTGTCCGACATCGCGGCGATGCTGACCGGCTCGCTCGGCATGCTGCCCTCGGCCTCGCTCGGCGAGGTCGACGTCAAGACCAAGAAGCGCAAGGCGCTGTACGAGCCGGTGCACGGCTCGGCCCCTGACATCGCCGGCAAGGGCCTCGCCAATCCCATCGCGATGATCTCGTCCTTCGGCATGGCGCTGCGCTATTCCTTCGACATGGGCGCGCTCGCCGACAAGGTCGACGCTGCGATTGCCGCGGTGCTCGCCAGCGGCCTGCGCACCGCCGACATCAAGTCGGAAGGCACCACTTCCGTCTCGACCACGCAGATGGGCGAAGCGATTTTGAAGGAATTGCAGAAGCTGCACGCGTAAGGCGGGAAGTGTCGTAGCCCGGATGGAGCGAAGCGAAATCCGGGTGTTCTCGCTTGTAGCCTGGCCCCGGATTGCGCTTGGCTCCATCCGGGCCACGGCTTCCCAAAACAAAAATGGCCGGGCGTGAGCCCGGCCATTTTGCTTCGGAATGATCCGTCCGCTCAGTACAGCGGAAAGCTCTGCGGGTAGCCGCCGACATCGCTCGGCGGCGAGAGCGGCTGGCGGTCGATCGGGCGGTTGAGGTTTTCGCGCGCGAAGGACGGATAGCCCACGGCCGGCGGGAAGGCGTAGTCGGTGAACTTGCGGTCGCCCGGATTGACCTCGGTGCCGCCGTCGAGCCAGGAGCGCTTGCTGACATAGATGCGGGTGCGGCCCTGCTGGTAGACGGCGTTGGGACCGCTCGGGCCGTAATAGTGCCGGCCGCGCTCGTCATAGCGCTTGGTCTTGTTGTCGGCCGAGGCCGGCGTCGCCAAACCGATGGCAGAGGACATGGCAATCACGGCGCCCGCTGCAATCAAGGTCGCCAATTTGGCAGAGAATTTCGAGCTCATCACGTCCCCTTCAGGCGGCGCACCGCCAGTCGATGTCATCCCCATACTAGCCCGGCCGGGGTGGGCGCAACTAGGTCTATTGGGTCACACCAGCTTGGAATAATCGGGCCTGCCGGCAAAAAGTTGCATCAATACCAGCCACTTGAGCTTGATGCGCCTCAAAGCGTCCCGCGCAATTGCGCGTTCGCGGCGCCCAGCAGCCAGTCCGGCGAGCCCGCGGGGTCGCAAGCACGGCGCTTCAGCTCGGCATGGGCGAACAGCTCGGCGAGCCTCGGCTCGTTGCCCGAGGTCAAGAGCGTCAGCCGGTTCAGGGTGCAGGCGATCGCCGCGCGCTGCGCGGGCAGGGTGTCGCCCTGGCAGGAGAAGCCGGAGATCTGCAAGGCGGGCTCCTCGCTGCGCTTGAGGTAGCCGAGGCAGGCCCGCGCGCCGGTCGCGCCGGCTGTGGGCTTGAACAGGGCCACGGGGCCGAATTTGGTCTCGATCAGGCCGGCCTGCTCGAGCGCGCCGGCCGCGTCCAGCCCAATCTGGATGGCGAGGTCCTGCGCTGCCGGACGGCTCACGTCGAATTCGCCGCCCTCCCGGTAAATCTCGAGCTGGGCCAGCGGCTTGTCCGCTTCGCTGCCCCAGCGCATGACGTCCCTGCGGCCGCCTTCGGGATGCCTCAGGATTGTGTAAGAGACTGTTTTATCTGACGAATTAACCTGGCTGAGGGCAAAGGAAGGATGCGAGCGGTCGGCCACGCTCCAGCCCGGCCTGTCCGCGGGCTCATCGCTCCGCAGATCGGGCAGCCGGCCGAGCGCCGCAAGGCCCAGGATGCAAAGCAAAGCGAGCGCCCCTACATAGGCGATCAGGTGCGCCAGCGTGCCGACGACCTCGTCGGCGAAGGCTGCGAGCGCCAGATGGATCTGGGTAGGGCTAACGGTCGTGCTGGCCTCAGGCGACTGCATCCACGGCCTTCCGGCATGGTCTTAACGTTGTCTTGAGGCCGGTTCTCGCATAGAAGCGCTGCTCCTCCCGTTTAAGCGTCAGCTTCGGGATCGGGCTTTTTCATCGGAGAGTGAACGATGGGTTACAAAGTCGCAGTCGTCGGCGCGACCGGCAATGTCGGACGGGAAATGCTCAACATCCTGGATGAGCGCAAATTCCCCGCGGACGAGGTCGTGGCCCTCGCCTCTCGCCGCAGCATGGGCGTCGAGGTCTCCTATGGCGACCGCACGCTGAAGGTCAAAGCGCTCGAGCACTTCGATTTCTCCGACGTCGACATCTGCCTGATGTCGGCGGGCGGCTCGGTGTCGAAGGAATGGTCGCCGAAGATCGGCGCCGCCGGTGCGGTCGTGATCGACAATTCCTCGGCCTGGCGCATGGACCCGGACGTGCCGCTGATCGTGCCCGAGGTGAACGCGGCCGCGACCGAAGGCTTCAAGAAGAAGAACATCATCGCCAACCCCAACTGCTCGACCGCGCAGCTCGTGGTCGCGCTCAAGCCGCTGCACGACAAGGCGACCATCAAGCGCGTCGTGGTCTCGACCTATCAATCGGTCTCGGGCGCCGGCAAGGACGCGATGGACGAGTTGTTCTCGCAGACCAAGGCCGTCTACACCAATGACGAGCTGGTCGCGAAGAAATTCCCCAAGCGCATCGCCTTCAACGTCATCCCCCACATCGACGTCTTCATGGAGGACGGCTACACCAAGGAAGAGTGGAAGATGATGGCGGAGACCAAGAAGATCCTTGATCCCAAGATCAAGCTCACCGCCACCTGCGTGCGCGTGCCGGTGTTCGTCGGCCACTCCGAGGCCGTCAACATCGAGTTCGAGAATCCGATCAGCGCGGACGAAGCGCGCGAGATCCTGCGCAAGGCGCCCGGCTGTCTCGTCATCGACAAGCAGGAGCCCGGCGGCTACGCCACGCCGTATGAAGCGGCCGGCGAGGACGCGACCTATATCAGCCGCATCCGCGAGGACGCGACGGTCGAGAACGGCCTCGTGCTGTGGTGCGTCTCGGAGATCCTGCGCAAGGCGCCCGGCTGTCTCGTCATCGACAAGCAGGAGCCCGGCGGCTACGCCACGCCGTATGAAGCGGCCGGCGAGGACGCGACCTATATCAGCCGCATCCGCGAGGACGCGACGGTCGAGAACGGCCTCGTGCTGTGGTGCGTCTCGGACAACCTGCGCAAGGGCGCCGCGCTCAACGCGATTCAGATCGCGGAAGTCCTGATCAACCGCAAGCTGATCAGCGCGAAGAAGAAGGCGGCGTGACGAGAGGCGAATGGTGAGTAGGGAGTGGCGAATGGATTTTCCATTCGCCACTCGCCATTCGCCACTCCCTATTCGCCATTCGCCTTCTTGAATTCCTTCGCAGTCTTGTCCAGCACGAACAGCGATCCCTCCGCGACGCCGAAATAGGCGCCGTGGGTGTGCATCTGGCCGCTCTCGACCGCCTTGCGCACGAACGGGAACGTCATCAGGTTTTCCAGGCTGCGGAACACCGCGGCCTTCTCGATGCGCTCGACGAACTGCGCCATGCTCTCGTGCTCGCGCTGCTCGACCACTTCGCCCGGCTTGATGAACATCTGCATCCATTTGCCGATGAAGTCGCCCGGTGTCAGCGGCTCGATCTTGTCGACGAAGGCGCGGATGCCGCCGCATTGGGCGTGGCCGAGCACCACGATGTGCTTCACCTTCAGCACCGTCACCGCATATTCCAGCGCGGCCGAGACGCCATGCGCGTTGCCGTCGGGCTGATACACCGGCACGAGGTTGGCGATGTTGCGCACCACGAACAATTCGCCCGGGCCGAC
>RXJC01000088.1 GCA_003963435.1 Bradyrhizobiaceae bacterium | reverse complement strand
GGCCTCGACCGCGGCCGCCTCGTCGGCGGCCTTCTTGGCGAGCAGTGAATCCTTGAAGTGCTGCAGCGAGCCTGCGACCTGACCGATCTCGTCATCGCGGCCCGTTGCGGGGATCTCGACCTCGTGCTGTCCGGCGGCGAGCCTACCGATCACGTCCGCGATCCGGCCGAGCGGTGTCACCACGCGCCTGCGCAGCATCATGGTCACGGCACCGAGCGTGCCGAGCAGGGCAAGCACGGCCACGCCCGCCAGCGCGAGCATCGCCAAGGCGCCGTTGCGCGCAGCCGAGGCGCGCTCGCTGGCTTCGGCCAGCGCAGCGTCGCGCACGCCGTAGAACATCTGGATGGCGGGGACGATGACGGTCGCCAGCTCCTCGGCGTTGGTGCCGTACTTGCCGTCGCCGCGGGCCGCGGGCATCTCCTTGTCCACGATCGGCGCGGCTTTACCAAAATAGGATTCCGTCGCCGCCTTCAGCGCGGTGGCGATGCGGGGCGGATTGCCGAGCTGCTGCATGCCGGCTTCGATGCGCTCGCGGTCGGCCTCGACACGGCCCTGCATGCGATCCATCAGCGAGAATTCGGCCGCCACGAGCGGACGACGCGCGGACAGCGCCGGCGACAGCGTGGCGGCGCGGCTGCCGGCCGAGACGCGCAGATCCTGCGCCGTCCGCGCCAGGCTCAACAGCGCCGCGAGCGAGGAATCGGCGTTGACGACTTGCCCTTCGAGCCGGTTCATGATCGGCTCGATGTTGCTGATCACCTCGGCAACGGCGGGCAGAAAGCCCTTGACCACGGCGCTGTCGCGCGCCGCCAGGGGAACGCTCATCGCGCGGTCCGCCCCGGTCGTGATGTCCTTCAGCCGTCGGGCGGTGCGATCGAGGATTTCGATCATCGCTGCACCGTCGTCCAGCGCCATGAGGGCGCGCCTTGCGGCCTCGAATCCGGCATCGGCCGCCTTCGCAGCCTTCCCAGCAGCTTCGCTCTGGGCTTGCGTCGCAATGCCTTCCTGGAAGATCGGGGAGATGTAGGGCGCACGAAGTCCGGCGACGTGCTGGCTGACCGTCAGCATCGCACCAAAGGCATCGACGGTCTTGATCGCGTCGGAGCGGTTCGTGAAGATGCGCGTCTGGGGTATCAACACCTCGGCGCCGAGGATGACTGCAAAAACCGTCACCGTCAGCATCGACAACGCGAAAAGTTTTCCGACGCGCATCCTGGGTCCCTCAAACACATTTCTGCTATGTCGAAAACCTAGCCGGCGGCTACTAAGGGGGCGTTAAGCAAAAATCCGTAGTTCCGCGGAGCGCCAGGTTGTCGCGGAGGCCTCTCGGGATCGATGGGCCCACAGTTCCCCGGGTACGAAATGCGCTGAATTGGCAGCACTTCCCCCGCCAAATACCTATATCAATGGCTTGCGCCGCCGCCCGGCCCCACTTGCTTACCTCCGGAACATCAATGCTCTCCGTCGAACTCGTCATCGTCGTCGTCCTGATCGTCATCAACGGCCTGCTCTCCATGTCCGAGCTGGCCGTGGTCTCGTCGCGTCCGGCGCGGCTGTCGCTGCTCGCGGCCAAGGGCGTGCGCGGTGCCGAGCGGGCGCTGACCCTGGCGGCCGATCCCGGCAAATTCCTCTCGACGGTGCAGATCGGCATCACGCTGGTCGGGGTGCTGTCCGGCGCCTTCTCCGGCGCGACGCTCGGACAGCGGCTGACCCAATGGCTGCTCGAGCTCGGCCTGTCCCCCGGCATTGCCGACGTCGTCGGCGTCGGCCTCGTCGTCACGCTCATCACCTACGCCACCCTGATCGTCGGCGAGCTGGTGCCGAAGCAGGTGGCGCTGCGCGACCCCGAAAGCATCGCGGTGAAGGTCGCGCCGGCCATGCACGTGCTAGCGAAGGTGTCGCTGCCGCTGGTGTTCCTGCTCGACCTCTCCGGCAGGCTGATCCTCACCTTGCTCGGCCGCGGCGGCAAGGCCGAGGAGAAGGTCTCGGAGGACGAGATCCATCACCTCGTCAGCGAAGCCGAGAGCGCCGGCGTGCTCGAGCCCGGCGAGAAGGAGATGATCGCCGGCGTGATGCGGCTCGGCGACCGGCCGGTCGGCGCGGTCATGACGCCGCGCACGGAGGTCGACGAGATCGATCTGAACGACGAGCCGGCCGCCATCCAGGCGATCATCGCCAACAGCCCGCATTCGCGCTTTCCCGTTTCCGACGGCGACCGCGACAAGCCGATCGGCGTGCTCCAGGCCAAGGATCTCTTGGTCGCCTATTTGAACGAACGCGAACCGGACCTGCGCGCGCTGGTGCGGGAGGCGCCCGGCATTCCAGCCTCGGCAGACGCGCGCGACGTGCTGACCATCCTGAAGTCCGCGCCAGTTCACGTCGGATTCGTCTACGACGAATATGGCGGCTTCGAAGGCATGGTGACGGCCACCGACATTCTCGAATCGATCGTCGGCGCCTTCCATTCGGAGAACGGACCGCCGGAGCCGGCCTTCGTCAGGCGCGCCGACGATTCGCTCCTGGTCGCCGGCTGGATGCCGGTCGACGAATTCGGCGAGCTGCTCGGCATCGAATTGCCACCGCACCGCTACAACACGGTGGCGGGCCTGGTGCTGCAGCAATTCAACGCGTTGCCTGATGTCGGCGACGCCTTCGACTTCGGCGGCTGGCACATCGAGGTGGTGGATCTTGACGGACGAAGGATCGACAAGATCCTGGCAAGCCGCTTGAGCGAGGTCGAGACGGGGTGAATTGCGCGGCGGCGCGAGTGCGCGCGCTG
>RXJC01000516.1 GCA_003963435.1 Bradyrhizobiaceae bacterium | reverse complement strand
GGCTATGGCCAGCAGGGCTACTATTATCAGCAGCAGCAACCTCGCCAGTACTATCAGCCGCGCAACTATTACTACCAGAACTGAGGCGCCCCTCACTGCCTCAGCCGCCCTCGCCGACCAGCACGAACGGCGCCCAGACGGCCGGATCGGCGTTGCGCGGCGAGGATCGGTCCGCGATCAGCGCCTTCATCGACCGCCGCAGCGCTTCGGCGCGGCCGATGCCGGGATGCGCTGTCAGTTCGGAGAACGCCCCCGTCGTCAGGCGTACCGCCGCGTCGGAATCGACCGGCCAGTGCGAGACCAGCAGTGCCCGCGCACCGGCGTAGAAGAACGCGCGCGCAAGGCCCGATAGTCCTTCCGCGCCCGGTCTGTCACCTGCCGCCGTGTTGCACGCCGACAGCACCGCCCAATCCGCATCCAGCCTGAGCTTGGCGATACGACTTGCCGTGAGCAGGCCATCGTCGTCGCCGGTCGGCCTGTCAGGCAACGTCAGCACCAGCGCAGGCTCGCTGAGGCCGTTGACCTCGCCGGCGACGAGGCCATGGGTGGCGAAATCGACGACGCGGTATTGGTCGAGCGTCATCGTGCTCACGCTGGTTACGGTCGCGGCCGGGCCGAGCTTGACGTCGTCCTGCGGCGAAGCACCGAGCGCGCGCGCCACGGCTTGAAGTTCGGCCGCGGTTTCCGGTAGCGCCGGCAGGCCCGTGCGCAGGCGGTCGAGATCGACTTCCGAGCCATCGAAGTAGTTCTGGTAAGGCTGCACGTTGCGCCCTGCACGCCTGTCTACGGGCCGACGCTGCAGCACGGGATCGCCGAAGCCGATGAACGGCTTTTGCGCCCGGGAGCTCTTAGCGAAACTGCGCAGCGCACGCAGGCTCGGCACCGACGGCAGCACCGTGATGGCGTGCTCGTTGAGCAGCCAGGCCGCTTTCCGGTAGCGATCGGCGGCGGCCGTATCGGACCTCCTCGTCAGCAGCACATGAAACGGCAGACTGGTGAGCGCGCCGGCCGGAACAATCAGCCATTTCGGCTTGGCAGCGATATCGGCCGCGATGGGGCCGAATAGTGCGGTGTAGAGATCGTAGGACGCATCGAGGTCGAACGACGGTTGCGCGGATTCCGGATTGGCCAGGCCGTGCCGCAAAAGCGCGACACGGTCGCTGATGTCGCGGCGGCCGAGCGAAATCTGACGCAACGCGCTCGCCTCGCGGGTCAGCGCGAAAGCGTAGGATCTGTCGCCGAGCGCGATGAACACCACCAGCGCCTCATCCGGCTTCAACAGGCTCTGCGTCTGCGCGATCGTCAGTGGCTGCGGACTGGAAAGCTCGGCGTAGGCCGGAAAGCTGCTGTCAAGCTGCGCGGAGGCGTCATCTAGCGATTTCTGCGTCCGAGCTATCTGCGCCCGCAAGCCTGCGATCAGCGCGTCGTTGCGCTTGCCGTCGGCCTGGCCCAGTTCGGATGTCACGCGCTTGTCCAGCGTCTCCAGGCTGGTTCTCAGATCCTGCTGTCGCCGCACCAAGCCGGCGATGGCATCATTGCCGGCGCCGAAGCGTGCCGCCATCTGCGATAGCGCAGCACCGGCGCGGGTCTCGTGTGCGCGCTGTGCGGCGCCGAACGCCTCGCCCTTTGCGGCATTGTCTGGGCTGCCGTCAGAGACGCGCCAGATCGCATCGATCAGCCAGGGATCGAGGTCGGTGAAGCGGGTGAATTGCGCACCACGTTGCGTGTTGAGCGCAGTGGCGGCGAGCCGCAGCCGCGCGAGGCTCTCCTGCCATTTGCCTTCGCGGCGATCGACCTCGGCAAGATTGATCAGCGTCGCGATGGTTTGCTGATGTCGCGGTCCCAGCCGCTCCTGCGAAATTGAGAGCGCGCGATCGAGCCGGACGCGTGCATCGGCCATGTCGTCGGTCCTGAGATCGAGCAGCGCGACGCTGCGCAGGTCCTTGATCAGCTGCGGATGCCTGGGCCCAAGCAGGCGCTCGTCGATCTCAAGGCAGCGAACGAGATAGGGCCTAGCCTCATCCGTACGCCCCATGTCCATCAAGGTCTGGCCAAGCGAGCCGGTCGCCAGCGCGGTTGCGCCGCTGCCTTCGCCGAACTTTCGCTCCATGACGGCCACCGACCGGTGAAGCAGGCCGAGCGCCTGCTCGCTCCGCCCCATATTGGCGTAGCTGTTGGCGAGATTGTTCAGGGCGCGCCCGACATCGGGGCTGTCGGCACCGAATGCCTTTTCGTAGATCGCGAGCACGCGCTCCTGGAGGCCTGCGGCCGCCTCGTTCTTGCCGTGTGCCGAATAGGCGTTGGCAAGGTTGTTGAGTCCGATCGCTGTGGTGGGATGATTGGGGCCGTAGATCCGTTCATAGGCCTGCAGCGTCTGCTGATAGAGTTTCTCGGCCTCAGCATAGCGGGCTCCGTGTTCGAGTACGTTAGCGAGATTGCCGGTGGTGGCGACGACGTTGGGATGGGTCTCGCCGCTACGCGCCCGCGTGATCGCAAGCGAGTGCCGCATCGCTGCCTCGGCCTCCGTCAGGCGGCCGGCATCGAGATAGAGGTTGCCGAGATCGTTGAGCATTTTGTCGTAGTTCGGGACGCCCTCGGCGCTTCTGCCGAAACTGCGGTCGAGCAGATCGAGTCCCTGCTTCAGCATGCGCTCGCCGTCGTCGAAGCGCCCGAGCAGGCCATAGATGTCGCCGAGGTTGTCCATCGCGGATGCAACGTCGAGAGGCGGCGCGTTGGCGCCTTGCAGCGCGGGGAGCGCCCGCTCGAAATAGCCGGCCGCCTCCTTGAAATTCTCCTTGTCGCGCGCAAGTCCGCCGAGCGCCGACAGCGTGCTGGCAAGCCGAGCGTCATTGGCCCCGAAGGCGCTGGTGCCGAGCGCCAGCGCTCGTTCGGCGACGGTGGTCGCTTCCGCACGACGGTCGAGCATGCCGAGCGATCCGACCAGGATGCTGGAGGTGCGCAAGGTCGAGGCGACATCGTTGTTGCGCAACTTGATGGCGAGTGCCGCATTGAGCTTCTCAACGGCTTCCGGAAAACGGCCGAGATTGTGCAGATACATGCCTTCGTTATGCAGCACACCGGCATAGTTCATGTTGTCGGCGCCCTGGCGGCGTCGCACCAGGTTCTCGAGCTTCTGGGCAGCCGAGAGCCCGTCGGCCCAGCGACCCGCCTCCGTAGCCGCGTTCATCTGCGCGACCAGCGAATCAAAATCACTGCCGCGCTGGGCCAAGACCGGCCCGAACGTCAGCATCACAAGGGAAAAAATGGCAAGCAGGCGGGCACGGCCCATGCGAAATCCCGTCACGCACATCGACAAGGCAATTCAGGCAGGATACGGGCAGCCATTGCCCCTGTCGACAGCGGTCAAGTGCGCAACGATATGGCTCGATCGAGCAGTCGAACGACGCGGGAAGGCAACAGTCCCCAACCTTCAACGCCGCAGCGTTTCGGTCAAATTGACAACCTTGGGGGTGTCCGTATTGTCGTTCCCATTGTTTGTGGGACATGACATGACACGCGAGCAGATTTCGGATTTCTGCGTAACCGCCCTGGCCAATATCCTTCGCATTTCGGCGGATCGGGTCGATACCGCCACGAAATTCAGCCGGCTCGGTCTCGATTCGGCGATGCTGGTCTATCTCATGATGGAGCTCGAGGAGAAGCTGGACCTCGAACTGTCGACTGACGACTTCTATGACCATCCGACGGTTGAGGCCTTGTCCCGATTTCTCGCCGATAAGCGCGCGATCCGCACCGCCGCCTGAGCGCGGCCAGAACCGGCGCAATCCGATGGACAACGTGCGATCGCTTGTGGCGCTGCTGGCCCGGCGCGCGGCGGACCAGGCGGAGGACCGTGCGTATATTTTCCTCTCCGACCGCGGGACGGAAGAAGCCGTTCTCACCTTCCGCCAGTTGCACGGCGCCGCGAGCGCACTCGCAACCCGCCTGACCTTGGCCGGACGGCCCGGCGACCGCGCCATCCTGGTGTTTCCGCCAGGAATCGAGTTCATGGTGGCGCTCTTCGGCTGCCTGATGGCCGGCATCATCGCCGTGCCGCTGATGGTGCCGCGGCGAAACAGCGCGCGCGATGCCAGCGCCGCGATCCTTGCCGATTGCACGCCGACGCTGGCGCTGACCAGCGCGGCCGTCGCCCTGCGGGGTAATTTGCAGGCGCGGTTCGCGCAACACGGCATTCGCTGGGTCGAGGTCGATCTCGCCGCGGAGGCCGGCACGACGGGCGACCTGCCCGAGCCGGCAACTGACGACGTCGCCTTCCTGCAATATACCTCCGGCTCGACCTCCGACCCGAAGGGCGTGATGGTGAGCCATGCCAACCTGCTCGCCAATCTGGAGATGATCCGCCTCGCGCTCGGCAACACCAGGCAATCCACCTACGTCAACTGGGTGCCGCTCTATCACGACATGGGGCTGATCCTGAACGCGCTTCAGGCGCTGTATGTCGGAGCGACTTGCGTGCTGATGGCGCCGAACGCGTTCATGCAACGGCCGCTGGGATGGCTGCGCGCGATCTCGCACTATCGCGCGGAAGTGGCGTGCAGCCCCAATTTCGGCTTCGGCCTCTGTGTCAATCGCTACCGCGCCGACCAGATGGAGGGCATCGACCTGTCGTCGCTCAAGATCGCGCTCAACGGCGCCGAGCCCGTGCACGCGGACACCATCGAACGGTTCGTTGCGAAGTTCGCTCCGCATGGCTTCGATCCGGCCGCGATGTATCCGGCCTATGGCATGGCTGAGGCGACGCTGCTGATTTCCGGCGGCAGGCGCGGCAGGGGGTACGTCTTGCGCTGCCTCAGCCGGGCTGCGCTTCAGGCGCATGCGGCCGCATCTCCAGCCGGTCCGGAAGATGCGCAGAGCATGGTCGGATGCGGGCGCGCGCTCGCGGGCGAAAGGATTGCGATCGTGGATCCGGACAATCATGTGCGCCTGCCCGCCGATCGCGTCGGCGAGATATGGGTGCATGGCGCCAATGTCGCCCGCGCCTATTGGCGCAACGACGAGGCGACCCGCGAGGGCCTCGATGCGAAGATCGCCGGCGAGGACGGCGCATGGCTGCGCACAGGCGATCTCGGCTTCCTCGACGAGAACGGAGAGCTGTTCGTCACCGGGCGGATCAAGGACCTCATCATCATCCGCGGCATCAACCATTATCCGCAGGACATTGAGCGCACCGTGCAGTCGCTCGACGATTCGCTTCGCGACGATGGCGGCGCAGCGTTCTCGATCCCGGACGAGACGGGCGAGGAGACGCTGGTCATCGTGCAGGAGGTCGAGCGCACTGCGCGGCACACGATCGACATTGCCGAAATCGAGAGCCGGATCCGCGAGGCCATCGCCGACGCCCACGAACTCTCCGCGCGCCACATCGTGCTGATCCGGCCCGGCGCATTGCCCAAGACAACCAGCGGCAAGATCCAGCGCAAGCAGGCGCGCAAGCTCTGGCTGGACGGCAGCCTCGAACAGCTCGGTTGAGCCGCTCAGAATTCGATCTTCGCGCGTTCCCCCTCACGCAGGCTCGCCGCGATGCCCTGCTCGATCCTGCGCGCGATGGCCTCCCGGTAGTGGATGAGATCGGCGAAATTGGCGGGATCCCGTGTCAGGGCGTTGTCGATGCGATAGTCGATCAGGTTGCTGTTCGGGCGACCGCTGACGATGGACCGATAGGCCCGCCTGCAGGCTGCGTGGACTGCGGCCTCGCGACTACCCGCAACTGGCAGGTCCGTGTAAAACGTCGGTGGCATTACCAGCACCACAGCGACATCGAGGGGCAGCTTCGAGATCGCGCTCGCCAGCAGCGCCGCGTAGGGAAAAGGATCGGTGATCACACCCGTGAACGGCGCTGCCTTCGCGGGCTCCGCCGGTGATGGGTGCTTCACGCCGACCGGCCAAACCTCTTCATAGCTCCAATAACCATCCGCGCGGCCCCGCTGGCGCGCTCCGCGACCAATCGATATCCGCTGAAAGGCGCGATCGAGTGCGGCCCAAGTGAAGAGATGGCCGAGATGGCGCAGTGCGCCGCCCTCATAGAGCCAATACGGAAATGGATCCTTCCCTGAGGGCAACAGGACGTTGCTGCACCAGGGCTGATCCACGGAGAAGACCAGGGCCCGGATCGCACCATGGTGCCCGGCAAAATATTCGAGTATCGCGATATCGCCGCGGGGGTCGGCTCCGGGAGCGACGAGCTGAACGAATCGAAGGCCCGTGGCCTCGTCCAGTCGTTCCGGCTTCAGCAACTGGCCTGTGGAATTGCCCAGAATCGCGGCGTTGAATTGCGGATCACGGGCGCGGCTGGCGTTCGCAGTCCAAGGATTTCGGTCGACCACACCGACGATGCCGAATGCGCCGAACCGGCCGCTGTCGTAGGGATCTACGAGGACCATGAGAGCCGCGATCAGCGCCGCGCCGAGCGCGAGCATGCCGAAGCAGGCGGCGAGGCTCCGGCCCCACCCGGAGGAGACGTCAGAACTGGAAATAGACGAACTCATGCACTCCCCGTTCGCCGATCTGAATCAGCAGGGCAAGAATACCGAGGCCGAGCAGGCCAGCCATCACCGCATTCGGGCGGCGGGTGACGAAAGCCACGATGTCCTGGCTCGCCGGCAGCAGGAAAGCGAGCAGCGGCGCAACCACCAGCGGCCATAATTGTCCACCACGTTCGAGCGGCAACGGCGAGGCCAGCCCCGCGAAGACGTGAAAGGTCGCCTCCACCGATCCGGCGCGGAAGACCACGCCGGTTGCGAGCACGAAAAGCACGGTGAGCGTCCAGCCGAGCCAGGAGGGGAAAGCCGGACCGTATCGACGCCACAACGCGCAAGCGACCAGCGCGATTCCGTGCAGCACGCCCCACAGCACGAATGTCCAGCTTGCGCCGTGCCAAAGGCCGCACAGCGCCATGGTGATCATCATCGCGCCGAAGAACTGGACCGGCAGCCAGCGGCGGGGCAAGAGGCGCAGATTGACCAGGGGGTAGAAGACGTAGTCGCGCAGGAACGACATCAGGGTGATGTGCCAGCGCTGCCAGAAGTCCTGAATATTGGTCGAGCGCAACGGCGCATTGAAATTATACGGCAGCTGCACGCCGAACAACAAGCCGAGGCCGATCGCAACGTCGGAATAGCCGGAGAAGTCGAACAGGATCTGGAACGAGAAGCAGAAGGCGAGCCAGGCATCGCCACTCCGAAGCGGCCCGCCTCTCGCCTGTTCGTAGATGGGGTCGAGCAGATGCGCCATGCCATCGGCGACTACGACTTTCTCGAACAGGCCGATCGCAATGAAGCACGTCGCGATGCAAAACTGGCGTTGCCAGCCCGGCACGTAAACCTGCCGTCCGAACTGATGCATCACCTCCGACCAGCGCGCGAGCGGGCCCGCAATGGCCTGCGGGAAGAAGGCGATGTAGAGCGCGTAACGATCGAGCGCATAGAGTGGCGCCCGGCCTCGCCGGAGGTCGACGAGATACATGACGTGGTGGAAGGTGAAGAAGGAGATGCCGAGCGGCAGCCCAATCGCGAGCGGCGGCAGCGTCATTCCGAGCACGAGACCGAGATTGGCGAGAAGGAAGTTCGAATATTTGAGAACGGCCAGCAGGACGATGTCGAGCACAATCACCAGCGTCAGCACCGCTCTCCACTTCAGACGTCCATAAGCGACCGAGGCGGTCCAGTTGACGATGATCGAAGCAATCAGGAGCAGGATGAAAGACGGACTGCCCCAGGCATAGAAGGCGAGCGACAGCGCAACCTGCACGCCGATACGCAGATTGTCATAAGAATCGACCAGACGGTAGATCAGCAGCGCCGCCGGCAGGAAGACCAGGAGGAAGGGAAAGTCGTTGAACAACATCGGATCAAAACCGCACCGCCGGCCCTCACGCGGGCCGATGATGCTTAGCCCGCTTCGAGATCGGGCGCGGCATCGCCGGATTGCCGCAACATGCGCCGGGCGATCTTTTCCGCGCTCGGCACATTGACGTCCCAGGCAAGCCCGACCGCTTGCAGCGCGCGGATGAAGATAAAGCCGGGATCGAACTCGAACCAGCGCAGCCCGAAGGCGGCGGAATAAGGGAAGGCGTGGTGATTGTTGTGCCAGCCCTCCCCCCAGGCAAGCCAGGCCATGACGCCGAGATTGCGACTGTTGTCGTCGCGGGTGACGAAGCGCTGCGCGCCGAAAGTGTGCATAACGGAGTTGATGGCCGAAAACGTTTGCTCGACCACGAACATGCGGACCACGCCGCCCCAGAGAAAGCCGCTGAGCGCGCCCCACCAGCCTTCAACGAAACCGCCAATCGCCGCCGGCAGCACAAGGCCGAGCATGACCCAGCCATAATAGTGGCTGCTGACAGCAACGAGCCTGCGGTCCGCCATCAGGTCGGGCACGTAATGGGCGACGTTGGGATAATCGTGCGCGATCATCCAGATCAGGTGCGCGTGCAGAAAGCCGCGCAGCCGGCCGGCCGGGCCATTGCCGTGCAGCCGCGGCGAATGCAGATCGCCGTCGTGGTCGGACAATTCGTGATGGCGCCGGTGCATCGCGGCCCAGGACAGCATCGAGCCGCGGCCGGCCATCGACCCCATGACGACCAGGATCGCGCTGACAGTCGGCGAGGTGGCGAAAGCGCGGTGGGTGAACAGGCGATGATAGCCGACGGTGAGGCCAAGGCCGGTGATCAACCAGAACCCGAAGAATAGTCCGAACTCCAAGGCGCCGATCGGGCGATGGAACAACAGGCCCAGCGCAATCAACGTGCCGGCGAGGGGCAGCACGTCGAAAATGACAAAATGCCGCCGCTGCATCTTGTGAAAGTGCCGGCTGCGAATGATGCGATGATCGCGCTTCTGTTGCACGGTGTCTGTCCAGGACGACTTCCATCTGTACATACCCTCCGGGCGAGCGCAACCCAAGCTGCCGCCCAAGGTTTCAACAAGTGCAAAAGCCTGTAGAATAGGCGGCGGTCGAACTGCATTCAGATTCGGGCCTTTCTGCTTGCCCTCCGAGCTGCCATGCCCTCACGTTTAACGATACTTTTGGTTCTCATATCGATGGCGATTGCAGGAGGGGCCATGGGACTAGGCCGGACCTTCGATCTCGAAGCGCATCGCGGCGGGCGGGCGCTGCTGCCGGAAAACACCCTGCCCGCCTTCGCCAACGCGCTGTCGATGGGCGTGGACACGCTGGAGCTCGACGTCGGCGTGACCGCGGACGGCGAGATCGTCGTCTCGCACGAGCGCGGGCTCAATCCCGATCTCGCACGGGATGCAAGCGGCGCCTATGTCGCCGCGCCCGGCACGCCCTTCGTCAAGCTGCGGCTGAACGAGGTCAAGACCTATGACGTCGGCCAGATCCGCCCCGACAGCAACTATAGCAGGCAATTTCCCACTCAGCGCGCCGTGCCGGGGACGCGCATTCCCACCCTGCGCGAGCTGTTCGCGCTGGTGCGCAAGTCCGGCAACGCGCATGTGCGTTTCAACATCGAGACCAAGATCGATCCGAACCACCCGGACGAAACGCTCGATCCGCAAGCCTTCGTCGCAAAGCTGCTCGGGCTGATCGAAGCCGAGAGATTCTCCGACCGC
>RXJC01000480.1 GCA_003963435.1 Bradyrhizobiaceae bacterium | reverse complement strand
AGTCGATCATCCGCGCCTCGGCCGGCAACCTCAAGCGCGTCTCGCTCGAGCTCGGCGGCAAGTCGCCGGACATCGTGTTCGCGGATGCTGATCTCGATGCCGCCGTGCCCGGCGCGGCGATGGCGGTGTTCGCCAATTCGGGGCAGATCTGCAGCGCCGGCACGCGTCTGTTCGTCGAGCAGGCGATCTACGAGGAGTTCGTCGGCCGTGTCGCCGAGTTCGGCAAGAAGCTGCAGGTCGGCAACGGCCTCGATCCCAATGTGCAGATCGGCCCGCTGGTGTCCGAGCAGCAGCTCGAACGCGTCACCGGCTATCTCGACATCGGCCAGAAGGAAGGCGCACGCGCGCTTGCCGGCGGCGGCCGTGTCACCGAGGGCGCGCTGTCGAAGGGCTTCTTCGTCTCGCCGACGGTGTTCGCGGGCGTCCAAGACAACATGCGCATCGCGCAGGAGGAGATCTTTGGCCCCGTCATCTCCGCGATCGCGTTCAAGGACATGGACGAGCTGATCAAGCGCGCCAACAACACGACGTTCGGCCTAGGTTCGGGCCTGTGGACGCGCGATGTCAGCAAGGCGCACGCGGTCGCGAAGAGCCTGCGCGCCGGTTCGGTGTGGGTGAACTGCTATCAGGCGATGGACCCGGCCGTGCCGTTCGGCGGCTACAAGATGAGCGGCTACGGCCGCGAGTCCGGCAAGCAGCATGTCGAGGAATATCTCAACGTGAAGGCCGTCTGGATCAAGACGGCGTAAGGCCAACTCTCTCGCGTTCCGCAAGAGGGAATATGCCTCGTCGGGGCGACGCCTTTTCCGGGCGCCGCCCCTTGCACTATGATGCGCATCCTTTCACAGACGTCCGGGGGCCACGATGAAGTTCGAAGCGTTGTTCAAGCCGTTGCAGGTCGGTCCGTACAAGCTTGCGCATCGCGTCGCGATGGCGCCGCTGACGCGCATGCGGGCGGAGCGCGAGAGCTTTTCGCCAAGGCCGCTCAATGCCGAATATTACGCCCAGCGCGCGACGCAAGGCGGCTTGATCATCGCAGAAGCCTCGCCCGTGCTCTCGCACGGCCGCGGCAACCCTGCGACGCCAGGCATCTATTCGGAGGCGCAGATCGCCGGCTGGCGCAGGGTGACGGACGCCGTGCACGCCAAGGGCGGCATCATCTTCCTCCAACTCTGGCATGTCGGCCGCGTCTCGCATTCCTCCTTCCACGGCGGCGAGCTGCCGGTCTCGGCCTCGGCGATCCCGATCAAGGCGGAGGGTATGAAGGCGATGACGGCCGACGGCAAGGTCTCCGACTACGAGACGCCGCGTGCGCTGGAGACCGAGGAGGTCAAGGGGATTGTCGAGGCTTTCAGGCAGGGCGCGAAGAACGCGCTCGCCGCCGGCTTCGACGGTGTCGAGATCCATGGCGCCAACGGCTATCTGCTCGAGCAGTTCCTGCAGTCGCGCAGCAACCAGCGCACCGATCAATATGGCGGCTCCATCGAGAACCGCGCGCGGCTGCTGCTGGAGGTCACGCAGGCGGCGATCGACGTGTGGGGCGCAAACCGCGTCGGCGTTCGGTTGTCACCGTATGGCATCGCCAATGATTCCGGCGAGCCCGATCCGATGCCGCTCTACAGCTATGTCGTGAAGGCGCTGGACAAGCTCGGCCTGGCGTATCTGCATTTCATCGAGCCGCGCTCCAGCGGCTCGGGCCGCGCCGAGGTCAACTGGCAGAACGTACCATCGGCCATGGTGCTGTTCCGTCCGCTCTATAGCGGCGTGCTGATGACCGCCGGCGGTTTTACGGGCGAGACCGCGAATGCAGCGATTGCCGACGGCCACGCCGACATCATCGCCTTCGGCCGCATCTTCATCTCCAATCCCGACCTGCCGCGGCGCCTGCAGCACGGCTACCCGATTACGCCGTACAACCGCGCGACGTTCTACGGCGGCGAGGAGAAGGGGTATACGGATTATCCTGTTTATGACGAGCTGACGCCGGCGTAGCCTCCTCTGTCATTCCGGGGCGCGACGAAGTCGCGAACCCGGAATCCATCTGACCGCATAACCCGGAGGTGAGATGGATTCCGGGCTCGATGCTCTGCATCGCCCCGGAATGACGAGCTTGATTTGCCGCGCGACCACACCACAAACTCCGTCATTGCGAGCGCAGCGAAGCAATCCGGCATCTTTCCGCAAGGGCAAATCTGGATTGCTTCGTCGCTGACGCTCCTCGCAATGACGACGGAGAGGAACGTCCATGGCCAAAGCCGCAGCTGCTGCAGGGACAGCTACCGGGCAATGCCTCTGCGGCAAGGTCACCTTCGAGATCGACGTCCCCGCGCGCTGGGCCTGGCATGATCACTCCGCGGCCAGTCGCCGGGCCCATGGCGCGGCCTACGCCACCTATGTCGGGAGCTGGAAGAAGCGGTTTCGCATCACGTCCGGCAAGACGGCGCTGACCCGCTACGAGGACAAGGCGACCAAGACCGCGCGGAGCTTCTGCTCGCATTGCGGCACGCCGATCGCCTACGAGCGTCCCCGCGGACCGCACATGGTCAACATCCCGCGCGCGCTGTTCAGGGAGCGCACCGGCCGGCAGCCGCTCTATCACATTGCGATCGAAGAGCTGCAGGAATGGGCCTATACCGGCGAGCCGCTGGTGCCGCTGAAAGGCTTTCCCGGCGTGGTCTGGCAGCGCTCGAAAAAGAAGAAGCGCGCGGGCGGCGAGGACCCTTTCGAGCTGGGGCGCGAGGAGATGTAGCGCGGGCGGCGTACTCAGCTCTCGTGCCCCGGACGCAGTGCGGCGCGAAGTGCCGCACTGCTGAGCCGGGGCCCATGCTTGCAGCGAGCCCGACGCAAATTTGGGTCCCGGCTCTACGGCGCAACGCTGCACGTTGCGCCGCGTCCGGGACACGAGACTGTCACGCGCAACGCAGCCATGACCGCGCTTCCTTGCGCGCGTGCCGTGACTTCGGCCATCATGTCCCGTCCTTGCGACAACGTCCGCTCCTGGAGGAAACATGAAGAACAAGATCACCGGCCGCTCCGCCTTTCTCGCGCTGCTCAAGGACGAGGGTATCACGCATCTGTTCGGCAACCCCGGCACTACCGAGCTGCCGATCATGCATGCGCTGAAGGACCATCCCGACCTCACCTATGTGATGGCGATGCAGGAGAGCCTGGTGGTGGCGATCGCCGATGGCTATAGCCGCGCTTCCGGAAAGCTCGTCGCCTGCAACGTTCACGTCGCGCCCGGCCTCGGCAATGCCATGGGCTCGCTGTACAACGCCCAGTTCACGGGCACGCCGATGATCCTCACCGCCGGCCAGCAGGAGCAGGGCCACGGCCTGATGGAGCCGGTGCTGTATGGGCCGCTGGTGCGCATGGCCGAGCCGCTGGTGAAATGGGCGGTCGAGGTGACGCGGCTGGAGGATTTGCCGCGCATCGTGCGCCGCGCCGCCAAGGTCGCGACCACGCCGCCGACCGGACCGGTGTTCATCTCGCTGCCCGGCGACATCCTCAACAGCGAAGCCGGCATCGACCTCGGCCGCTCCACCCGCATCGACGCGCGCGTCAAGCCGTCGGACGAGGCGCTGCGAGCGTTTGCCGCGCGGCTGCTCAAGGCCGAGCGTCCCGTCATCGTGACCATGGACGAGGTGGTCAAGAGCGACGCGCTGAACGAAGCCGCCGAGCTTGCCGAGTTGCTGGGCGCTGCCGCCTACCAATCTTCAACGCCCTATGGCTCACACTTCCTCTCTGAGAGCCCGAGCTTCGTCGGTACGCTTGCGCGCGTGCAGAAGGTCGCACGCGATACGCTTGCACCCCACGACTTGCTGGTCGCACTCGGCGGCGACCCCCTGCGCATGTCGGTCTATAGCGAGGTCGATGCGCTGCCGGACGGACTTGGCATCGTGCAGATCGGCCTGGTCGATTGGGAGATCGCCAAGAACTATGGCGCCGAGATCGCGCTCAAGGCGGATCTGAAGGAAACGCTGCGCGCGCTGATCCCGGTGCTGAAGGAGATGGGCGGCGCGACACTCGCGAGTCGCGCGAAGCAGCGTCTCGCCGAGCTTGCGCCGAAGAACTGGAGCGCGCGGCGCGCCGCGCTGGTCGAGCAGATCGGCAAGAGCGCCGGCCGCACGCCGATCGATCCGGATTTTCTCGTACTGCAAATGGTCGAGGCGATGCCTGACAATGCGATCCTGGTCGACGAAGGCCTCACCTCCAGCCGCCAGGTCACCGCGCTGCGCCCGCACCGCGACCGCTACGGCTATCACGGCCTTGCTTCCGGCGGCATCGGCTGGGGCCTGCCGGCCTCGGTCGGCGCCAGCATCGCCAATCCCGATCGTCCGGTCGTCTGCTTCTCGGGCGACGGCAGCGCGATGTATTCGATCCAGTCGTTGTGGACCGCGGCGCACCACAAGCTGCCGCTCAACGTCGTTATCGCCAACAACGGCGGCTACCGCATCATCAAGCAGCGCCTGCTCGCCTTCCACGGCGACGACAATTACGTCGGCATGGATTTCGCCGATCCGCCGGTGGATTTCGCCGGCGTGGCGAAAGCGCTCGGCTGTGAGGCGATCAGGATCAGCGACCCCAGGGAGCTGAAGGCGACGCTGGCGTCGGCGTTCAATCGGCCGGGCACGAAGCTGATCGAGGTGATGGTGGATGGGAAGGTGTAGGGCAGGGTCTGTCCGCCGTCATTGCGAGGAGCCCTTGCGACGAAGCAATCCAGACCGCCTCCGCGGAGGGATTCCTGGATTGCTTCGCTTCGCTCGCAATGACGGGGGGCAACTACCCCTTCGTCCCCACCCGATACCCCGCCGCAGGATGCGGCGCGTCGAGCCGGGCGCGACCGGCGCCGAACAGTTTTTCGCGCAGCGTGCCCTTGGCGTATTCCGACTTGTAGCGCCCGCGCTTGGTCAGCTCCGGCACCAGCATATCTGCGATATCCTCGAAATCGCCGGGCGAGATCGCAAAGGCCACGTTGAGGCCATCGACGTCGGTCTTCTCGAACCAGTCCTCGATCTTGTCGGCGACGCTTTCGGGCGTGCCGACGACGACGGGCCCGGCGCCGCCGATACCGACATGCTCGATGACGTCGCGCACGGTCCAGACGCGGTCCGGATCGCCCCGTGTGACGTTGTCGAGCGCGCTACGGCCGGCATCGTTCTGGACGTGGCGCACCTGCTGGTCGAGCTCGTAGCCGGAGAAGTCGATGCCGGTCCATCCCGACATCAGCGCGAGCGCGCCTTCCGGATTGATGTGCGAGCGGTAGTCGGCATATTTCGCCGCCGCTTCGGCCTCGGTGTTGCCGAGGATGATCGTCATCATGTTGAACATCAGGATCTCAGCCGGGTTGCGGCCGAGCGCAGCAGCCTCCTGGCGGATCGCCGACACGCGCGGCGCGATGATCTTGGCCGACGGTCCCGACATGAACACGCATTCGGCGTGCTTGGCCGCAAACTGCCGGCCGCGCGGCGAGGTGCCGGCCTGGTACAGCACCGGCGTGCGCTGCGGCGAGGGCTCGCTGAGATGGATGGTGTTGTTGATGCGGTAGTTCGCGCTCTCGTGGTTGACGCGGTGGACCTTGCTGGGATCGGTGAAGATGCCGCGCTTGCGGTCGCGCAGCACTGCGTCGTCCTCCCAGCTTCCTTCCCAGAGCTTGTAGACGACCTCCATATATTCGTCGGCGATGTCGTAGCGGTCGTCGTGCCCGGTCTGCTTGTCCTTGCCGGCGCCGCGCGCAGCGCTGTCGAGATAGCCGGTCACGACGTTCCAGCCGATCCGGCCCTCGGTGAGGTGATCGAGCGTCGACATTCGCCGTGCAAACGGATAGGGCGGCTCGAACGACAGATTGCTGGTGACGCCAAAGCCGAGATTCTGCGTCACGGCGGCCATCGCCGAGAGCAGCAGCAGCGGCTCGTTCGACGGCGTCTGTGCTGCGTTGCGCAAGGCCGCGTCAGGGCTGTTGCCGTAGACGTCGTAGACCCCGAGCACGTCGGCCAGGAACAATCCGTCGAAACGGCCGCGCTCCAGCGTCTTGGCGAGATCGATCCAGTAGGGCAGGCGGTTATAGTCGGCGGTGCGGTCGCGCGGATGGGTCCACAGGCCCGGCGACTGGTGTGCGACACAATTCATCGCGAAGGCGTTGAGCCTGATCTCTTTGGCCATGCTGGTTCCCCGGCGCTCTGTACCGAGCGCTCTTCGAATGGTAGACGTGCGTCCGAACTTGGTGCCCGAACTTGGCGAAGTTCTTGCATATGGGAAGTTCTTGCATATGCCTTGCGCTTGGCAAGGCCAAAATCAGCGTCGCAGCTGTGCTTGGCAAGCCAACCTCAAGGATGCAAGGACGAAATCCCAAGAGAAGTACAAGCAAACTGCAAGAACTATCCAGGTCCCCGCCACTTTCGAAGGCCACCCGGTGTCGGGTAAGGTCTTCCGTCTCAACGTCTCGAAATGCAAGTCATGACCAGAGCCGACGCCATCGCCCGCGCCCGTGAGGATTTCCGATCCGGTGCATTCCTCGCCGAGCTCGACCGCCGCGTCGCTTACAAGACCGAAAGCCAGAATCCGTCGCGTGGCGCCGAGCTGCGTGCCTATCTGGAGCAGGAGATGCAGCCGGCCTTTGCCGCGCTCGATTTCACCAGCCGCATCGTCGAGTCCCCCAGCGGCAAGGCGCCGTTCCTGCTCGCCGAGCATCACGAGAGCGCATCAGCGCCGACCGTGCTGATCTACGGTCATGGCGACGTCGTCGACGGTATGGAGGGCGAGTGGCGCGACGGCCGTGACCCCTGGCGCACCACGGTTGCAGGCACGCGGCTCTATGGCCGCGGCACCGCCGACAACAAGGGTCAGCACAGCATCAACATGGCGGCGCTGCGCGCGGTGCGCGAGGTGCGCGGCGGCAAGCTCGGCTTCAACGCCAAATTTATCGTTGAGATGGGCGAGGAGATCGGCTCGCCCGATCTCGGCAAGGTCTGCGACCTCAATCGCGACGCGCTCAAGGCCGACCTGTTCATGGCCTCCGACGGGCCGCGCCTGTCCGCCGACCGCCCGACCCTGTTCCTCGGCTGCCGGGGCGGCATCCGCATTCATCTGGACGTGAATTTGCGCGACGGCGGCAACCATTCCGGCAATTGGGGCGGCGTGCTGGCCAATCCCGCAACCATTCTGGTCAATGCGATCTCGACGCTGGTCGACGGCCACGGCCGCCTTCAGCTCGACGCCCTGAAGCCGCCGCGCCTCACCAACCAGATCCGCTCTTATCTCGCCGACGTGCAGGTGGTGCCGAGTGCGGACGAGCCCGCACTGGCCGAGAACTGGGGTGAGGAGGGGCTTTCGGCCGCCGAACGGCTCTACGCCTGGAACACGCTGGAAGTGCTGGCGATGTCGTCAGGCAATATCGAGAAGCCGGCCAACGCCATTCCCGGCCACGCCAACGCCGTGCTGCAACTGCGTTTCGTGGTCGGCACCAGGGTTGACGGGCTGATCGACGCTATTCGAGCCCATCTGGTCGAAAAGGGTTTTCCGATGGTCAAGGTGCGGGCGGCGCAGAGCTTTGCTGCATCGCGCACGGACTTCGACAGCCCCTGGATCAAATGGGCGGCGGATTCGGTACAGGCGACCACCGGCAGGGCGCCGGCGGTGCTGCCGAATTTCGGCGGCTCGCTGCCTAACGACGTGTTTTCCGAGATCCTGGGCCTGCCGACCATCTGGGTCCCGCACTCCTATCCCGGCTGCTCCCAGCATGCGCCCAATGAGCACATCCTGCTGCCTCTGACGGAAGAGGCCTTGACGGTGATGGCCGGGCTGTTCTGGGATCTCGGCCAATTGCCGAAACCCCTAACCTGAGCCGTTAACCTGATAACCTGAGCCTTTAGTCCAGCCGAAAGTCACATTCTAATCCAGGCCGATTTGTGCTTGCATCCGGCCGCATCATCCTGAAAGGGGAAGAAAGACGTGAAACATTTCCGTAGCATCGGGCTCGCGCTCGCCGCGACCTTCGTCGTCAGCCAGGCCGGGGCCGAGGAGCTGACCGGTACGCTGAAGAACATCAAGGACACCGGCGCCATCACGCTGGGCTTCCGCGATTCCTCGATCCCGTTCTCCTATCTGGACGACAACCAGAAGCCCATCGGCTTCGCCATGGACATCTGCTACAAGATCGTCGACGCCGTGAAGAAGGAGCTCAAGCTCGACAAGCTCGAGGTCAAGCTCAATCCGGTGACCTCGGCGACCCGCATCCCGCTGATGGCCAACGGCACCATCGACCTCGAATGCGGCTCGACCACCAACAACGCCGAGCGCCAGAAGCAGGTTGCTTTCACCAACACCCACTTCCTGACCGCCAGCCGCTACGTCTTCAAGAAGTCGAGCGGCCTGAAGTCGATCGACGACCTCAAGGGCAAGACCGTGGTCTCGACCGCCGGCACCACCAACATCAAGCAGCTGACCGAGGCCAACGTCGAGAAGAAGCTCGGCGCCAACATCATCCCGGCCAAGGACCACGCCGAAGCCTTCCTGATGGTCGAGACCGACCGCGCGGTTGCCTTCGTCATGGACGACATTCTGCTCGCGAGCCTCGTCGCCGGCTCGAAGTCGCCTGGCGACTACGTCATCTCCAAGGATGCGTTCTCCAAGCCGGAGCCCTACGGCATCATGCTGCGCAAGGACGACGCTGCCTTCAAGAAGGTCGTCGATGCGGCGACCGCGGCGCTCTACACGTCCGGTGAGGGCCAGAAGATCTACGATAAGTGGTTCATGTCCAAGATCCCGCCGAAGGGCCTCAACCTCAACTCTCCGATCTCGGCCGAGTTGAAGCACGAGTTCGCGAAGCCTTCGGACTCGCCGAACCCGGACGACTACAAGTAAGATAAAACCTCGATCTTTCGATCGGATCATGTCCGGCCACTCTTGACACCAGGGTGGCCGGACATTTGCATAGGCGCTCAGGACATCCATGACTGGCGCGTTCGCGCGGGGGACACGTGAACTACAACTGGAACTGGGGAATCTTTTTCCAGCCGAACCCGATGGGGACCGGCACCTATCTCGACATGCTGCTGTCGGGCCTGGTGCTGACCCTCAAGACCGCGGCGCTGGCCTGGGTCATAGCGCTGATCACCGGCTCGCTCGTCGGCGTGATGCGCACGCTGCCGTCGAAGGGCGCGAACTGGTTCGGCTTTGCCTATGTCGAATTCTTCCGCAACATGCCGCTGCTGGTGCAGCTCTTCCTGTGGTACTTCGTGCTGCCGGAGCTGCTGCCGAAGGCCGCGGGGACCTGGCTGAAGCAATTGCCGAACGCGCCGTTCTGGACGGCCGCGATCGGCATCGGCTTCTTCATGTCGGCGCGCGTGGCCGTTCAGCTGCAGGCCGGCATCGGCTCGCTGCCGCGAGGGCAGAAGATGGCGGCCACTGCGCTCGGCCTGACCACCGTGCAGGCCTATCGCTACGTGCTGCTGCCGATGGCGTTCCGCATCATCCTGCCACCGCTGACCTCCGAATTCCTCAACACGATCAAGAATACGGCGGTCGCCATCACCATCGGCCTGCTCGAGCTGACTGGACAAGCGCGCTCGATGCAGGAATTCTCGTTCCAGGTGTTCGAGGCCTTCACCGCCGCGACCATCCTCTATCTCCTCGTCAACGTCGTCGTCGTGACCGCGATGCGCTTCCTCGAACGCTGGGTCGCGATCCCCGGCTACATCACGGGGAAATAGCGATGTTCTCCAATCTCGATTTCGACGTCATTCGCCGTGCGCTGCCCTATCTGTTCTACGAGGGCATGACGTTCACCCTGACGCTGACGGGTCTTGCCGCGCTCGGCGGCCTCATTTTCGGCACGGCACTCGCGCTGATGCGGCTCTCCGGCTACAAGACCCTCGGGCGCATCGCCGGCCTCTATGTCGACTTCATGCGCTCGCTGCCGCTGGTGCTGGTGATCTTCTGGTTCTACTTCCTGGTGCCCTATATCGGGCAATGGGTGACCGGCGCCTCGCGCCCGATCAGCGTCGGCGCGTTCGCCTCCTCGCTCATCACCTTCATCATGTTCGAGGCGGCGTACTTCTCCGAGATCATGCGTGCCGGCATCCAGTCGATCTCGCGCGGACAGCCGGCCGCCGCCAGCGCGCTGGGGCTGACCTACGCCCAGACCATGCGCTATGTCGTGCTGCCGCAGGCCTTCCGCAACATGCTGCCGGTTCTGATCACGCAGACCATCGTGCTGTTTCAGGACACCTCGCTGGTCTACGTCCTCTCGATCACGGACTTTCTCGGAGCGGCGAGCAAGGTCGCGCAACGCGACGGGCGCCTGGTCGAAATGTACCTGTTCGCAGCAATCGTCTATTTCACCATTTCCAGTATCGCGTCCTTCGGCGTCCGCCGTCTGCAGGCGCGCATCGCCATCATTCGCTAGGGCTCCCCGCTCATGATCGAAATCAGCCACGTCAACAAATGGTACACGCCGAGTTTCCAGGTGTTGACCGACTGCACCACCAGCGTCACCAAGGGCGAGGTCGTGGTAGTCTGCGGTCCCTCCGGCTCGGGCAAGTCGACGTTGATCAAATGCGTCAACGCGCTGGAGCCGTTCCAGAGCGGCGACATCAGCGTTGACGGCACCAAGGTCAACGATCCCAAGACCAACCTGCCCAAGCTGCGCTCGCGCGTCGGCATGGTGTTCCAGCACTTCGAACTGTTTCCGCACCTGAAGATCATCGACAATCTCTGCCTCGCGCAGCAGAAGGTGCTCGACCGGTCGCGCGACAAGGCGATGGCGAAAGGCATGCAGCTGCTGGAGCGCGTCGGCCTCAAGGAACAGGCGCAAAAGTTTCCCGCGAACCTGTCCGGCGGCCAGCAGCAGCGCGTTGCGATCGCCCGTGCGCTCGCCATGGATCCGATCGTCATGCTGTTCGACGAGCCGACCTCCGCGCTCGACCCGGAAATGGTCAGCGAGGTGCTCGACGTCATGGTGGACCTCGCTCATGAGGGCATGACCATGATCATGATGGTCGTGACCCACGAGATGGGCTTTGCGCGCAAGGTCGCCAACCGCGTCATCTTCATGGACCGCGGCGAGATCGTCGAGGACGCGGCGAAGGAGGACTTTTTCGGCAAGCCCCGCAGCGACCGCGCGCAGAAGTTCTTGTCGAAGATTTTGTCGCATTAATCGGTCGTCATCCCGGGGCGCGCGTAGCGCGAACCCGGGATCCATCAGGCCGCGTGCGCGGGGCGAAATGGATTCCGGGCTCGTCGCTTCGCGCCGCCCCGGAATGACGGAACGAGGGTGCTCGGCGCCCTCAATTCGCGTATAACCGGCCAAATCCCTTCCCCCAGGAGACCTGCCTTGGACCCGATCGCCTATGTCAACGGCTCATTCGTCCCGCTCTCGGAGGCCAAGATCTCGGTGCTCGATCGCGGCTTCCTGTTCGCCGACGGCATCTACGAGGTCTCGGCGGTGCTGGACGGCAAGCTGGTTGACAACGCCTCGCATCTGGCGCGGCTGGAGCGCTCGGTCGGCGAGATCAAGCTGAAGCTGCCGGAAACGCTCGAGCGCATCACCGAGCTGCAGAAGGAGCTGATCGCGCGCAACAAGCTCGCGAACGGCCTCGTCTACCTGCAGGTGACGCGCGGCGCCGACAAGGGCCGCGATTTCGCCTTCCCCAAGGGCGACGTCAAGTCGAGCCTGGTGATGTTCATCTCGGAAAAGGACATCATCAACGCCGCCGCGGCGAAGACCGGCATCAACGTCATCACGGTGCCCGACATCCGCTGGGAGCGCCGCGACATCAAGAGCGTGGCGCTGCTGGCGCAGGTGCTGGCGAAGCAGGCCGCGGCCGAAGCCGGCGCCGGCGAGGCCTGGATGCTGGAAGACGGATACGTCACCGAGGGCGGCTCGTCCTCCGCGTTCATCCTGACCAAGGACGACGTGATCGTGACTCGCAAGAACTCCAACGCGATCCTGCCGGGCTGCACCCGCAAGGCCGTGGTGGCGCTCGCCGAAGAGCGCCAGCTCCGCATCGAGGAACGCTCCTTCACGGTCGCCGAGGCGCTCGCCGCAAAGGAAGCCTTTGCCACCTCAGCCTCACTGTTCGTCCAGCCGGTGATTGCGATCGACGGCAAGAAGATCGGCGACGGCAAGCCCGGCCCGATGGCGGCCCGGCTTCGCGAGATCTACGTGGAGTTCGCCAAGGCGACGGCGGTCTGAGCCACAGACGCAGCTGCCGTAGGGTGGGTAAAGGCGCACTTACGCCGTGCCCACGTCTTCTTGCGCGTTTGAAATATCGTGGGCACGCTTCGCTTTGCCCACCCTACGAGACCTGCGTTGAGGGGCGCCGCGCCTCACGCCACCGACGCCTTCACCTTCACCGGATGGACTGCGCGGAACGCGATCGCGATCCTGTTCCAGGCATTGATGGCGCCGATCAGCATGGTCAGGTTCACCGTCTCCTCGTCGGAGAACTGCGCGCGAACCTGTTCGTATACGTCGTCGGGCGCGTGCGTCTGCGAAATCAGCGTCACCGATTCCGTCCAGGCCAGCGCCGCGCGCTCGCGGTCGGAATAGAGCGGGGACTCACGCCAGGCATTGAGCAGGTAGATGCGCTGCTCGGTCTCGCCGCGCTTGCGGGCGTCCTCGCTGTGCATGTTGATGCAATAGGCGCAGCCGTTGATCTGCGAGGCCCGGATCTTGACCAGCTCGATCAGTGATTTCTCGAGTCCGGTCGACTGGATCTGCGTTTCGAGCGCCATCAGCGCTTTCATCGTGTCGGGGGCGGCCTGGTAGAAGTTCATGCGGGGCTTCATGGTCGTTCTCCTTTTGGGCTGGGTTGACGTCAGTGGGCGCCGCCGGCCCAGGCCTGGCCGGGTTTCTTCAGGAAGAGAACCGCCGCGAGTGCGACAATCAGTGCCATGCCGAGCAGATAAAAAGTGTCGCTGAAGGCGAGGATATAAGCCTGCTTCTGCACGATATGGCCGATCGCGACATAAGCGCGGTGCGCCGCGTCCGCGCGGTCGAGGATGCCGTGATTGACGAAATATTGCGTCAGTTGTTCCAGCCGCGTCCGTGTGGCCTGCTCGAACACCGAGACTGACTGCATCAGCACGTTGGAGTGATACTGCTCGCGCTTGGTCAGGACCGTTTGCAGCACGGCGATGCCGACGGCGCCGCCGAGATTGCGCATCATGTTGAACAGGCCGGAGGCCGAGCCCGCATTCTCCGCCTCGATGCCCGCGGTTGCGACCGCCGACAGCGGCGCCATCACCAGCGCCTGACCGACGGCGCGGACGACGTTGGGCCACAGCAGCTGGTCGGCGGCGTAGTTGCCGGTCATGGTGATGTTCATGAAGTTCGAGGCGGCGAACAGCACGAAGCCGATGCCGATGATGATCCGCGCGTCGAATTTCTGCATCAGGCGGGGAACGAGCGGGATCAAGACGAGCTGAGGCAGGCCGGTCCAGGCCAGCACCAGGCCGATTTGCTCGGCATTGTAGCCTTGGATGCGTGCCAGATATTGCGGCAGGATGAACACCGAGCCGTACAGCGCGATGCCGAGCAGGAAATTCGCGAGCATGCCGAAGCCGAAATTGCGGCGCACGAGCAGGCGAAGATTCAGTAGTGGCTTCCTCACCGTCAGCTCGATGACCAGGAAGGCGGTCAGTGCGATCACCGCGATCGCGGAGAGCTTGACGATGAAGGGCGAGCCGAACCAGTCGTCCTTGTTGCCTTCCTCCAGCACGGTCTGCAGCGCGGAGAGGCCAATCGCCATGGTGATGATGCCGGCCCAGTCGCCTTCGCGCAGCAGCGCCAGCTTCATCGGCTTTGCGTCGAGCGCGTACCAGAGCATGCCGACCATGACCGCGCCGGGTACGAGGTTGACGTAAAAGATGTACTCCCAGCCGAAGTTTTCGGTCAGATAGCCGCCGATGGTCGGACCAATCGCAGGGGCGAATGTCGCCGACAGCGCGAACAATGCCAGGCCTACGGGCTGCTTGCCGCGCGGCAGCAGCGTGATGATCAGCGTGAACGCCATCGGGATCAGCACCCCGCCGGTAAAACCTTGCACCGCGCGCAGCACGATCATCTGAGACAGATCCTGGGCGAGGGCGCAGGCCGCGGAGAGAGCCAGGAACAGGATCGCGTTGGCGAGGAGATAGATGCGGATCGAGAACACCTGCGCCAGCCAGCCGGACAGCGGGATCACCACGATCTCGGCGACCAGATAGGATGTCGAGATCCAGCCGCCGTCGTCGATGCCGGCACCGATCGCGCCCTGGATGTCCGCGAGGGAGGCGTTGACGATCTGGATGTTCAGCACCGCCATGAAGGCGCCGAGCGTCGCGCCGATCACCGCGATCCAGGTTTTTGCGGACACCGCCGTCGGCGCGGTGGGCGCAACGGGGGCGGCGAGGCGGGCGGCGGTGTCGACGGTCGGGTGCAGCGTGCTCATGACTTCAGCCGCCGTTCGCGCGGGAGGTGTTGTCGGCGAGGCGCTTGGCGGTCTCGCGCTCGGCCAGCACCGCCTGCTTGGTGTCGACGGTCGGCATCGCGGACATGCCCGGGCGCAGCAGGCCGGTGAGATTGTGATCGTCGAGAACAATCTTCACGGGAACGCGCTGCACGATCTTGGTGAAATTGCCGGTGGCGTTATCGGGCGGCAGCAGCGCGAATTCCAGGCCGCTGGCCGGCGAGAGGCTATCGACATGGCCTCGCAGGGGCTGATCGCGAAAGCTGTCGACCCGCAGCTCGACCGGCTGCCCGGGACGCATATGCGTGAGCTGGGTCTCCTTGAAGTTCGCAACCACATAGACCGCATCGAGCGGCACCACGGCCATCAGCTGCGTGCCGGCCTGCACGTACTGGCCGACGCGCAGGCTGCGCGCGCCCACCGTGCCGTCGACCGGCGCCGTGATCTCCGTGTAGGACAGGTTCAGCTTGGCCTGCTGTGCAACGGCGCGAGCGCGTTCGAGCTGCGCCGCGGCTTGCGCGCGCTGGGTCGTGAGCACATCGACCTTGCGCTGCGCCGCCAATAGACCCGACTTGGCATGCTGCAGTTGGGCGGTGCTGGCGCGTAGCGCGGCATCGGTCTGCTGCGCGCGCTGGATCGTGCCCGATCCGGTCTTCATCAGATCGTCGTAACGCGCACGCTCCTCCTGCGCGAATTTCAGATTGGCCTCGGCGGCGGCCACATCGGCCGTGCTCTGCGCGATGATTGGCTGTTGCAGCTCGAGTTGGGCATCGATGTTGCGCACGGACGCTTCGGCTGCGGCGACGTCGGCGCGCGCCTGGTCGAGGGCCGCCTTGAAGTCGCGGTCGTCGATCCGGGCCAGTAGCTGGCCCGCCTTCACCGGCTCGTTGTCGGCGACCAGCACCTTGGCGATGTAGCCGGACACTTTCGGCGCGATGATCGTGGAATCGGCCTTCACATAGGCGTCATCGGTGGATTCGAGGTAGCGGCCGGTCTTCAGATAGTCGTAGCCGTAGTGGCCGGCGGTCGCGATCCCGAGCGCCAGGGCGAGGCCGAGAGCCGCTCGCTGAATCGCCTGCCGGGACGCGCGCAGGATGATTTTCTTATTATTTTCATTGACATAAGAGGCGTTCGACATGGCATCCTCGGATCTGCGACGTCGGTTCCGACGGCACGTATTGGTGTGCCGGTAAAATGCGCTCTCCCGAGGTTTGTGATAATCAGATCGGATATGGAATAATTATCCATTAATACTTGATAATCGGGGCCTTCAACTCATGGATCGCTTCACGAGCCTCACTGCCTTCGTCCGGGTCGTCGAAAATGGTGGCTTCTCGGCCGCCGCTCGCCGGCTCGACACGTCGACGACCATGGTGAGCAATCACATCCAGGCGCTGGAGGATCGCCTAGGCGTGCGGTTGCTCAACCGCACCACGCGAAAGGTCAGTCTCACGGAGGTCGGCAAGGCCTATTACGACCGCGCCACGCAGATCCTCGCCGACCTCGAGCAAGCCGACGACATCGCCAGCGAATTGCAGTCCGTCCCTCGCGGCACGTTGCGCGTCCATGTCGCCACACACATGGTGCCGTTCGTTGCGCCGGTGGTGGCGCAGTTGCTGTCGGCCTATCCCGAGCTCAAGGTGGACCTGCGCATGGGGGAGGCTGATGTCGACCTCATCGAGGAAGGCTACGACGTCGCCTTGCGCATGACCCCGCCACCAGATTCAAGCCTGATCGTGCGGGGCCTTGCGACGTGGCGTCACGTGCTGTGCTGCTCGCACGATTATCTCGAAAAGCACGGCCGCGTGCTGACGCTGGGCGAGCTCTCGGCGCACAATTGCGGTCGGCACCTGAATTATCCCTTCGGTGACGAATGGCGCTTTCTCGATCGCAAGGGGACGCCGGCCTCCGTGCGCATCTCGGGCAGCTTCGTGACGAATAGCGGGGAAGCGCTGCGCGAAGTCGCGCTCGCGGGAAGCGCCGTGTGCCTGATGGCCGGGTTTCTCGTGCAGGACGATCTGGAAGCAGGCCGGCTGGTCCGGCTGCTGCCGGACTATCGGACCGTCGAGCTGTCCATGAACGCGGTCTACCCGCATCGCCACCACCTGTCGGCAAAGGTCAGGACCTTCATCGACATGCTCGTCGAGCACAGTGCCGAGCAGCAGAAGCTGATCAACCCCTATTCTTGACGTGGGCTGCGGGTCAGGCGGCGTTGGCTGTGACCGGTCGTTGCAGAAGCGATTCGACCTCGCTCTTCACCGATGAGATCGCGGCCTCTTTCACCGGTCCATAGCCGCGGATCTCCATCGGAGCCTTGGCGACGGCAATGAGATCCTCAAGAGGGGCGGTATCGAGCTTGCAGAGCATTCGTTCGATCACGCCCTCATACCACGCGATCAGCCCGCGTTCGGTGCGGCGTTCGGAACTATAGCCGAACGGATCGAACGGTGTTCCGCGCAGCCGCTTCAACCGCGCCAGCATGGCGAGCGGCATCTGGATCCACTGGCCAAAGCTGCGCTTGCGGGGACGTCCACGAGCGTCGCGCCGCGACGGCAGGAACGGCGGAGCGAGGTGATACTGGATCCTAAACCCATCCTCGAATTCGCGCTTCAGCTCGTCGAGGAACCCGCTTTGCATGTGCAGGCGCGCCACCTCGTACTCGTCCTTGTAGGCCATCAGCTTGAACAAGGCGCGTGCGACGGCCCCGGCCAGGGCCTCGCTGTTCAGCGCAGCTTCAGCACGGCGCACCTTTGCGACGGTCGCTCGATAACGAGCCGCATAATCGCGATCCTGATAGGCGGTGAGAAAGTCGGCGCGACGGTCGATGATCTGGTCGAGCGTCTCGGCCTCAGGCGTCTCGTTCACCTTCGGCAGGAAGTCTGGATCGGACGCCGCGATCCGGCCCCAGGCAAAAGCCTGCTTGTTGCGCTCGACCGCGACACCGTTGAGCTCGATCGCGCGCAGCAGCGCGGCAAGCGAAATCGGGACCAGCCCGCGCTGCCAGGCAAAGCCGAGCATGATGATGTTGGCGTAGACGGCATCGCCGAGCAGGCGCTCGGCCAGCGCGTTGGCGTTGATGGTGCCGAGATTGTGCTCGCCGATCACCTGCCCGATCGCGCCCAGGCGGGTGGAGGAGGCGAGATCGGCATCGCGGAAGCGGACGACGTCGCCGGTCGGCATCTCCGCGGTGTTGACCGCCGCGCGCGTGCCGCGGTGGTAGGTGCCCGAAGCCTTCGGCGAGGAGCTGACCACGAGATCGCAGCCGATCAACGCATCGGCCGCACCCTGGTCGATGCGCACCTGGTGCAGCGCCTCAGGGCTAGGCGCGAGCCGGATATAGCTCAGCACGGGCCCGAACTTCTGCGCAAAGCCGGTGAAATCCAGCACCGAGACGCCGCGGCGTTCGAGATGCGCGGCCATGCCGATCAGGGCGCCGACGGTGATCACGCCGGTGCCGCCGACGCCGGTCACGAGCAGGTCGTAGGGACGATCGAGCGATACCATGGAGGGCAGGGGAAGCTTGGCCGCGCGGTCGACCGCGTCGATCCGGCTCGCGTCTTTCTTCCGGCGCGTGGCACCCTCGATCGTGACGAAGCTCGGGCAGAAGCCGTTGAGACAGGAAAAATCCTTGTTGCAGGACGACAGGTTGATCTGCCGCTTGCGGCCGAACGGCGTCTCTTTGGGCTCGACGCTGAGGCAGTTGGATTCCACAGAGCAATCGCCGCAACCTTCGCAGACGAGATCGTTGATATAGGCGAAGCGCTTGGGATCGGCCATCTGCCCGCGCTTGCGCCGGCGCCGCTTCTCGGTCGCGCAGGTCTGCTGGTAGATCAGGACCGAGACGCCGGGGATGTCGCGCAACTCGCGCTGCACGGCGTCCATGTCCTCGCGCGGATGAATGGTGACTCCGGCCGGCAGGTCGGCAGGCGAGAATTGTGCGGGCTCGTCGGACACCAGCGCGATGCGCGTCACGCCCTCGGCACGGACGCTGTGCGCGATCGCATGCACGCTGACCGGGCCGTCGACCGGCTGGCCGCCTGTCATCGCCACCGCGTCGTTGAACAGGATCTTGTAGGTGATGTTGGCCTTGGCCGCGATCGCCTGCCGGATCGCCATCGAGCCGGAATGGTAATAGGTGCCTTCGCCGAGGTTCTGGAACACGTGCTTGCGGCCGGTGAAACGCGACGAAGCCGCCCAGTTCACGCCTTCGCCGCCCATCTGGATCAGCGAGGAGGTCTGCCGGTCCATCCAGCTCGCCATGAAATGGCAGCCGATGCCGGCCAGCGCCTTCGATCCCTCGGGCACTTTCGTCGAGGTATTGTGCGGGCATCCCGAGCAGAAATACGGCGTGCGCGTTGCTCCCGGAACGTTGATGGTGCGCGCGGCCTCCGGCATCAAGGCGGCTGCGCGTGCGGCCAGATTGAGGCCCGGAAACATCGGATCAAGCCGGCGCGCGAGCACGGACGCGAGCGCGCGCGGTGACAATTCGCCGATCCAGGAGATCAGCCTTGCCCCTCGCTCGTCGTGCTTGCCGACCATGCGTTCGGGCTTGCTGCCGGGATAGTCGTAAAAATACTCCTTGAACTGGCTCTCGATGATGCCGCGCTTCTCCTCGACCACGAGGATCTCACGCTTGCCCTTCACGAAGTCCATGGCGTCATGCAACGCCAGCGGCCAGACCATGCCGACCTTGTAGACGTCAATGCCGATGCTGCGGCAGGCGGCTTCATCGAGGCCCATCAGCCGCAGCGCTTCCATCAAATCGAGATGCGCCTTGCCTGTGGTGACGATGCCGTAGGTCGCGCCAGGGATGTCGTAGATGTGGCGGTCGATCGGATTGGCCTTGGCGAACGCGTAGACCGCGTGCTTCTTCGCCTCCAGCCGCTCCTCGATCTGCGGGCCCGGCAAGTCAGGCCAGCGGTAGTGCAGGCCGCCCGGCGGCGGCGTGAAGTCCGGCGTGCGGAATGCGCGCGGCGGGCGCAGCGCGACGGAGGCTCCCGACTCCACGATCTCCGAGATCGCCTTGAAGCCGACCCACATGCCGGAGAAGCGGCTCAGCGCATAGCCGTATTCGCCGAACTCGAGATACTCGCTGACGCTGGCCGGATGCAGCGTCGGCATGAACCAGCTCATGAAGGCGACGTCGGACTGGTGCGGCATCGAGGAGGAGACGCAGCCGTGGTCGTCACCGGCGACCACCAGCACGCCGCCATGCGGCGAAGAGCCGTAGGCATTGCCGTGCTTGAGCGCATCGCCGGAGCGGTCGACGCCGGGCCCCTTGCCGTACCAGAGCCCGAACACGCCATCGACCTCGCGGTCGCCTTGCGTCTCGACCTGCTGCGAGCCGAGCACAGCGGTCGCGGCGAGGTCCTCGTTCACGGCGGGAAGGAATTCGATGCGGTCCCGCTGCAACCGTTCCTGGATGCGCCAGAGCTCGAGGTCGACGCCGCCGAGCGGCGAGCCGCGATAGCCGGAGATGAATCCGGCGGTGTTGAGGCCATGGGCCCGGTCGCGCCTCGCCTGATCGAGCGCGATGCGGACGATGGCCTGCGTGCCCGTGAGGAAGACGCGGCCCTCCTCGCGGTCGTAGCGGTCCGAGAGCTCGTAGGCATCGAGTGATGGAATGGCGTCCATGGCGGACCTCGCGCGGCATCCTGCCTGATCGTGGAAGGGTATGCCGGGGAGGTTGGTAGGTCTTACCTATTTATCCCGTAGCGGGCGTCGTTGGTGGTACAATTTTGCATAAGATAGCCAAATTTGGTAGAATTGATCGAATTGTGAGGTCCCCATGATCGAAGACCAGGACATCCGGATTCTCGCCCACCTTCAAAAAGACGGTCGAGCCACCAACCAACAGCTCGCCGATGCGGTCGGCATGTCCACCTCGGCCTGCTGGCGCCGGGTGCGCGCGCTGGAGGAGAGCGGGGTCATCCAGGGCTACGCGGCGCTGGTGGCGCGCGAGCAGGCGGGCTTTG
Source organism: Bradyrhizobiaceae bacterium (assembly GCA_003963435.1). Lineage (GTDB taxonomy): Bacteria > Pseudomonadota > Alphaproteobacteria > Rhizobiales > Xanthobacteraceae > Bradyrhizobium. The sequence continues at coordinate 1,944 of RXJC01000480.1, read as the reverse complement.
CGATGTCCGCGATTCTCCACGTCTCGCTGGAGCGGCATGACGCGAAATTCGTCGACGAGTTCGTTGCGCGGGTGACCAAGCGCCGCGAGGTGCTGGAGTGTTTTGCGACCACGGGGGATGCCGATTATCATTTGCGCGTCGTCGTGCAGGACATGGCGGCCTATAACCGCTTCCTCGACGAGTTCATGTTCCGCATCCCCGGCATCCGCTACGTCCGCAGCAACGTGGTGCTGAAGGAGATCAAGTCGAGCGTGGCGCTGCCGTTTTGAGCTACGGGAGGTGCCGTAGGGTGGGCAAAGCGAAGCGTGCCCACGTCGTTTGTCGACGCATCAAGAGGTGGTGGGCACGGCGCAAGAGCGCCTTTGCCCACCCTACGAGAGCTACTGCCCCTCCCGCACGAACCTGTTGCGCAGCGTCCCGACGCCGCTGATCTCGATCTCCACGACGTCGCCGTGCTTGAGATCCGGAGAGGCACCATCCGTGCCCATCCAGATCACGTCGCCGGGCCACAAGGTAAAATACTTCGTCAGCTCGACCAGGAACGGCACCACGCCGAAGATCATGTCGTTGGTCGCGAAGCGGTTGGTCTCCTTGCCGTTGACCCGGACGATCGTTTCCATCCGGTCTAGATCGGCGTCGGTCTCGATCCACGGCCCCATCGGCTTGAACGTGTCGGCGTTCTTCGCGCGCCACAGGCCGCGATCGGCCTTCTGCCAGCTGCGTTCGCTGACGTCGTTGCCGATGGTGTAGCCGAACACGCAGTCCATCGCGTTCGCTGCGGTGAGATGCTTCACCTTCTTGCCGATGACAACGACGAGCTCGCCCTCGTAGTGGATCTTCTCCGTGGCGAAGGAGGGGATCACCACGTCCTCGTCATGCGCGATCAGCGCGTTCTGGGCGCGGTAGCCGATCTCGGGCCGGTCGGGCACGGCCGGCACCGTGCCGGCCTTGTCGGCAGCCTCTTTCAGGTGCTTGAGGTAATTCAGCCCGACACAATAGAAGGTGCGCGGGATCAATGGCAGCTCGATCTTGACCTCGCCGAGCGGATGCGTGCGCGACGTGCGCTGCCATTCACCGAAGGGATCGCCGTCGACGGCGATGACCTTGTCCGTCTCGACGATGCCCCAGGACGTCTTGCCCGCGGCGGTGAATTTCAGCCAGCGCATAGTGTGTCCTTCGCCGTTATTCCGCGGCCACGCGCGGTGGCACCTTCCAGGCGCCGGCCGCGGGCCGTTTCAAGCCAAGATTTTCCCGCAGGGTCTTGCCGCGATAGTCCTTCTGGAACAGGCCGCGGCGCTGCAGCTCCGGCACGACGTGCTGGACGAAATCGGCGTAGGAGCCGGGCACGTAGGTCGCTGCGATGACAAAGCCGTCGCAGCCGCGCTCGACGAACATTTCCTCCAGTCTGTCCGCGATCTCCTTGGGGCCGCCGACCATCGCGTCCTGGACCTGGCCGCGGCCGGAGAAGGTGACGAAGTCGCGGGCGCTCGGATTGCTCTTGCCCGAAGTCTTCAGCACGCCGTCGCGGATGCCGAGAATGCCCTGCATGCTCTTCAGCTCGTCCGTCGTCAGCGGCTCGTCGAGACCCTTGGAGGCGAAATCATAGTTGAGTGCTTCGGCGAGCAGCGACAGCGCGTCGATCTGCAGCGGCAGCTTGTTGATCAGCGCCATCTTGTCTTCCGCTTCCGTCTTGGTCGCCGCGCAGACTGGCGTCGTCAGATTGCAGAGGAACATCTGGTCGGGATCGCGGCCGGCCTTGGCGGCTTCGTTGCGAACGGCGGCGTAGCCTTCCTTGGCCCCCGCGAGATTGCGCGCAGCGGTGAAGATCACTTCGCCCCAGCGTCCGGCAAAGCGCTGGCCGCGCCCGGAGGCGCCGGCCTGGATGATCACGGGATGGCCCTGTTGCGAGCGCGGCACGGTGAACGGCCCGCGCGACTTGAAGGC
>RXJC01000300.1 GCA_003963435.1 Bradyrhizobiaceae bacterium | reverse complement strand
CGGCCTCGAAGGCGAAGGCCAGCTCCGCGGGCGTGAGCGCAGCCTCCGCGCTGAAATCGCGCGTGCCGCGGCGCGGCTTGTCGGTGACGATTCCCGCCATCTCTTCATTTGCCAGCGTGCCGGCGTCGACGACCTCCAGGCTGGAGCCAAGCTCACGGGCCAGCACGGAGATCGCGGCACCGCCGGCGGCAAAATTTGCCATCATTGCGATGGTCACTTCTTGCGGATAGGCCGAGACGCCCTGCGCGACGACGCCGTGGTCGCCGGCGAAGACGATGATCGGCACGCGCGCGGCGCGCGGCTGCTCGGTCGCCTGCAGGCCCGCAAGCTCGATCGCAAGCTGCTCCAGCCGTCCGAGCGCGCCGGTCGGTTTTGTCAGCTGCGCCTGGCGCGCCACCGCCGCCTCGCGATGGACCGCGGAGATCTCGGGGCATTGTTGGGTGACCCATTCGGGGAGCATGCTGCCTCGCCTAACCCACGCGCTTGAGGATGTAGCTGTCCATGATCCAGCCGTGCCGCTCGCGCGCCTCCTGCCGTGCCGCGACGATGCGCGGGCCGATTTCGGCGAGCGCGCCGGACATGATGATCTGATCTTGCATGCCGAGATAGGCGCCCCAATAGATGTGAACCCCTCCGGGATCGAGCGACTGGAACGCCGTGCCGCCGTCGAGCATCACGACGACAGTGTCGACGCCTTGCGGCCAGCCGTTTTCGCGGAGGCGCCGGCCGGTCGTGACCAGGAATGGCTCGCCGATGTCGTTGAGCGGCAGCGCATGTGCCGCGCACAGGGCCTGGATCGAGGTGATGCCGGGCACGACCTCGATCTTGGGCAAGGGATCAAGCCGCCGCGCGATGCGCAGCGAGGAATCATACAGCGAAGGATCGCCCCAGATCAGCAGCGCGACCTTGCCCTCGCCTTCGAGATGATTTGCAATCGCCTGCTGCCAGGTCGCGGCCACCGCATCGTGCCAGTCGTCCACGCCCTTGCGGTAGTCCGCCTCGGCCGCATCGCGCACGGGAAGATCGAACGCGGCGATGCGCGTCGTTGGATTGGTCAGAACATCGGCGCAGATCATCCGCCTGAGATCGGCGAGATCGGACTTCGCCGTTCCCTTGCGCGGGATCAGGATGAGATCGGCGGCGTTGATGGCTTGAACGGCGGCGCGCGTGAGCTGGCCGGGATCGCCGCAACCGATGCCGATCAGCGAGAGCGTGAACATCGCGGGCGCTGGGGGCGGCCATGACGGCCGCCCCTTATCTCTCTTAAGCCGCGTTATGCAGGCGCGGGGTGACGAGGCCGGGCGCAGTGACGCCGCGCAGCGATTTTGCCAGCGCCAGCACGGCAAGATCGGCCAGCGGCTCGATCACGATGACCAGCGCATAGGAGGCCGCGAACGTCGCGATATTGGCGAGGTTGCTCATGGCAAAGCCGGAACCATAGAGGGCCCAGAACGCCACCCAGGCGATCACGCCGGCCTGGTAGGTCGTCGACAACGCCAGCGCCTGGCGATACTTCAAATCGACATAGGCGGTGTTGCGCGAGATGATGCGGCTGGCGATCGCCTGGATCGCGAACAGCGGCACCAGGAGCGTCGTGACGTTCATGCCGTATTGCGGGATGTCGGCCGGCTCGAAGAACACGCCCTGCAGCAGCAGGCCGAAGGCAAGGCCGAACGCGGCGGGCGCGGCGCCGAACAGCAGGAACAAGGTCGAGCCGAGGATGAAGTGCACTTCGGAGACGCCGACCGGGAAGTGCGGCAGTATCTCGAAGAAGGTGAAGACGAGAGCGGTGGTGGCGAGCGTCCGGCCTGCGAACGAGCCGACGCCCTGCTCGCGCACGGTTTCGGCCGCGAGCTTCAGGGCAACGCCGCCTGCGGCGATGCCGGTTGCGTAACTCAACACGAGCTTGGCGCCCGTCACGATGCCGGGTTCGATATGCATGGCTCAATTCCTTCCTGCCGTCACACCCGACGGCCTTGGCCTCAAAACGTGCACGGCCGGTCTCCTGGCTCGCGGTTCACTGGGTTCTCCGGCCTTCCCAAGCCTTGCGGCCCAGTGGCTGATCGGAGCCCCTCACCGCTTACAGTCGCGGGGGCGGCTGGGGTTTTGGGCGCCGCAACTGGGTCCGCCCACCCCCATTCCCGATTATGCTCCGGCGCTTTGCGCCGCGTTGAGCACCATGCTGCTCCTGTGTGCGCCTTTCGGCGAGCCTGCGTCAAGGGGCGAGCGATCATGACGGATAATCCCCTGCCAGCGCGCCGAACAGGATCACAGCGGCAGTGGACGGCGCGCCGCCACGGGCAAGCTGCTCGGCCAGCTCGGCAATGGTGGTGCGGACCAGCCGCTCGTCGGAACGCCCGAGGGATTCGGCGACCAGCGCCGGGGTCTCCGCGGCGAGGCCATGCGCAATCAATTTTGCGGCAAGCGCCGGAAAGGTGCGCCGGCCCATATAGACCACGGTCGTCGCGTCAGGATCGGCCAGCGCCGCCCAGTTCAGGTCCGGCGGCAGCTCGCCGGTGACGTCGGCGCCGGTGATGAACTGCACCCGGCGCGAGGTGTGGCGGCGCGTCAGGGGAATGCCGGCCTGGGCCGCTGCGGCGCACGCCGAGGTGACGCCGGGAACGATCTCGTAGCCGATGCCGGCCTCGCGCAGCGTTTCGATCTCCTCCTCGAGCCGGCCGAAGATGCCGGCATCGCCGGACT
>RXJC01000622.1:15547-28205 GCA_003963435.1 Bradyrhizobiaceae bacterium | reverse complement strand
ACCGGCGCGCTGCCGAAGGAGCAGCCGGTGGTCAGCACGGACGAGGCCGATCTCTACACGGATGAGGCCAACGCCACGGCGCTGCGCGCCGCCGGCGCCAATGGCGATCTCAAGTCCTGGCTGAAGGCGCATTTGTCGCGCTCGGGCGACGGCGACTATGTCGCCCTGCTCGGCTACATCGCGCGCGACAAGGCGACGATCGACGCGCTGCAGGCGATGCGGCTGGAGGTGCGCGAGAAACGGCAGGTCGCGACCTGCGCCGAGTTCGGTCCACGCTTCCTGCACTCGACGGGGCAAGCCTACAAGGGCGGGCCCGACAGCGGCGTGTTCCTGCAGATCACCGCCGACGACGCCAAGGATCTTCAGGTGCCGGGCCAGAAGGCGAGCTTCGGCGTGATCAAGGCGGCGCAGGCGCGCGGCGATTTCGACGTGCTCACCGAACGGGGCCGGCGCGCGCTGCGTGTCCACCTCAAGGGCGGGCTCAAGAAGGGTCTTGCGGCCCTCAATGCGGCGCTCAACGATGCGCTGAACTAAGGAAGTTTGCCAATGCAACTCGGCATGATCGGCCTCGGCCGGATGGGCGGCAACATCGTTCGCCGCCTGATGCGCCACGGACATTCGACCGTGGTCTATGACAAGGACGCCAAGGCCGTGGCAGGCCTCGCCGCCGACGGCGCGGTCGGCTCGGCGACGCTCGAGGAATTCATCGCGAAACTCGAGCGGCCGCGCACCGCCTGGGTGATGCTGCCCGCGGGACACATCACCGAGACCACGATCGAGACGATCGCGAGCGTGATGCAGGAAGGCGACGTCATCATCGACGGCGGCAACACCTTCTGGCAGGACGACGTCCGCCGCGGCAAGGCACTGAAGGCGCGCGGCATCCATTATGTCGACGTCGGCACCTCCGGCGGCGTCTGGGGCCTCGACCGCGGTTATTGCATGATGATCGGCGGCGAGAAGCAGGTGGTCGACCGGCTCGATCCGATCTTCGCGGCGCTGGCGCCCGGCGCCGGCGACATTCCACGCACGGAGGGACGGGAGGGGCGCGATCCCCGCATCGAGCAGGGCTACATCCATGCCGGTCCCGTCGGCGCCGGTCACTTCGTCAAGATGATCCACAACGGCATCGAATACGGCCTGATGCAGGCCTATGCCGAAGGGTTTGACATTCTCAAGAATGCGAACATCGAGGCGCTGCCGGCGGATCATCGCTACGACTTCGATCTCGCCGACATTGCGGAGGTGTGGCGGCGCGGCTCGGTGATCCCGTCCTGGCTGCTCGACCTCACCTCGACCGCGCTCGCCGACAGCCCGCAGCTGTCGGAATATTCCGGCTTCGTGGAAGATTCCGGCGAGGGACGCTGGACCGTGAATGCCGCGATCGACGAAGCCGTGCCGGCCGAAGTGCTGACCGCAGCGCTCTACACACGTTTCCGTTCCCGTCGGGAACACACCTTCGCCGAAAAAATTCTCTCCGCGATGCGTGCGGGGTTCGGCGGCCACAAGGAGCCGAAGCTGCCGGGCGTTGCGAAGCCGAAATAAGACGTAACAAGCGAAGGCCCATCATTCGTGACAAAAGATCCCCAGCCCAAGCGCAAACCGGAAAATTGCGCCTTCGTCATCTTTGGCGTGACCGGCGACCTCACTCATCGGCTGGTGATGCCGTCGCTCTACAATCTGGCCGCCGAGAACCTGTTGCCGGAAAAATTCTGCGTCGTCGGCGTGGCCCGCAAGAGCCAGTCCGACGACGAGCTGCGCCAGAGCCTGATGAAGGGCTTGCGCGAATTCGCAACCCGGCCCGTGGACGACGACATTGCCAAGCAGCTGCTGCAATGCGTCACCTTCGTCGAGGCGGATCCAAAGGACCCGCTGTCATTCGACCGGCTGCGCGAGCATCTGGACTCACTGGAGTGCTCGCAAGGCACCGGCGGCAACCGCCTGTTCTACCTGGCCACCCCGCCGGCCGCGTTCGCGCCGACCGCGCGCGAGCTCGGCCGCACCGGCTTGATGAAGGAGAACGGTGCCTGGCGGCGTCTTGTGATCGAAAAGCCGTTCGGCACCGACCTCGCCTCGGCGCGCGCACTCAACGCCGAGCTGCTGAAGATCATGGAAGAGCACCAGATCTACCGGATCGATCATTATCTCGGCAAGGAGACGGTGCAGAACATCCTGGTGCTGCGCTTCGCCAACGGCATGTTCGAGCCCATCTGGAATCGCAACCACATCGACCATATCCAGATCACGGTGGAGGAGAAGCTTGGCGTCGGCCATCGCGGCGGCTTCTACGATGCCACCGGCGCGCTGCGCGACATGGTGCCGAACCATCTGTTCCAGCTGATGTCTCTGGTCGCGATGGAGCCGCCGACCCGCTTCGATGCGCATTCGGTGCGCTCGGAGAAGGCCGAAGTGCTCACCGCGATCCAGCGACCGAGCCAGGAGGACGCGCTGAGGAGCTCAGTCCGCGCGCAATATCTCGCCGGCCGGATCGGCGACGACGAGATCCCGGACTATCGCAAGACCGAGGACGTCAAGCCGGGCAGCACCACCGAGACTTATGTCGCGCTGAAGCTGATGATCGACAATTGGCGCTGGGCCGGCGTGCCGTTTTACTTGCGCACCGGCAAGGCGCTGGCGCACAAGCGCACGGAGGTCGCGATCAAGTTCAAGCAGGCGCCGCTGTCGATGTTCTCAGGGACCACGATCGACCGCCTGTCGCAGAACTTCCTGACCATCGGCATCGCGCCGAGCGAGACCATCGAGCTTCAATTCAACGCCAAGATCCCGGGGCCGAGCGTCACTATCGACGGCGTCGAGATGAAATTCCGCTACGGCGACTATTTCCGCGCCGATCCCTCGACCGGCTACGAGACGCTGATCTACGACTGCATGATCGGCGACAACATCCTGTTCCAGCGCGCCGACGGCGTCGAGGCCGGATGGCAGGCCGTGCAGCCGTTCCTGGACGCCTGGAAACGCGCGGGCACCAACGGCATCGAGACTTATGAGGCCGGCAGCGAAGGCCCGAAATGCGCCGACGAGCTGCTGCGGCGGGACGGGCGAAGCTGGCGGAAGTTTTCGTGACGGCGGCCGCCCTCCAGCCGAAGCTGATCGTTGAGGCCGACGCCGAGGCCCTCGCCCGCGCTGCGGCCGAGCGGGTGATGGCACGGATCGCAGCCAATTCCGGCCGCATCGCGATCTGCCTGACCGGCGGCTCCAGCCCGAAGAGGCTCTATCAATTGCTCGGCAGCGAGGCGTATCAGGGCAAGATCCCGTGGCAGCGCGTGCATTGGTTCATCGGTGACGAGCGTTTCGTCCCCGAGAGCGATCCTCTCAACAACATGGCGGTGGCGCGCGCGACATTTCTCGATCGCAACGCGCCGGCCGGCCATGTCCATCCGATTCCGACCACGGCCGACAGTCCCGATCAAAGCGCCGAGGCCTATGCGCGCGAGCTGCAAGCCTTCTATGGCTCCAAAGACCTCGATCCCCGGCGGCCGCTGTTCGACGTGGTCCTGATGGGTGTCGGGCCGGACGGCCACACCGCCTCGCTGTTTCCCGGCTTCCCCGAGATCGAGGAAACCGGGCGCTGGGTCGTCGGGGTGCCCAAGGCCAATGTCGCGCCGTTCGTGCCGCGGGTCTCGCTCACCCTGCCCGTCCTGGCATCGTGCCACGAAATGCTGTTCGAGATTGCCGGGCACGACAAGCAGGCGATCTTGACGCGCCTCCTCAATGGCGGGACTTTGCCGGCATCACGCGCGCGCTCGCATGGTGAGACCGTCTGGCTGGTCGACCGAGCCGCGCTTCCGGAGGAATTTCGTGGGCGGCGTTGAAGCACCTTGTGCGTTGATCGTGATGGGCGTGTCGGGTTCGGGCAAGAGCACGGTTGCGGAAGCGCTGGGCCAGCGGCTCGGCTGGCGTTTCGAGGACGGCGACAGCTTCCATCCCGCCAGGAATGTCGCGAAGATGCGGGCCGGCCATCCGCTCACCGACGAGGACCGCTGGCCCTGGCTCAACGCCATCGCCGACGAGATCGCACGGGTTTGCGAACGCGGTGAGCACATCATCATCGCCTGCTCGGCGCTGAAGCACACCTATCGCGACGTGCTGCTGCGCGGGCGCGACGATGTCCGCTTCGTCTTCCTGAAGGGCACCAGGGAGCTGATTGCCGAGCGGCTCGCCCACCGCAAGGGTCATTTCATGCCGCCCGGGCTGCTGACGAGCCAGTTCGAGACCCTGGAGCCGCCGGAAGCCGGCGAGCACGTCATCACCGTCTCGATCGACGAAACGGTCGAAGCGATCGTTGACGGGGTGGTGCGGCAATTGAAGCTGGGCGGGGCGAAACGCTGAGAACCGAACTGAAGGTCCTGCCATGACGCAAATCTCCCTCGTGGTGTCCGACGTCGACGGCACGCTGCTGACCAAGGACAAGACACTGACGGACCGCGCCGGGAATGCGGTGCAGCGGCTGCACCAGGCCGGCATCGGCTTCACCATCACGTCCAGCCGCCCCGCCATCGGCATGCGTTTCCTGATCGAGCCGCTGGCCCTGTGGCTGCCGGTCGGCCCGTTCAACGGCTCCTCGATCATCGACCCCGAGATGAGGCCGGTCGAGCAGCACCTGATCCCCGCGAGCGCCGCGGCGCGGTCCCTGGCAATCCTGCGCGAGTTCGGCGCCGACATCTGGCTCTTCACCGCCGACAAATGGCTGATCGACAATCCGAGCGGCCGATATGTCGCGCATGAGCAGCACACCATCCGCGCCGATCCCACCATCGTGACGGATTTCTCGCCCTACCTCGCCAGCGCCTGCAAGATCGTCGGCGCCAGTGCCGACGCCGTCGGCCTCGCCGCCTGCGAGAAAGCGATGCAGGACGCGCTCGGTCGCGAAGCCACCGCGGTGCGCTCGCAGACCTATTATCTCGACGTTACCCCGCCCGGCTTCAACAAGGGCACGTTCGTCGAGGCCATGGCCAAGCGCCTCGGCATCTCGACCGACGCCGTCGCCACCATCGGCGACATGCAGAACGACCTCGCAATGTTCGCCGTCAGCGGCATCTCGATCGCCATGGGCAACGCCACCGACAACGTCAAGGACCAGGCGACGCACGTCACCGCGACCAACGAACAGGACGGTTTTGCGGAGGCGATGGAGATGATCCTGAAGCGGAACGGGGCGGGCTGAGCTGGCGCCTGCCGGTTTCAACCTCTCCCGCTTACGGGAGAGGGAGCGCACCTCTGCTCTGGATACAATTGCAGCAGCCGCGATCACTATTTCGACCGCTGCATCGCCGGCTTCTCGCTCTTCTGCCGTGCAGCCGACAAATTATGTGCGGTGTTGACCAAGGCGATGTGGGTCAGGGCCTGCGGGAAATTTCCGGTCTGGCGTCGCGCGACGGCATCATATTCTTCGGCGAGCAGCCCGACGTCGTTCGCAATGCCCACCACGCGATCGAACAGGACCTGCGCCTTGTCGAGATCGCCTGACAGCACATAGGCGTCGGCCAGCCACAGGCTGCAGGCCAGGAACGCGCCTTCGAGCGGCGGCTGGTTCGCGGGCAGCTCGCGCGGATCGTGCCGCAGCACGAAGCCGTCCCGCATCAAGCGGGTCTCGACGGCCGCGATGGTGCCGCGGATGCGCGGGTCATCCGCCGGCAGGAAGCCGACCGCCGGCAGCAGCAACACGGATGCATCGAGCAGCTTCGAGCCGTAAGACTCCACGAAGGCGTTTTCCGCCGCGTCAAATCCCTTGTTGCAGACGTCGCGGTGGATGGCCTCGCGAAGCGTGCGCCAGTGCAGCAGCGGCGCCTTGAAGCCGAAGGTCTCGGCGCTCTTGATGCCGCGGTCGAACGCGACCCAGGTCATGACCTTCGAGAAAACGTAGTGCTTCGGCTCTCCGCGCCGCTCCCAGATGCCGTGGTCGGGCCGGTCCCAGACTTCGGCGAGATGCTGGATCACGGCGCATTCGAGCTCCCAGGTCTCCTCGTCCAGCTTGAGCTTGGCCATGCGCGACTGGTGGAAGGCGTCGATCAACTCGCCATAGACATCGAGCTGAAGCTGCGCATGCGCGGCATTGCCGACGCGCACCGGCTTTGCACCCTCGTAGCCGGCGAGCCAGCCGGCCTCCCATTCCAAGAGCCGCCGCTGGCCCCAGATGCCGTACATGATCTGCATGTTGGCGGGCGAGCCGGCCGCCGCACGCAACAGCCAATTGTGCCAGGCCGAGGCTTCCTCGGTGTAACCCGAGTTCATCAGCGCCAGCAGCGTGAAGGTGGCATCGCGCAGCCAGCAGAAGCGGTAGTCCCAATTCCTGGTGCCACCGAGCTTCTCGGGTAATGACGTGGTTGGCGCCGCGACGATGCCGCCGGTCGGAGCAAACGTCAGCGCCTTCAGCGTGATCAGCGACCGCATGACGAGGTCCTGATAGTCGCCGTCACGGGTGCAATGGCTGCACCAGTCCTGCCAGAACTTCTCGGTCTCCTGCAGCGCAATGTCCGGGTCGATCGGCCCGGGCGGCTTGAGATGCGAGGGACCGTAAGTCAGCACGAACGGCACGGTCTCGCCGCACTTCACCTCGAAGTCGGAGACCGTGGTCAGATCCTCGCCGCGAGTCTTCGCCGGCGTGCGCAGCACCGTCATGTCCTGGCCGGCGATGGCCATCAAGGAATGATCGATGCGCCGCACCCAGGGAATGTCCACGCCGAAGCCGAAGCGGATGACGAGCTCCATCCGCATCTTCACGGTGCCCTCGATGCCGCGGACCAGCCGCACGATATCGGACGCCTTGCCGCGCGGCGGCATGAAATCGATCAACGCGACGGTGCCGTCTTTCGTCTCGAAGCGCGTCTCGAGGATGAGAGTGTTGCCGAGATAGCGGCGCGAGATCGAGGTCGCGGCCTCGTGCGGTGCGATCAGCCAGCGGCCGTTTTTGTGATCGCCGAGGATCGCGGCGAAGCAGGCATCGGAATCGAAGGCGGGCCAGCACAGCCAGTCGATCGAGCCGTTGCGCCCGACCAGCGCCGCGGTCTCGCAATCACCGATCAGCGCGTAGTCTTCGATCCTCTGAGACAATGTCGTGCGAGCCTGGAAATCGGACGTGGAAATCGCCCCTGGAAGTCGCCCCTGGAAGTCCTGCCGATCAACTCCCGCCGTTCAATGAACGTTCCCGCGTCGCCGCTCGCAAGGCCGTGAGGTCGATCTTCGCGGCGATCTTGTCGAGCGCGTCGGGAAGTCGCTGGCGCCAGTTCGGGTGCTCGTTGATGGTGCCGGGAATGTTGGGCTGGTCGATGACGCCGAGCAGGTCCTCCATCGACACCGCGAGCAGCCGCGACGGGGTCCGCGACAGGAAGGCGAGCACCGAATAGAGGTCGTTGGCCTTGATGCCGTTCTGGCGCAGGATCTCGTCGAGGGCGCCGAGCGCATCCCAGCGCGCCTGGTCGTTCTCGCCGGGATCGAGCCCGAGCGAGCGCTTCATCTTGAGGTCGCTGAAGGAGCGCCAGCCGGCATAGGTCGACAGATCATGCGTGTTCAGCGTGACCAGCGCATTCGGCCGGTAATGATCGACGTTGCGGAAATGCCCGGCATCGTCGCGCTCGAACATCATGACGAGATAGGACCAGATGCCGAAATCCTGCATCATCTCGCGGAAACCTTCCGGCACGGTGCCGAGATCCTCGCCGATCACGATGCATTTGTGGGCCGCGCTCTCGCGAGCCACGACGCCGAGCAGCGCCTCGAACGGCATCTGCACATAGGCGCCGTTGTCGGGCTTGAAGCCGCGCGGCACGAGATAAAGCCGCTTCAGGCCGAGCACGTGGTCGAGCCTGATGGCGCCGGCATGGCGCATCGAGGCCGCCAGCATGTCGGCGAACGGCACGAAGGACTGCGCTTCCAGGCCGCCGGCGTTGAAGCCGGCAAGGCCCCAATCCTGCCCGACGGTGTTGAGCACGTCGGGCGGCGCGCCGACGGCGAGATGACGGGAGATCGCCATCTGCTCGTTCCAGGCATCGAAGCCGTTGGACTGCACCCCGACGGCGACGTCGAGATAGAGCCCGACCCGCATGCCGAGCCCGCTGGCGAGCTCCTTGGCGGCATGCAGTTGGCTGTCCGCAATCCATTGCACGAATTCGACGAATTCGACCTCGCGCTTGTCGGGACCGTTGCGCAGCTCGGCGCATTTGGCCTCGTCCGGCTGCCGCCATTCGTGCGGCCATTCCCACCACGGCGCGGCGAAGCGATGGCGCAAGACCTCGAAACAGGCGAAGCGGGACAACAGCGGCGCGCGGGCGCTGCGGAAGGCGTCAAATTCCTTGCGGCGCACCGCGCTCGCACTGGTCACGAAGCTGTTGAAGGCGGCCCGCAGAGCCAGCCATTTCAACGCCGCCATGTCGGCGTAGGGCACTCGATCACCCTCGCGCAGACGGGCTGCAGTTGCCGCCGCATCGGGCACGAGGTCTGCGGAAAATTCCGGGATCGCCTCGACGTCGATATAGAGCGGATTGAGGAACAGCCGGCTGTTCGGCGAATACGGGCTGCAATCGGCCGGATGGTCGTCGAACAGGACGTGCAGCGGATTGAGCCCGACGCCGTCGGCCCCGAGCTGCTTGGCGAGGCGGACCAGATCGGCAAGGTCCGTGAAGTCGCCGATGCCCCAATTGCAGCTCGAACGGACGCTGTAGAGCTGCACGGCGAGCAGCCAGCCGCGGTCGAAATCGCCGCCGAAGGCCCGCTCGGGCGCCACGATCATCGGCACCTCTTCCGTCACACCTTCGGCATCGGTCAGTGTCAAGCGGTGATAGCCGAGCGGCAGGCCGGCGGGCCATGCGATCACGGGCTCGCGCGTTTCGCCTTGCGCGATCACATTGCCGTTTGCGGACAATTTCCAGTTAAGCGGAGGCGCGCCGACCGCCGCGAGCTCCGTGCGCGGATGCCCGAGCGCACGAACCACCACCGGCCCGGCGACGAAGCGGTACACCCGCTTCTCCGGCAGGGCGTCGAGGATGGATTTGAGCGCCACGGGATCGGTGACCCGCAGCTTTCCCAGAGCATCGATGAATTCGGACTGAACGCCCTTGATCCGGGCTTGAGCTAAAAGGTCCATTCGGCACGCAGCTTGCAGGCCACCCACTTGCCGGGGGCATCGATTTTAATGAGGCAGCGGAAGACGTTAGTCGGGGTCAACTCACAAACCATGGCTGCCGTTCCCACGCGGAACTAATGACACACAAGCGGCTTTCTATATAGGTATCAAGTGTAGGTTCCCGACAAGGGAAACGGGCCCCTGCTTTCTTGTCAATGGCATCACCGTGAACAAGACAATTCAAACTGTCGAAAGTGCCGCAGCCGGCAGCGCTTTCCTCATCGAAGACGTCTATCCCGCGATCGATGGCGGCCGCTTCGCCGTGAAGCGGATCGCGGGCGAACGCGTCGAGGTCTGGGCCGATGTTTTCCGTGACGGCGATGCCGTGGTCGGCGCCGCGCTGCTCTGGCGCCCTGAGCAGGACCGGGACTGGCGGTGCGAGCCGATGACCCATCACGGCAATGACCGCTGGTCCGGCGCGTTCACGCCACTGGAGCCCGGCCAATATGTCTATGCGATCGAGGCATGGACCGACGAGTTCGCCACCTGGTCCCACGCCGTCGCGCGCAAGCAGCGAACCGGCGCCGATGTCAGCCTCGACGCGATCGAGGGGGCGGGCCTCCTGACCAAGGCGCATGGCGCGCCGCAGGAAGCCGCGGCCATCATCGTCAGGCAATGCGAGGATTATCTGCAAACCGGCGACGTCACCTCGCTGCTCGCGACCGAGCTCGGCGATGCCATGGCCGAGAGCCAGGCCCGTCCCGACCTGACCCGCTCGCAGCCCTTCCCGCTGATCGTCGACCGCGACCGAGCGCGGTTCGGCGCCTGGTATCAGATGATGCCGCACAGCCAGAGCCCGATCCCCGGCCGGCACGGCACGCTGCGCGACTGCATCGCCCGCGTGCCTGATATCGCGGCGATGGGTTTTGACGTGCTCTATTTCACCCCGATCCACCCGATCGGCCACAGCCGCCGCAAGGGCCGCAACAACGCGCCGGTGGCAACCGAAGGCGAACCCGGCTCGCCCTACGCGATCGGATCCGCCGAGGGCGGCCACGATGCGCTGCACCCCGAACTCGGCACCATCGAAGATTTTCGCGCGCTCGTTGCCACCTGCCTGGAATACGGCTTGGAGCTGGCGCTCGATTTCGCCGTGCAATGCTCACCCGACCATCCCTGGCTGACGCAGCATCCGGAATGGTTCAAATGGCGGCCGGACCGCTCGGTGCGAACGGCGGACGGCCCCTATTCCGACATCGTGATTCCCGATTTCGCCTCGGTCGACCGCATCGGCCTGTGGAACGCCTTTCGCGACGCCATGCTGTTCTGGATCGACCATGGTGTCACCATCTTCGCCATCGACAATCACGACACCGCGCCGCTTCCGTTCTGGGACTGGCTGATCCGCGACATCCGCCGCCGCCATCCCGAGGTGATCCTGTTCTCCAAGACGTTTGCAAGGCCGAAGCTGATGAAGGGCCTCGCCAAGCTCGGCTTTGCGCAGTCCTTCACCTATTTCCCCTGGCGCACCTCGCGATGGGAGCTCGAGCAATATTTCGCCGAGCTGACGCGTTATCCCGAGCGCGATTTCTATCGACCGAACCTGTTCGTCAACACGCCCGACCTGCTGCCTTATCATCTCCAGGGCGGGCAGGCCTGGGCGTTCAAGTCGCGTATTGCGCTGGCGGCGACCTTGTCGGGCAGTTACGGAATGTACAGCGGGTTCGAGCTGCTGGAGCACGAGGCGATCCCCGGCCGTGAGGAATATCTCGATTCCGAGAAATATCAGATCAAGCAGCGCGACTGGGACCAGCCCGGCAACATCAAGGCCTACATTGCCGAGCTCAACCGCATCCGCAACGACAATGCCGCGCTCCAGCAGACGACGAATTTGCGTTTTCTCGGCATCGAAGACGGCGAAACCATCGCCTTCGTCAAGGAAGCGGCCGAGCCTGCCAACACCGTGCTCGTCGTGATTGCCCTTTCCGACCACATGCGCGAATGCTGGCTGCCGCTCGGCGACGTCACGGTTGACGCCGGCGGGCAGCGGCACCATGTGACGACACTCGAAAACCTCCTCACCGGCGAACGGTCCCGCATCGAATGGGGCGGGATCAGGTTGCGTATCGATCCCGACCGCGATCCGGCGCTGTTGTTCCGCTGCCTGGCGTAAGGGGGGCAGACCATGAACGTTCTATCATCCGTCGACACCAAGAAGGCTGAGGCTGCCGATATCGTGGACGAGCTCTGGTACAAGGACGCCATCATCTACCAGCTCCACGTCAAGGCGTTCGCCGACAGCAACAATGACGGCATCGGCGACTTCGCCGGCCTGACCGAGAAGCTGCCCTATCTTCAGGACCTCGGCGTGACCGCGCTGTGGCTGCTGCCGTTCTATCCCTCGCCCGGACGGGACGACGGCTACGACATCGCCGACTACGGATCGGTCAATCCCGATTTCGGGACCATGAAGGACTTCAAGCGCTTCATCCAGGAAGCGCAGAAGCGGGGCCTGCGCGTCATCACCGAGCTCGTCGTCAACCACACCTCGGACCAGCACAAATGGTTCAAGCGCGCGCGCCGCAGCCAACCGGGCTCCAGCGCCCGCAACTGGTATGTCTGGAGCGACACCGACCAGAAATACCTGGGCACGCGCATCATCTTCACCGACACCGAGAAGTCGAACTGGACCTGGGATCACGAGGCCGGCGCGTTCTACTGGCACCGCTTCTTCTCGCACCAACCGGACCTCAATTTCGACAATCCGCGCGTGGTCAGCGCGCTGATCCAGGTGATGAAGCGCTGGCTCGACGCCGGCGTCGACGGCTTCCGCCTGGACGCCATCCCGTATCTGTGCGAGCGCGAAGGCACCTCGAACGAGAACCTTCCCGAGACGCATGCGATCATCAAGCGGCTGCGCCAGGAGCTGGATTCCTACTCCAAGGGCAAGCTGCTGCTGGCCGAAGCCAATCAATGGCCCGAGGACGTGCAGGAATATTTCGGCCGCGGCGACGAATGCCACATGGCTTATCACTTCCCGCTGATGCCGCGCATCTACATGGCGATCGCGCAGGAGGACCGCTTCCCGATCACCGACATTCTGCGCCAGACACCGGACATTCCGGCGAGCTGCCAATGGGCGCTGTTCCTGCGCAACCATGACGAGCTGACGCTGGAGATGGTCACCGACGTCGAGCGCGACTATCTCTGGACCACCTACGCCAACGATCCGCGCGCCCGCATCAATGTCGGCATCCGCCGCCGCCTCGCGCCGCTGATGGACAACGACCGGCGCAAGATCGAGCTGATGAACTCGCTGCTGCTGTCCTTTCCCGGCACGCCGATCATCTACTACGGCGACGAGATCGGGATGGGCGACAACATCTATCTCGGCGACCGCAACGGCGTGCGCACGCCGATGCAGTGGAGCCCGGACCGCAATGGCGGCTTCTCGCGCTGCGACCCCGCTCGCCTCTACGCGCCCCCGATCATGGATCCCGTTTACGGATACCAGTCCGTGAACGTGGAGGCGCAGTCGCGCAGCCTCTCCTCGCTGCTCAGCGCCACCAAGCGGCTGAT
>RXJC01000622.1:0-15497 GCA_003963435.1 Bradyrhizobiaceae bacterium | reverse complement strand
CTCGGTGCGCAAGTCGACGCTCGCCTTCGGCCGCGGCACCATGACCTTCATCCGCCCGGCCAACCGCGCCGTGCTGGCCTATGTGCGGCAATATCACGACGAGGTAATCCTGTGCGTCGCCAACCTTTCGCGCGCGGCGCAGGCGACCGAGCTCGATCTGTCGCCGTGGAAGGACCGCATCCCGCAGGAGATGCTCGGCCGCACCCGCTTCCCCGCGATCGGCGAGCTGCCCTACATGATCACGCTGGGGCCTTACGGCTTCTACTGGTTCCAGCTCCAGGAGCGCGACAAGTCCGAGCCGGTGACGCCGCGCGCGGTGCCGGAGTTCGAGACGCTGGTGGTGCCGGTGAACTCGAACTGGGTGTCGCTCGCCCGCGAGCGCAGCGTGTTCGAGCGCGACGTGCTACCCGGATTCCTGTCGCGGACGCGGTGGTATCCGGAGCATAATCCCAAGCAGATCAAGACCACGCTGACTTCGGCGGTGCCGTTCTGCGACATCGGCGACAACCGCCCCTGGATTGCGTTCTTCGAAACGGCCGCGCAGGACGGTCCGCGCTACGTGCTGCCGATGCAGATCGAATGGGTGCGCTTCGACCGCGAGCGCTTCAACCCGAAAGCGCTCGCCGCGGTGCGCCAGGGCGCGCGCGAAGGCACGCTGCTGGACGTTGCCACCGACCAGATCTTCATCGGCCTGTTCCTGCGCAATCTGTCGCAAGATCTGGTGGTGGAAGAGAACAATCTGCGGCTCGAGTTCAAGGCGACCAGCCGGTTCGCCGACTACGCGGTCAAGGAGCCCGAGCGCATCCGCGCCATCGAGCAGTCGAACAGCACCGCGCTGGTCGACAACCAGTACGTCGCCAAGATCTATCGTCAGCTCGAAAGCGGCATCAGTCCCGAGATCGAGATCGGCCAATATCTCACCGAGGTCGCGCGCTTTGGCAATGCACCGGCGTTGCTCGGCAGCGTCGAACTGGTCGAAGACGGCCGGCGCAGCGCGGTCGGCGTGCTGCATGCCTATGTCGAGAACCAGGGCGACGGCTGGACCGTGACCACAGGCTATCTCGATCGCTATATCGACGAACAGCGCGTGTTGATTGCGGGCGAAGCGCCCCGCGAGACCCAGGAGCAGACGCTTTACCTGCACTTCATCGCACAGATCGGCAGGAGGCTCGCCGAGCTGCATGTCGCCCTGGCCGCTGCGAAGGCGGACGATCTCGCTCCCGAGCCGATCGGCCCCGCGCATGTCGAAGCCCTCGTGTCCGGCCTCAAGGCGCGCGTCGAGCGGGTGCTTCAGCGACTGGCCGACAGCCGCGACGGGCTGCGGGAAGCGGACCGGCCGCTGATCGACCGGCTCATGGCGCTGCGCGTGAGCCTGCTGAACCAGCTGAATGCGCTCTTGCCTTCCGGGATGGGCGGGTTGAACATCCGTCATCATGGCGACTTCCGCCTCGGGCAGACTCTGATCGTGAAGGACGATATCTTCATCATCGACTTCGACGGCAATCCGCGTCTGCCGCTGGCCGACAAGCGGCGCAAGCTGCCGGCCGCGCGCGACGTCGCCGGCCTGATCCGCTCGATCGATCTGTCCGTCACCGCAGCGCTGAGCCGCGCGCTGACGGGCGCCTCCGAGGAGCAGGACCGGCTCACGACCGCCCTCCAGGAATGGCGCGAACGAGCCAACGCCACTTTCCTGTCTGCCTATCGCGAAGCCATGACCGATCGGCGGCTGTGGCCGGAGGACCGGAAATCCTGGGAAGGCCTGTTGAGGTATTTCCTGCTTGATCAAGCCTTCGAAGACGTAGAGTACGAGCTGTCCCACCGGCCCGAGGGGCTCCATGCGCCGCTGACCGGACTGCTTCGCATTCTGTCCAGCACCAAGAGCGAAGCCCATGCCTAAATTGCCCGCCGAGGCCTATGCGATCATCGAGGGCCGCCACTCCGATCCCTTCCACTATCTCGGGCTGCACCCCGAGGGCGGCAGAAGCGTGGTGCGCGCGTTCTTGCCCGAGGCCTCCAATGTCGAGGCGGTCGGCGAACACGGCGAGGTCGCGCCGCTCGACCGCGTGCATGATGCCGGGCTGTTCATCGGCGCCCTGCCCAACGGCTCCAAGCGCTATCAGCTGCGCGCGAAATTCGGCGGCAACGTCGTCGAATTCGAGGACGCCTATCGCTTTCCGCCGATCCTGACCGATTTCGACCTGTATCTGCTCGGCGAGGGCACTCACCAGCGGCTCTACGACAAGCTCGGCGCGCATCCGATGCGGCTCGAGGGCATCGACGGCATCGGCTTCGTGGTGCTGGCACCGAACGCACGCCGCGTGTCCGTGGTCGGCGATTTCAATTTCTGGGACGGACGGCGGCATCCGATGCGGGTGCGCGGCGCGGGCTATTGGGAATTGTTCATTCCGCACGCGAAGTCCGGCGATCACTACAAGTTCGAGATCATCGGACCGCACGGTCATCTGCTGCCGCTGAAATCCGATCCGCTGGCGTTTGCGAGCGAGGTTCGTCCGAAGACGGCCTCCATCGTGTTCGACGAGGCGCATCTGGCGCGGCCGCGGCCTGCGCCCGACGGCATCAACGCGCTGTCGGCACCGATGTCGATTTACGAGGTCCATCTCGGCTCGTGGCGGCGCAAGAACGGCGAGGAGTGGCTGACCTATCGCGAGCTGGCCGAGCAGCTGCCGGCCTACGCCCGCGACATGGGCTTCACTCATCTCGAATTCCTGCCCGTGAGCGAGCATCCGTTCGACGGATCCTGGGGCTATCAGCCGACCGGTCTGTTCGCGCCAACCAGTCGCTTCGGCACTCCTGAGGATTTCGCCGCGCTCATCGATGCCTGCCACCGGGAAGGCGTCGGCGTGTTGCTCGACTGGGTGCCCGGCCACTTCCCCGACGATCCGCACGGCCTCGGCAGCTTCGACGGCACCGCGCTGTACGAGCACGCCAACCCGCTGCAGGGCCGCCACCTCGATTGGGGCACGCTGATCTACAATTACGGCCGCACCGAAGTGACGAACTTCCTGGTGTCGAACGCGCTGTTCTGGATGGAGCGCTATGCCATCGACGGCCTACGCGTCGATGCGGTGGCGTCCATGCTCTATCTCGACTACAGCCGGCCGCCGGGCGCGTGGATTCCGAACCAGTATGGCGGCCGCGAAAACATCGAGGCGATCAACTTCCTGCGCCGCTTCAACACCGAGGTGTTCGCCCGCTTCCCGCAGGCGACCACCGCGGCGGAAGAATCCACCGCCTGGCCGCAGGTCTCCCGTCCGGTCGAATTCGGCGGGCTCGGCTTCGGCTACAAATGGAACATGGGGTGGATGCACGACACCCTGAACTACATCAGCAAGGATCCGATCCACCGCAAGCACCACCACGGCGAGATCCTGTTCGGCCTGCACTACGCGTTCTCGGAAAACTTCATCCTGCCGCTCTCGCATGACGAGGTCGTCCACGGCAAGCGCTCGATTCTGGGCCGCATGCCCGGCGACGAGTGGCAGCGCTTTGCGAATTTGCGCGCCTATTACAGCTTCATGTTCGGTCATCCCGGCAAGAAGCTCCTGTTCATGGGCGCGGAAATCGCGCAGAGCCGCGAATGGAATCACGACCAGTCGCTGGACTGGCATCTGCTCGAATACAAATACCATTCCGGCATCCAGTCATTGATCCGCGACCTCAACCGGCTCTACCGCGCGGTGCCGGCGCTGCACCAGATGGACTGCGACCAGGCCGGTTTCGAATGGCTGATCACGGATGACGCCAATCGCAACGTGTTCGCCTGGCTGCGCAAGGGATTTGACGAGCACGCGCGGTGCCTCGTCATCGTCAACTTCTCTCCGAACGTCTACCGCAATTATCGCGTTCGCGTGCCCTTTGCCGGCAAGTGGAAGGAAGTGTTGAATTCGGACTCCGCCCATTATGGCGGCAGCAATGTCGGGAACATCGGCGAGGTCCATGCCGCTGACGGCAAGACGCCCGAGCTTCGCCTCACCATTCCGCCGCTTGCCGCGATCTTCCTCGTTCCGGAAAGCTGACCCATGCGCCTGACTGCCGGATCGCCCGCACGCCTCGGCGCAAGCTGGGACGGACGCGGCACCAATTTCGCGTTGTTCTCCGCCAACGCGCAGAAGGTCGAGCTCTGCCTGTTCGACAGCCAAGGCCGCCGCGAGCTCGAACGGATCGAGCTGCCAGAGCGGACCGAGGACGTCTGGCACGGCTATCTCAACGACGTCTCGCCGGGCCAGCTCTACGGTTATCGCGTGCACGGCCCCTACGAGCCCGAGCACGGCCATCGCTTCAACGCCAACAAGCTGCTGCTCGATCCCTATGCCAAGCGG
This sequence comes from Bradyrhizobiaceae bacterium, assembly GCA_003963435.1. Taxonomy (GTDB): domain Bacteria; phylum Pseudomonadota; class Alphaproteobacteria; order Rhizobiales; family Xanthobacteraceae; genus Bradyrhizobium. Next base: position 11,157 of record RXJC01000622.1, on the reverse strand, counting down.
CTCGCGGGACGTCTGGTCTGGAGCGATGCGCATTTTGCCTACCGCACCGGCTCACCGCGCGAGGACCTGTCCTTCGACCGGCGCGACAACGCCCGCGGCATGCCCAAGGCCGTCGTTGTCGACGAGACCTTCAACTGGGGCCGCCGCGAGATCCGTCCCAACATCCCCTGGGAAGACACCGTCATCTACGAAGCTCACGTCAAGGGTTTGACCCAGAAGCGCGACGACGTGCCGCCGAACCTGCGCGGCACCTATGGCGGCCTGTCCTCGCCGGCGATGATCGAGCATCTGAAGAAGCTCGGCGTCACCACGGTCGAGCTGCTGCCAGTGCACAGCTTCGTCGACGACCGCATCCTGGTGGAGAAGAAGCTCGCCAATTACTGGGGCTACAACACGCTATCCTTCTTCGCTCCCGAGTCGCGTTACGCCCAGGACAACGCCCTCGACTCCTTCCGCACCACGGTGGCGCGGCTGCACGATGCCGGCATCGAGGTGATGCTCGACGTCGTCTACAACCACACCGCCGAAGGCAACCATCTCGGCCCGACGCTGTGCTACCGCGGCATCGACAACGCCTCCTATTACTGGCTGAACCGCGAGAACCCGCGCTATTACGACGACTTCACCGGCTGCGGCTCGTCGGTCAACCTCACCCATCCGCGCGTGCTGCAGATGGTGATGGATTCGCTGCGCTACTGGGTCGAGGTCTGCCACGTCGACGGCTTCCGCTTCGACCTCGCCACCACACTGGCGCGCGGCCCGAACGGCTTTGATCGCGGCATCTCGTTCCTGACCGCGATCCGCCAGGATCCGGTGCTGGCGACCGTCAAGCTCGTCGCCGAACCGTGGGACCTCGGCCTCGGCGGCTACCAGGTCGGCGCCTTCCCCTCGCAATGGTCGGAATGGAACGACCGCTATCGCAGCGCGATGCGCCGCTACTGGAGCGGCGAAGGCAGCCTGATCGGCGACATCTCCAGCCGCATGACGGCGTCGTCCGACCTGTTCAACCATGACGGACGGCGCCCGCGCGCCAGCATCAACCACATCACCGTCCACGACGGCTTCACGCTCGCCGACCTCTTCAGCTACAACGAGAAGCACAACGAGGCCAACGGCGAAGACAACCGCGACGGCTCCAACGACAACCACAGCAACAATTGCGGCGTCGAAGGTCCGACCGACGATCCTGATATCATCAGCTTGCGCCGCCAGCTCCGCAAGAACGTGCTGGCCTGCCTGATGCTGGCGCAGGGTGTTCCCCTGATCCTCGCCGGCGACGAGGTCGGCAACTCGCAATCGGGCAACAACAACGCCTATTGCCAGGACAACGAAATCGGCTGGGTCGGCTGGGACAATCTCGGCAAGGAGGGCGACGACATGATCGACTTCGTCGCCCATCTCGCCGACATCCGCCGCCGGTTTTCGCAGCTTCGCAGCCATCGCTGGCTCGACGGCCGGCCCAAGGACGGCATCTCATACGGCGCGCTGTGGCTGACCCCCGCCGGGGACGAGATGACGGAGAGCGACTGGACATTCCCGGATGGGCGGTTCCTCTCCTATGTGATGGGACCGATGGAACCGGGTGGAGCTGCGATCTTTATCGTACTGAACGCCGCGCCCGAAGAGATCGCATTCAAATTGCCCAAAATGACCGAATACAAGAGCTGGCAGCAGATCCTGAACACGACGGATGCCAAGCTGAACACGGTCGACTTCCTGCCCGGAAGCGACAGCAAGGCGCCGCCGCGCTCCGTGCTCGCCTTCGCGGGGGCGCTATGAGGCCATCCTTCGGGGCGAGACCGACGAAGGACGGCGTTTCGTTCCGCCTGTGGGCACCTGGCGCGCGCCGTGTCGACCTCCTGCTCGAGCGACGGCATGCGATGCAGCGCCGGCAGGATGGCTGGTACGTGACCGAGATCGCGGGCCTGCGCGCAGGCCGCGATTACAAGTTCAGGATCGACGACGAGATCGACGTGCCAGATCCGGCTTCGGCCTTCCAGCCGGATGATGTGTTCGGCCCGAGCGAGGTGATCGATCATGATGCTTTTCCCTGGCGCGCGCGCGATTGGCGCGGACGTCCCTGGGAAGAGACCGTGCTGATCGAGACTCATGTCGGCACCTTCACCCCTGAAGGCACCTACCGCGGCATGATCGACAAGCTCGATCATCTCGCCGCGACGGGCATCACCGCGCTGGAATTGATGCCGTTGGCGGATTTCGCGGGACGCCGCGGCTGGGGCTATGACGGCGTGCTTTGGTATGCACCCGACAGCGCCTATGGCCGCCCCGAAGACCTGAAGACGCTGATCGACGAGGCACATCTGCGCGGGCTGATGGTGTTCCTCGACGTCGTCTACAATCATTTCGGCCCCGAGGGGAATTACCTCGGCCGCTATGCGCCGGCTTTCTTCACGGATGCGCACACCCCCTGGGGCAGCGCGATCGACTACCGCGTGCCGCAGGTGCGCGCCTTCGCGGTCGAGAATGCGCTGTCCTGGCTTTCCGACTATCGCTTCGACGGATTGCGACTGGACGCCGCCAACCACATCTTGGCGGCGCCCGGCGAGCAGTCGATGCTGCAGGACCTCAGCGTCGCCGCCGGCGAGCTCGCCAAGGCGACGGGCCGCCACATCCATCTCGTGCTGGAGAACGGCGACAACCGCGCCACCTTGCTCGATGCCGCGCAGGAGCCGCCGAACGGCAAATATCGCGCGCAGTGGAACGACGACTATCATCACGTCTGGCATGTGATGCTGACCGGCGAGCTCGCCGGATATTACGCGGATTACCAGACGCCGCGCCTCGATCTGGCGCGCGCGCTCGCCTCCGGCTTCGTCTACCAGGGCGAGATTTCGGAGTTCTGGGGCAAGAAGCCGCGCGGCGAGGCGAGCGGCGAGCTGCCGCCCGCGACCTTCGTCAACTTCCTGCAAAACCACGACCAGATCGGCAACCGCCCGCTCGGCGACCGGCTCGAAAGCCTGGCATCGCCGCGGCAGATCGAGGCGGCGCTCGCGGTGACCCTGCTCGCGCCGATGGTGCCGATGCTGTTTCAGGGCGAGGAATGGGGCTCGACCGCGCCCTTCCCATTCTTCTGCGATTTCCAGGGTGGCCTTGCCGACGCCGTCCGCAAGGGGCGGAAGCAGGAATACGCCTGGGCCTATGAGAAGTACGGCGACGAGGTGCCCGATCCGCTCGATCCGGCCACGCTGCAATCGGCCGTGCTCGACTGGACCGGCCATACTCCGCAGCAGGACGCACGGCTTGCGCTGGTCCGCGAGCTGCTTGCGCTTCGCCGCAAGGAGATCATGCCGCGGCTGAAGGGCGCGAGCTTCGGCGAGGCCGAGGCGGCCGACAATGGCCTGCTCACCGCGCATTGGCGGATGGGCGACGGCACGACGCTGCGGCTCGCCGCCAATCTCTCGGACCACGAGATCATGTCCCCTGCCGGCGCGGGCACGCCAATCTGGGGCGGAGGGGCCGGCGATCGGCTCGCGCCCTGGTCGGTGGTCTGGCGCCTCGGAGGTTAGCATGCCTCCTGCCATTCCGCTCGCGACCTACCGGCTCCAGCTCACCGCGGATTTCGACTTCGACAAGTCCGCTGCCGTCGTGCCGTATCTCAAGGCGCTGGGCGTCACGCATCTCTACGCCTCGCCGGTGATGAAGGCGCGCAAGGGCTCGACCCACGGCTACGACACCGTCGATCACAGCCAGTTCAATCCCGAGCTTGGCGGCGAGGCCGGCTTTGCCCGGCTGAGCGAGGCGCTCAAGGCCAACGACATCGGCCTCATCATCGATTTCGTGCCGAACCATGTCGGCGTTCATTTTGCCGACAATCCCTGGTGGCTGGACGTGCTGGAATGGGGCCAGGCCTCACCGCACGCGGTCTCATTCGACATCGACTGGGACCTCTTGCCCTACCGCGCCCGCGGCGGTGTGCTGCTGCCGATCCTCGGCAAGTCCTACGGTGAAGCGCTGGAGAGCGGCGAGATCGAGCTGCGCTACGATCCGGGTCAGGGCAGCTTCTCCGCCTGGTATTTCGAGCATCGCTTGCCGATCGCGCCGGAGCGCTATGGCGAGCTGCTGCGCATGATCGTGAAGGAAGCGGACGCCGCCGGGACGGAGGCCGGCAAAGGCCTGCTGTCGCTCGCGGCGCGCTACACCGGCCTGCGCCGTCCCAACCGCAAGGAAGCCCCCGCCTTTAAGTCCGAGCTCAGGGAGATCGCGGGTGACGCCGAACTCGTCCCGCGCGGCCTTGCCGCTTATCGTGCCGGCAAGGATCGCCCGGCACAGACCCTGGCGCTGCATCATCTGCTCGAGCGCCAGCACTACAAGCTCGGGCATTGGCGGCTGGCCTCCAGCGACATCAATTATCGCCGCTTCTTCGACGTCAACGGGCTCGCGGGTCTGCGCGTCGAGGACGCCAGCACATTTGCCGCCACACACCGGCTGGTGAAGCAGCTCATCACTGAGGGCAAACTGCAGGGCATTCGCCTCGATCACATCGACGGCCTGCGCGATCCCGCGCAATATTGCCAGCGCCTGCGCCGGCTGGTGCGCGACGCGCAAGGCAAGACCAAGCCGTTCTATACGGTGATCGAAAAGATCCTGTGCGAGCACGAACGCCTGCCGCACTTCGCAGGCGTCCAGGGCACCACCGGCTATGAGTGGATGAACGTCATCACCCAGGTGCTGGTCGACGCCAAGGGATTGGCAGCGCTGGACGAGACCTGGCGTCAGATCAGCAACCGGCCGCCGCAGCTTGCGCCTTACGTCAAGGACGCCAAGCGGCGCGTGCTGGAGACGCTGCTCACCAGCGAATTCACCGTGCTGACGCAGCTGCTCGCGCGCATCGCCAACGGGCACTACTCGACCCGGGATTTCTCCGCCGACAGCCTGCGGCAGGCGCTGGAGCTCTATGTGCTGCACTTTCCGGTGTATCGCACTTACCTGACCAATAGCGGCCCGACGGCCCCCGACCGCAAGCTGATCGACGACACCATCGCGCGCGCCCGCTCCGAATGGTTCGCGGCGGACGAAGGCATCTTCGATTTCCTGCGCGATGCCCTGACCATGGACCTACTCAAGCCCGGCCGCCCGCCGCACAGCGCGCCGCGCGTGCGGCGCTTTGCGCTGAAGGTGCAGCAATTCACCGGGCCAATGATGGCGAAGTCGCTGGAGGACACCTCGTTCTATCAGTTTCACCGGCTGCTCGCCCTGAACGAGGTCGGCGGCGATCCCGCCAGCACCGGTCTCACCGTTCCCGCTTTCCACGAAGCCATGCAGGTCCGCGCCAGGGAATGGCCGCAAGGCATGACGGCGACCGCCACGCATGACACCAAACGCGGCGAGGACGCCCGCGCACGCATTGCGGGTTTAAGCGAAATTCCCGGCGAATGGACCGGCACCGTGGCGCGCTGGAAGGTGTTGAACGCGCCGCATCTGGCGCTCCGCCCAACTTTCCGTGCACCGTCGGCGACCTTCGAGTACATGCTGTATCAGACCCTGCTCGGGGCCTGGCCGCTGCAGGAGCCGATCGATGCCGGCTTTGTCGAGCGCATCCAGGCCTACGCACTCAAGGCCGCGCGCGAAGGCAAGGAAGAGACCAGCTGGCTCAACCCGCATGAGGCCTATGAGAACGGCGTCAAGGAATTCATCGCGAAGATTCTCGACCCCGCGCTGTCAGGGGAATTCCTGGATTCACTGCAAGCGTTGGCCCGGCGCGTGGCGCTGCTGGGCGCGCTGAACGCGCTGAGCCAGCTCACCCTCAAGGCAACGCTGCCCGGCGTGCCCGACTTCTATCAGGGCACCGAGTTCTGGGACCTGTCGCTGGTGGATCCCGACAACCGCCGTCCGGTGGATTTTGCCGCACGACATCGGGCGCTGAGCGCGCTTGACGATCCGGATTGGAGCGGCCTGATCAAGACCTGGCCGGACGGACGGATCAAGCTGGCCTGGACACGGCGTCTTCTCAGGCTGCGTCACGAGCTCCCCGACGTCTTCGCACAAGGCGACTACCAGCCGCTGGCGGTGCGCGGCACGCATGCCGACCACGTCATTGCCTTCGCCCGCCGCCATGGCCGCAGCGCGGCGATCGTCGTGGTCGGGCGTCACTTTGCACCATTCACGCAGGCGGGGCGGGAATGGCCCGCTTGGGAAGGATTTGACGCCGCGATCGACGTGACCGGCTACACCGCACCCGGCCTCGCGGGCGACGAATTGCCGCTCGCGCAGGCCTTCAGGGATTTTCCCGCGTCCGTCATCGAGGCCCGCATGGCAAGCGCCATTCGGCCCGCGCGACCGCGCGCACGCGCCTGAGAGGATTAGTTTCCGCCGTCCTTGGTCAGCAGCAACTGGCCGCGCTTCTTGATCGTGGCCTGCGCCATCTCGGCGAAACGCTGCAGCAGCCATGGCAGCACCACCTCGACCCGGACTTGATCGTCGCCGACGTCGACTTGACCGCTTGCGATCTGCCCGAGCGCGCGAATGCGAAAGGCCATGCTGTCGCCGGTCCAGCGCTCCTCCTCGACCTGCATCACGGGAATGCTGGCTGCGGCGCGGCCAAGCCCGGTCTTGAGCCGGCGCACCGCCTCCTCGCGGCCGAGACGATGCGGAATGGAGACGACAAGCGGTGCTGACATGGCCCTGCCCTATGGTGACTGATCCTCACATAGTCATGCCGGCCGCGCCGATAAAGGTTCCATGCAAGTTGGTGCGCCGGCCGTGTTTCAATGGGGGAACTTTAGAACATGCGGCAAGTTGCCCCCGCACCACGGGACAGGTTGCTAGGACCCTTTCGACAAAGGGCTGGAGGAGATTCGCATGTCTATCGGTACGATCATTCTGATCATTTTGGTCATCGCCCTGCTCGGCGGCTTCAGCGGCATCGGCGGCGGTCCGTTCTACGGCACCGGCTATTACGGTGGCGGCGGCCTCGGGCTCGTCATCGTCATCCTGCTGATCCTGCTGCTGATGGGGCGGATCTAGCGGCATCCACGATGTCGTAGGGTGGGCAGAGGCGTCCTTGCGCCGTGCCCACCTCTTCGCCGTAACGAAAAAGATCGTAGGCACGCTTCGCTTTGCCCACCCTACGGAACCTGCCTCCGCCGCAACAGCGAACGGACTCACTTCCTTTTCCCCGCAAGCTTCTTGATCGCGGCCTTGATCGACGTCGCCGCGTCATTATACCCCTCCCACGCCTTCGACCGCGACAGCAAGCCGGGCACGGTCCGGAGCGTAAAGCGCTTCGGGTCGAGGTCGCTCTTCACTTGCGCCCATGTCAGCGGCATCGAGACGGTCGCACCCGCACGCGCCCGTGGCGACAGCGGCGCCACCGCCGTCGACATGCGATCGTTGCGCAAGTAATCGAGGAAGATCTTTCCGTTGCGCAGCTTCTTCGACATGTTGAGCAGGTAGCGCTCGGGATCGTCGTCGGCCATCCATTGGCAGACGCCCTGCGCGAAGGCCTTGGCCTCCTTCCAGCTCACCTTATCGCGTGCGCCGTGAAGCAGCGGCACCACCACGTGCAGGCCCTTGCCGCCGGTGGTCTTGCAGAAGCTCTCCATGCCGACGTCGGCGAGCCGCTGGCGCATCTCCTTAGCCGCCTCCACGACATCGGCAAATTCGACGTCCGGCGCCGGGTCGAGATCGAACACCAGCCTGCCCGGCGTGTCATAGGCGTTCGGCGCGCAATTCCAGGGATGCAGCTCGACGCCGCCGATCTGCGCCACGGCCGCGAGCCCTTCGATCCGGTCGATCTGCAAATAGGGTTTACGATCGCCCGAGACCTTGACCAGCTCGAGCAGGTTCGAGGTGCCCTGCATGGCATGGCGCTGGAAGAATGTTTCGCCACCAATGCCATCGGGCGCACGCACGATCGAGCACGGCCGCCCCTTCAGATGTTCGATCATCCAGGTCCCGACCGCCTCAAAATAGCGGGCGAGATCGAGCTTCGTCACGCCCTCACCATCACCATCATCCGGCCACAGCGCCTTGTCCGGCTTGGAGATGACGACACCCATCACCTCGGCGGTGCCGGCGTCTTTCGGTCGCTTGGCCGTCTTCGCCGCGCGCTTGCTGGCTGTAGGCTTGGCGAGCTTGGTGTCGACAGGCGTCTCCGCCTCGACCTCCTCGGCCGGCTTGTCCTGCCGCAGCCCCTTGAACGCAGCCTGGCGGATATTGCCGTCGGCGGTGAACCCGGCGAACTCGATCTCGGCGACCAGCTCCGGCTTCAGCCAGTGCACCTCTTTGGCTTTCTTCGGAGCGTTCTTGCCGCCGAACGGGCTTTCCTTCGCCGCCATCGCCTTCAACGACGGCATGATGCGCTTGACCTTGTCCGCGCCGAAGCCGGTGCCGACCATACCGACGAAGGCGAGATGATCGCCGCGCTGCACGCCAGCCATCAGCGAGCGGAATTTGCCGTTGGTGGTTTTGTAGCCGCCGATCACCACTTCATGGCCGGCGCGACATTTCGCCTTGGTCCAGCTTTCGGTGCGGCCGGAGCGATAGGGCGCGTCCAGCTTCTTCGACACCACGCCTTCGAGCTCGAGCTTGCAGGCCGACTGCAGCACGGCATCGCCGCCGCTCTCGAAATGCTCGACATAACGGATCTGGCTCGACTTCCGCTTGCGGGCCTCCAGCAGCTGCTTCAGCCGTGCCTTGCGCTCGTCGAGCGGCAGCCTCCGGTAATCCTTCCCTTTCGCGAACACCAGGTCGAAGGCAAAGAAGATCAGCTCGTCGGTCTTGCCATCGGACAGTGCGGCCTGCAGTGAGGAGAAATTCGGCGCGCCGTTGTGGTCGAGCGCGACGATCTCGCCGTCGATCATCACGTCGGGCAACGTGGACGCTTCCTTGGCGATGGAGCCGAACTTGCCTGTCCAGTCGAGGCCCTTGCGCGTCTTCAGCGTCGCCTCGCCGTCCTCGACCCGGAGCTGCACGCGATAGCCGTCGAACTTGATCTCGTGGCACCAGCCTTCCCCGGCCGGCGGCCGCTCGACCAGCGTGCAGAGTTGCGGCGCCACGAAGTCCGGCATCTCCGCGACCTCCTTCGCATTCGTCGCGGTCGTTGCTTTTGTCTTGGCTGCTTTTGTCTTGGCCGCTTTGGTCTTGGCCGATTTGCCGGCCTTCAGCGCCGTACGCGGCGCCGGCTTGACCGTGCGCCCCTTCGGCTCCTCCGCGCGGTTCGACTGCCAGACCGCGTCGGCCTTGCCCTTGGCGCCCTTCGCCAGCATGAACGGCTTCGGCGCGCGACCCTTGCCTTCGGCGATCTGCTCCATCGCGCGGCCGGAGGCGACCGACTTGTCCTCGTCGAGAATGTCGTTGTCCTTGCCCTCGCGGACATATTCGTCGCGATGCTTGATCAGGAGCCAGTTGGTGCGCTTTTCGCCACCACGGTTGCGCATGCGCACCAAGACCCAGCTGCCGTGCAGCTTCTCGCCATGCAGGGTGAACTTCAGATCGCCTTTCCTGAAGCCGGCTTCCGGATCGTCCGACTCCCAGGTACCGCGGTCCCACAGCATCACCGTGCCGCCGCCATATTGGCCGTCCGGAATCGTGCCTTCGAAATCGCCATAGTCGAGCGGGTGGTCCTCGACCTCGACCGCCAGGCGCTTGTCGTGCGGATCGAGCGAGGGCCCCTTCGTCACCGCCCAGGACTTGAAGACGCCGTCGAATTCGAGCCTGAGGTCGTAATGCAGCCGGGTCGCATCGTGCTTCTGGATCACGAAGCGCCGCTGCTTCGACGGCGCGACGGCGGCCTTGCCCGATGGCTCCGGCGTCTTCTCGAAGTCGCGTTTCTGGCGGTAAGTGGAGAGTTTTTGCAGCACGACCGGTCCGCTTTTCTTTCGCGAGTGGAGCCTATCACGGCCAAAGTCCCATCCGGAACCAAAACCCCGCGGGTGGGTTGGGGTTCCAAAACTCGTTGAAAACGCTGGAGAATGGAATGGCCCCGCGCGCCTATTGGAAGGGAACGCTGAAGCTGTCGCTGGTCAGTTGCCCGGTCGTGCTCTACCCCGCGACGACGGCCGCCGAGAAGACGCGGTTTCACCTCATCAACCGCGAGACCGGCAACCGGCTCAAGCAGCAGATGGTCGATTCCGAGACCGGCGATGTCGTCGAGAGCGACCAGAAGGGCCGCGGCTACGAGCTGCGCAAGGGCAAATATGTCGAGATCGAGCCGGAGGAGCTCGAGGCGGTGCAGATCGAGAGCAATCACACCATCGACATCGAGAGTTTCGTGCCGAGCGAGGAGATCGACCAGCGCTACCTCAATCATCCCTATTACATCGCGCCCGACGGCAAGGCCGCCGTCGACGCCTTCGCGGTGATCCGCGACGCCATGAAGGACCAGGACCGCGTGGCGCTCGCCAAGATCGTGCTCACCAACCGCGAGCACATGATCGCCATCGAGCCGCTCGGCAAGGGCCTGCTCGGCACCACGCTGCGCTTCCCTTACGAGCTGCGCGAGGAGGACCAGTTCTTCGACGACATCAAGAGCCCGAAGATCACCAAGGACATGGTCGAGCTCGCAAGCCACATCCTGCAGACGAAGGCGGCGCATTTCGACCCCGGCAAGTTCAAGGACGAATACGAGACGGCGCTGAAGGCGCTGGTGAAACGCAAGGCCAGCGGCAAGACGATTGAGTTGCCCGAGCCCGAGGAACGTCCGAGCAACGTCGTCAGCCTGATGGACGCGCTGAAGCAGAGCCTGAAGGGACGCGGCGGGAAGAAGACGGCAGCGAAGTCGCACGGCCGGCGAGCGACGGGGCGGAATCGCAGCGCGCGCAAGACGCACCGGTCGACGGCACGGCACCGGAAGGCGGGGTGAGAACTACTCGCCCAGTACTCGATGTCGTAGGGTGGGCAAAGGCGCAACGCGCCGTGCCCACGAACCTTTAGTGACTACGGCGAGAGGTGGTGGGCACGCTTCGCTTTGCCCACCCTACAGTTCTGTAGAACGTCAATCCCCCGCCTTCAACCGATACCCGATCCCCGTCTCGGTCAGCACATATTGCGGCCGCTCGGGGTCGGCTTCGATCTTCTGGCGGAGCTGGCGGACATAGACGCGCAGATATTGCGCGTCGGTCAGCTCGTCCCAGAGCTCCCTCAGCAGGAAGCGATGGGTCAGCACCTTGCCGGCGTGCTGCACCAGCACGCGCAGGA
>RXJC01000625.1 GCA_003963435.1 Bradyrhizobiaceae bacterium | reverse complement strand
CCTTTGCGCCCTCGCGGCAGCAGCGGCTCGATCCGAGCCCACTCCTCATCGCTAAGCCACCGAACCTGTTTTGCCATCTCAAAGGCTCCTTCCGAAATCCTTGAATCAGCAACTCAGCTCCGACGCTAGACCTTATTGAGTACGGACCCTAGAGCGCGAGGCATAGCTCGACAACTTGAATTTTGAGGTGGGTGGCGAATTCCTTGAATCTTGAAGTTATCGAGGCCAAGGGCGGTGCAGAACGCGTCGACCGTTCGCGAGGCTAGCTTTGACTAGTGCTTGAGCTTGGCAAAGTGAGCTGCTGCCGGTTTGATGGACACCGAGATTAGGTGTTTCATGAAGCCGGAGGTGGGCGATGAAGAGACGGAAGTTCAGTCGCGAGTTCAAGATCGAGGCGGTCAAGCTGGTTAGGGAGCGCGGGGTGTCGGTGGCGCAGGCCGGGCGCGACCTCGATGTTCATGAGAACGTTCTGCGCAAATGGGTGAAGGAGTTCGGCTGCGATCCGGTGCAGGCCTTTCCCAGCCACGGGCAGATGAAGCGACGAAGAGCTCGGCGGCAAGGTGAAGGCCAGCTTCATGGCGAGCGACCGCACCCATGGTGTGCGCCGGGTGTGGCGTGATCTGCTCGCCGATGGGGCGGACTGTGGCCTGCACCAAATCGAACGGCTGATGCGCCTGCAAGGCTTGCGGGCGCGGCCGCGACGCCAGCGCTTGCCGAAGGACAGCGGCGATCGGCAGCTCAAGACCGTGCCGGGACCGGCAGTTCGCCGCCGAGCGGCCGAACCAGAAGTGGATCGCCGCCTTTACCTATCTCTGGATGGCCGAGGGCTGGCTCTACGTCGCAGCAGTGATCGACCTGTTCTCACGCCGGGTGGTGGGTTGGTCGATGAGCGCCGCCATGACCGCTCAGTTGGCAACCGATGCCCTGCTCATGGCCGTCTGGCGACGCGGCAAGCCGGACGCCCTGTTGCCCCACTCCGACCAGGGCAGTCAGTACACCAGCGAGCAGTTCCAGCGTTTGGTGGCCGACCATGGCATTCTCTGCAGCATGAGCCGTTCCGGCAACGTTTGGGACAACGCAGCGATGGAGAGCTTCTTCTCGCCGCTTAAGATCGAACGTACCGGCAACAAGATCTACCGAACCAGAGACGAGGCACGAGCCGACGTGTTCGACTACATCGAAAGATTTTACAACACAATCCGCAGGCACTCGACCATCGGCTACCTCAGCCCGGTTGAATTCGAGCGCAAGGTGCGATTAGCTTAACCGGGTGTCCATCAAACCGGCAGCAGCTCAACACTACCAGCGGTTCCCTCTATTTCGATCCTACCGGTGCCGACAATCACGATCAGGTCCAAATCGCGGGTTTGGATCGTCACCCGCTGCTCACCGTCAATGACTTCCTCATAAGCTAGCTGGGTTATTCACCAAAATACCAGCGGCAAGGAGCAAAAGCGGAGTGGGCCAGGGAAGCATAGCAGCCCGGACCAAACCTAAGTGTCCAATAGATTAGACCCTGTCACAGGCGCAAAGGCCACCATAGCATCGATCCCCCTCCTGGCTTCTTCGCCAGTGGAGGACTCAGTGCTCAATACAGCTGTGCTTGCGCGGGGCAGGCCGCATTCACGTAACGCGCATAGGTCCGGACCGGACCATAGGCAAAATTCGGCTCACCTCGCGTCCGCGGATCGAATCCGGACGGATAGTATTGGACAAGCGAGCGATGGCGGACATGCACCGTCATCGGACAGCCACAACGCGGCCCGCAATACGGGTTCGGTCCTCTATCGATGAAGTTGCTCAACTGTCGATGTTGAAATTGTACGGCAAGGTCAGCTGCCATTGTTCCACCGGCCGAACCAAAGACAATCAGAGCCGTAAAGAGCGCCCCAGAAAGCAGTCGTCGCATGTGCCAGTCTCTCGATTGCCAATTCGCGACGGATAATATCAATGTCGCGGTCCCGGGCAATCATGTTTTGGCGTTCCAACGAGGTTTTCGGATGAACCTCGGAAGTTGTTGAACGGTATCAGCCTCTCAGCGAGGGCAGCAGGCCGGGCTCTATCTCGGCGACGGCCTTGCGCAGGAAGGTTCTCCCCTTGGCGGAAGCGCGTTTATAAACGACGAGCAGTGATGGTCTCAGATTTGCGGCGCGTAGCAATTGCCGCACGTCTCCAAGTACGAGGGTCTGGAGATCCTGATCATCCAAGAGGTCGTACAGCGTCGCGGTGTCCAGGCGAGCGGGCATCAACTCGGCGTCGTTCGGGGCCACAAGATAAGCCATCTTCAGAGATTCAATGGCAAGAGCGTCAGAATGCGCTATTTGCTGAAGTGCCGCCAAGCAAAGCCAGAGCTTGCCCGAAGTCGGTGCCCCGGACAACGCCTGCTTGACAACCGATTGTGCTGTTGCATTTTTCCCGTCTTCAAGGCCGGCCGAAATCGCTTCGATCGCGGCCCATAGGGCGTCATTGACCTGAATATCGGCCCGGAGCCAAGCAAAAGACCTGTGGGTAGGCGGCGGAGCTGCCAGCCTGCTCAGTTTCCCCGGATCAGACGGGAAGTTGGGCTTCGACGATGCATTGGTCGCGGCAATCAACAACGCAGAGGCTGCTATGGCGAGGAAGACGGCCCCCGCCATCAGCAGGATGCGGAGCAAAAGGCTTGGATCATGCGGATGCCTAAAGGTCCGCGCGTTCGGGATGGTCTTGGATCTCTGCAAAGCGGGCCACTGCGTTAGAGTGCGATTAGGCTGTGCCCCTCCATGGCGAGGAGGGTAAGGTTCCCCGTGGCGTAGGCCCCGGTATCAATGTTGGCCCGGTTGTGCCGGATGTCGGGCTCGCGGACCGGAGTGTGTCCATGAATTATGAACTTTTCGAAGGTCGCATCGCTCGCTAAAAACTCCTCCCGGATCCACAGCAGATCCTCCTCTCGCTGGCGGGCAAGAGGGACACGTGGCTTGATGCCAGCGTGAACGAAGAAAAAGTCGCCACAGACGAAGCGCGGGCGCAATCCCTGAAGGAAACGCATTTGCCGAGGAGGGATAGCGAGCCTCAGTTGCTTGATCAACTCGATCTGCTCGGCCGGAGTCGGATTCAACGAAGGCTGGAGGCCGTAAGAGTTCAACGTACGGAGACCGCCGTGCTCCTTCCAATCCCCTAGCACAGATGGATCCTGAAGGGCATCGATCAGGATTGCCTCGTGATTCCCCTTCAGGAAGATCGCCTCGTGTCGAGCCGCACGATCGATCAGCAGATCCAATGTCCGACAGGAATCGGGGCCGCGGTCAATGTAGTCGCCGAGGAATAGGTGCAGAGCCCTTTTGTCGCCGATTGTGGTTAAATCCTTGTCGATTACCCGGAACATCTGCTGCAAAAGATCGGCACAGCCATGAATGTCGCTGATAGCGTAGACCCGGATTCCTTCGGGAAGGTGGGGCTTCCGGGCTCGGCGCTTGAACTTCAATGGCAACATTGAGTGGATTTTCTGCCTGTGTGGACTGCCGGGTCTAGGTGGTCCGGGCGACAGGGTAAACGCCGAACCAACATCCTACCTCAAATTTGCTTCTAATTGGTTGCGTAAAAAGTCCTGAATATCAAATAGTTGAGGCTATGCTCCCGTCAATCGTTCATGGGGAGCAATAACATGAAAAAGGCTTGGAGAATCTTTGCGCTTAGCGTTGCGGCGCTTCTAGCGGGGGAAAATTGTGTTCAGGCGGGACTGCTGGGAATGCCCATGGGACTGGGGGCAGCAATCCGGCACATCAAGTTCGATGGTCCCTCGCTGCCACCGATGGCGCACAATCAATTCTGCGTTCGCTACGCTGACGAATGCCGGCCGCGCAAGATGTTTCGCGGAGGGCCGATTGCCCTGACGCCCGAAAAGTGGATGCAGTTGCAGGAAGTCAATCGTTCGGTCAATCGCTCCATTCGCCCTGAACGCAACGAATTGGGGCTCGCTGGAGAAACATGGGTCATCAATCCTGACCGCGGCGACTGTAACGATTACGCCGTTTCAAAGCGTCACGAGCTCCTTGAACGCGGATGGCCGGCCCGCGTGTTGCTCCTCGGCGAAGTGGTCACGCAGACCGATGAACACCATCTCGTTCTAGTGGTTCGCACCAAGGGCGGAGATTACGTGCTCGATAATATGACAGCCCAAATCAGATCTTGGGCTCACGTTCCCTATCGATGGGTTCGCATCCAAATGCCAAGCAACTCCAGACTCTGGGCAAATGTTGGCGGCCGGAGCGTCTGAGCTAGTCGGTCGCCATAGAGTGGCTGCCCACCTGAGAGGCTCCGATGGCCAGGATGACGGCCACCAAGATCTGACTGGTGCCCTCGAGCAGGCTCGGGCCGAGAAAGGCATCAGCGGTTATAACAAAGACACTCGCTGCGGCTGTCGACGGATATAGCCAGTCGCGTCCGCGTCCGATTGCGCCGACAAAAGCGTGCGTGAAAAATTGCAGGGCGAGCACCAGAACGATGAGGAGCGCAGGCCGCCCCCATTCCACGGCAACGGACGACATCGCGGAGACGGGGAGTATCGGCGACGCTCTCATGTCCTGATAAATGCTGATGGTGGATGCAAAGCTACCCACGCCATTGCCAAGTGCCGGTGTGTTGGCGATGGCGCGCTGAGCTGCCGCAACCGCATCCATGTCAGACGAACGAGCCAGTCCCGGAATGGACCAAGATTCCTGCCATTGAGGGCCTGCGAGAAGCGCCGCTAGTGCGGTGATCGCGAGATAAGCTGTCAAGGCCAGTCTAGGTCCGCTTCTCAGCCGACGCGCCATTGCGATAAAAAACAGGGTTGCCGGTCCGGACAGCGCGACGATCAAATCTGCCAATTGTGCCGAAACCCTCAGCACGTCTCCACAGACGACGATTCCCAGCACGGCAACCGCTAGCTTCACCCATTCGCCCCCGGACGGTCGGTCTGCACTTCGCCGTCTGAGGCGTCCCCAGGAAGCTATCAGAATGCCGCTGTTGACCAGCAACCCCATTGCGCTCATGAAGAACATTCCGGACGCCGCCGGCAGTCCTTCCGGTATCCCCAGCCGGCCGAGCAGCGCCTGGAGGGAGATGAGTGTTGTCACGACGCCCAGTGCTAGGAAGCATGCTGCTGCCCTAGTTCTGTCGCGACAGATGATGAGGCCGGCGACAAAGATCGCAACTAAGCTGAGCCAGGCGAACAGGCAGCCCAAGGTATTGTCGGGCGCGACGCTCACCGTCGAGAGGCCGGACGACTGCTTCAGGGCCGCTGACGCCATGTGCCAGATCGGATTTGCAAGTGAGTCCGGCACGGGGACGACCTGAAGCAGCATCCAGACCAAGGGAAACAGCAGCGCCAGCGAAAAAATTCGAAGCTCTCGCGATGCTGCGAGAAGATCCTGTCTCGGGGCTATGGCAGCTAGACCCAGCATCGCGGCGCCGCCGAGGGCCGCAGCCGGCCTGAGCCAGGCGGGGTCGACGGCGGGAAGGAACGGGATCGACAGGATGAAGAGGAGGAGCAGTCGATAGGCGAAAGACAAGCCTTAATCTTTCACTCGCTGGCGGACCAAGGGACGGTCGGAACGACGGTCCTGCTCGCGCGAGCATAGCGCAGCTTCGCCGCAATCAAAATGTGTCCGACGAAAATATTGCGCCGGTCGCGCGGAATCTCGTCGCGCGGCTAGCGGGCTTCTGCATCGTTGATGCGGGCCGCTCGTTGCCGGGTCTTGTGCTCCATCGCGTCGCCTGGCCTCGGGAGGCTCAGCGCGCCTCTCGTCGCCAGGCCGAAGGCGTAGCCGAGCTGCGGCAGGATGGCGACCCCGACGCAGACACCGAGTGCGGCAACGAAGGGCGTGCCTTGCCAGACCTCGGAGATCATGGTCAGGGTGAAAACCAGCAGCGTTGCCGGAATCAGGATCCAGACGCTGAATGCCCAGGCGAAGACCGCCCCGCTCAAGAATACAAGAATGGCTAGTGCAAGCATGTTTTTCTCCGCCTGCAACCTTCCATTTGCGGTCTAACAATCTATGAATTGAACCGCCGTCAATCGAATCAAGATGAATCAAGGCTTGCCGGCCAGGCAGCCCGTTCGCAACGCGTTGAGCGCCTGCGTGAGGCCCCTGGCCGGGACCACTCCCTTCACTCCGGTTGCGCTGCCGGTGTCGATCCTGATCGAGAGATCGGCCGCGCGTCCCCATTCGCCCGCGGCCAGTTCGGAAGCGCTGGAGGGGAGCACGACGATCCGTCCACCGTTCGAGAGGGATGCATCGAATTCGCGCTCGCCGGCCGTCGATTTTACATAGACCTTGACGGTGCCGCGCGCCTCTTTGGGAAGAGTCGCCAGCAGGATCAGCGTCGTCTCGATGCCCTGTTGGCCGCACCGAAAGCTCAAGCCTCCAAAATCCGGGTCTGATCTGGTGGTGTCGCCGACACGCATCACGGCTAGGTTGTTCTCCCCTCCGCGGGTCTTGCTCCGCGCGAGCGTCCAGCCGGCTCCCAGGTCTGCTGACCGCCCGGCTGCTGTCAGCGCACGGGATATTTCTGCTTCACAACGCGTGCGCTCTTCCTCATTGGCGACACTCGTGCACACCCGCATCTGGTCGGTCGACAACTGTGCGGAAGCGGCTTGAACCAAGCCTGTGGCAAGGCTGACGCACATCAAGATCCGGAAAAACGACATGGCGCTATCCTGGGGGCTGTCTCCTAAGCAAATCTTGGGAGTAACTTGATGCCAAAGTTGCCTTGACGGGCTGCCTAATCATTTGGCAGATGGGGTGCTTAACAATTACTTGCAAAGTAACGTGCAATGCGCAATTTCTTTTGCGACGCACCATCAATGTGACTTAATTTGAAGTGAATGTTTGCCTAAGGCATTTTTATAGGGAAGTGGAGGAAAAGCGTTGGTTCCTCATAGCTCATCCACTGCTCGGTCGAACGGATCGGCGCTTGCGGACAAACCGGTGACCGACAGCCTTCAGCATGATGTTCTAGGACACGAGAGACGGCGTGGGCTCAAGTTCCCCTATGCGCTTCTCAAGCACGTCCTAGCCTGCGGCGATGCCTCGCTGATCGTGCTGGCGAGCCTTCTCGGTGGCGGCTTCTACCAGTTGATCGCAAACGCCAATTCGGGGGAGCCCTCCTTCGGCGCCGGAGCTATCGCGGCCCTCCTTTACGTTCTCCTAGGCCAGTTGAGCGGCCTGTATGACTCCCGAGCGGTGTTCTCGAAGCGGCGCGACGCGGGTCAGATCGTCACGAACTGGCTGTTGGTCGGTTTTCTACTGACCACTCTCGCCTTTCTTTTGAAGATTGGCTCCATATTCTCGCGTGGTTCGGTGATCTGCTTTGCCGTTTTGGCGCTCGCGTTCCTGATCGTGTCGCGCGGCCTCTTCAAGCGACTGGTTGCGGGTGTAATTGAGGAAGGCCAAGTCCAAGGCCGTCGGGCCATTGTGCTCGGGACGCGCGAGGAGCTTGCGGCGATCGATTCGAGCGAGTTGCTCGAAGCGTTCGGGTCGAGCGAGTTGCGCCGCATCGTTTTCTCGTACGACAAGAACAAGAGTTTCTCGCTGAGCGACGAGGAAGCCCGCACGGTCGATGCCGCCATCCATGCCGCGCGGGAGTGGCGCGCGCACGAGATCGTGCTGGCGCTTTCCTGGGTCGATACGCGCAAGATCGAATTGGTGCGCGATCGTCTGCGCGATACCCCGCTTCCCGTGCAACTGCTGCCCGATCGGAAGATCCGCTCCCTGACCAAGAATCCGTCATTCAGGCTCGGCAATTCCCTTTCCGTCGAGATCAAGCGTGGGCCGTTGTCGTCGAGCGAGCAGTTGGCGAAGCGCGCGGTCGACATCGTCGGCGCTGGCCTGGCGCTGATCCTGCTGCTGCCGCTGATCTTGTTGACTGCGGTTGCGATCAAGCTCGACTCGCCGGGTCCTGTCCTGTTCAGGCAACGCCGCAAGGGGTTGAACTCGCGCGAATTCGTCATCTTCAAGTTCCGCTCGATGAGCGTGATGGAGGACGGTGCCTCCGTGGTCCAGGCGCAGCGCCGGGATCCGCGTGTCACGAGGGTGGGGCGCGTCCTGCGCAAAACCAGCATCGACGAGCTGCCGCAGCTCCTCAACGTGTTGATCGGAAACATGTCTCTGGTCGGGCCGCGGCCGCACGCTCTCGCCCATGACAACCACTACGGAGATTTGCTTTCCGACTACGCGTTCCGCCACCACGTCAAGCCCGGCATCACCGGGTGGGCCCAGGTGAAGGGCTATCGAGGCGAAACGTCGCGTGTGGAACTGATGGAAGAGCGGGTCGACTGCGATCTCTGGTACATTAACAATTGGAGTCTGTTGCTGGATTTCAAGATCATGGCTCTCACCTTCTTCGAGGTGGCACGTCGGCGAAACGCCTATTGAGAGCAAGCGCGGCAGCGCCGGACCGTCGATGTCGGCCGGTGCGCGCCAGATCTAGGTGAATTCAGCAAACGATCGAGACGGGCCTTCGGGTCCGGTTTTTTTGAGCGGACCAATTTAATAGGAAAGCGGTGGCGCGCCGGGGCGGTTCGACCTGTCCGAGCGCTTGCGGCTAGTTTGCTCCTCCTGATTGCAAAATCGGGCCCGCATTCATTTTTTGGCGGGCCGCGATGTTACTCTGTTGCCACTCTCGGGGACAAAGCTACGCCGCGCCATCCATGACGCGTTGACACCCCCAATATTTTCGACGAAGTCTAGCGTGCGTAAGGGGAATTTGGTGTGGGACGCGGATTTTTAAGAGTTGCGGCGACCTCGGTGCTGCTGCTGTTGACGGCGGCTTGTTCGGTCATGCCGAGTTCTGGTCCCCAGGACGTTTCCATCAGAATGGGTGATACCGCGTCCGGTCCCGATTTCGGGCTGGTCAAGCTGACGTCCTCAGTCACCAACGTCTTGAAGGAGTACGGGCCGGGCGCGCTCGCGGCCTCCTTCCCCGACAACCGTGTTCCGCCGAAGATCAAGTTCGGTATCGGCGACGTCGTCGCCGTGACGATTTTCGAGGCCGCTGCGGGCGGCCTCTTCATTCCGGCCGAGGCCGGCGTTCGCCCGGGCAATTTCGTCGCTCTGCCGAATCAGAACGTCGATACCGAGGGCAAGATCACCGTCCCCTACGCCGGCGCGGTTCAGGCGGCCGGCCGGACACCGGCGGAAGTGCAGCAGGATATCGTCAAGGCGATCGGCAACCGCGCGATCGAGCCGCAGGTTGTCGTTTCGCTTGCGGACCAGCGGACCTCTCTGATCACCGTTCTTGGCGAGGTGAATACGCCGACGCGCTTGCAGGCGCTGTCCGCCGGTGAGCACGTGCTGGACGCGATTACGCGAGCGGGCGGCCCGAAGGGTCAGGGATACGAAACCTGGGTGACGCTGGAGCGGAACGGGCGCCGCGCCACGGTCCCGTTCGGTGCACTGGTCTATCAGCCGGCCAACAACGTCTGGGTGCATCCCGGCGATACGATCTACGTCTATCGTGAGCCGCAGGTCTTCTTGGCCTTTGGAGCCGCGGGTCAACAGGGGCAGTTCCCCTTCGACATGTGGAAGATCAACATGGCCCAGGCCATGGCCAAGGCCGGCGGGTTGCTCGATGCCCAGGCCGAGCCTTCCGGCGTCTTCGTGTATCGCCGCGAGCCTAGGGAACTGGCCGAGCGGCTGGGCGTCGATTGTTCGAAATTTGTCGGGCCGCTGGTTCCCGTGATCTACAACGTCGACTTCCGCGATCCCGCAGGCTATTTCCTGGCGACCCAGTTCGAGATGCGTGACAAGGATGTCCTGTTCGCCGCCAATGCGGGCACTTACGATAGCGCCAAGGTGATGCAGTACATCCGGGTCGTCATTGCAACGGCAAACGATGCCACTGTTGCTGCCAACAACACCCAGATTCTGCGCATCAACCTGAAGCAGTAAGTCGGGGATCCGAATTTCTCAAATCGATCAAGGTGTTACGTCGATCGTCCATTGCGGGGCACGGTTAACCCTTGGTCAAAATTTGGTATTCTTTTGTCTTTGTTTGGGCTAAAATATTCGCTGTAAGTATTATGCTCTGCAGAGGTTGCCTTATGGCGAGTTTTCGAAGCGCGGTTCCGTTCGTTGTCGCCGTAACCGTATCGATCGGCGCTGGCAGTTTTGTGCCCGCTATGGCCGCTTGCTATGCGCCCGATCAGCAATTGCCCGCGCAGACCGTCAGCGATTTTCTGGGGAGCCCCGCTGCGGTTCTGCAGGATGCCAAAAACGCGGAGGGCGGGCAGGACATGATCACGCTCGTGCGCGATCTGGTGGCGTCGAACCCTACCACGCTTCCCGTGGTGATCGGGCTGCTGGACAAGGCGAACCCGGCCCAGCAGGGGGCCATCGGGTCTGCTCTGGGACAGGCCGCGAACCTCTGCCTGAAGCCGGATCAGGCTTTCGCAGGCGACATCGTCGGCCAGTTGGCGGCATCTTCGTCCGACTCGGCCAAGAACGCCTATGCTGCCGTGACCGGCACCTACCCGCTGCGCAGCGTGGCGGGGGGCGGTGGTGTGTCAGGCGGCGCGTCGGGAGGAACGACGGGCAGCCTGACGACGCCCGTGGGCGGCAGTTCGACGTTCGCGGCGTTCTCGTCGAACAGTGTTGCGGGGTCCCCGGGCAATTACTTCACCGGTTCGACCTCGTCGGCGACGCAGAGAAGCGCCTCCAACAGTGTAAGCCCATAACCCGGCATCACGCCGCGTTTGCAGGTTCTCCGCCGGTATGACCTTGTCGCTGGTGTCGCGACGCATTGCGAGTCCCGCAGCCGAGAGAGCCGACAGGCGATCGGGCTTATTCATTCTGCGCGAGAGAATGGCTCTCGCGATCGTGTTGATTGTCGTTGCTCTTGCCCCGTTGCCGTTCGGTTCTCAAGATTTGTGGGCGATTGCTTGCTGGGACACCGCGCTTGGCGCAGCGTTGTTGCTGGTGCCCTTCGGCGGGCTCGCTCGCGTTCAGCGCTTGCTTCTCATCGTCCTGTTCGGGTTCGCGGCCGTCTGGGCACTCGTGATCTGGGAGCAGGTTGTCCGTCCTCCCGATCTGCCCAGCCTAGTCAATCCGATCTGGGCCGATGCATCGCAGATACTTGGGCTGAAACGACTCCCGATCATATCCATTTCGGATGGCCGCCCCGTACTCGCGGCCGGCAAGCCCCTTGCCGTCGTGTTGGCCTTGGCTTGCAGCTTCACGCTTGCCCAAGACGCGACCGTCGCGCGGCGGATTCTTCTGGTCGTGGCCGGCTCGGGAGTCG
Organism: Bradyrhizobiaceae bacterium; assembly: GCA_003963435.1. Classification (GTDB taxonomy): domain Bacteria; phylum Pseudomonadota; class Alphaproteobacteria; order Rhizobiales; family Xanthobacteraceae; genus Bradyrhizobium. Next base: position 28,683 of record RXJC01000625.1, on the reverse strand, counting down.
TCTACGCGAGCTACGGCATAGTGTCCTTTGCCGTCGATCCGACGCTGGTTCTGGGCCAGACCAAGGAGGCCTATCAGTCGGTGCTGACGGCCACGTTCATCAACCGGAATACGGCGGCCGCCTATTTCGGCACCTGTGCAGTCGTGTGGCTGATGCTGGTTTGCCGCAGGGTCAGACAGTTGTCTTCGCGGCAGATCGATCGGGAGACTGTTAAGCTCGTCCTTGCGCATCCAACACCAGCACTCGCGCTCTCGCTGGCGGCCATGTTGATCGTCCTTGCGGCTATGTTCATGACGGGTTCGCGAGCAGGAGTGCTGCTGTCTCTTGGGGCTTGTGCGGTGGGCTTTCTGAGCTATTTCAGAAGAGATCTCAATTCCCGCTCGACCGGATGGATCGCGATCGCATGGATACTGGGCACTATTCTTCTCATCTGGCAGCTTCTGGGAGCCGGCATCTCAGAGAGGATCGAGCAGCAGGGATTCATGGATCTAGGCAGGGTTGAGGCATATCGCTCGACGCTTGCAATGATCCACGATTATCCCTGGCTCGGCATGGGGGCAGGAACGTTCGAATGGGCCTTCCCGCAGTACCGAAGCCCCGTGATTTCGACTTGGGGGACTTGGGACAAGGCTCACAACACCCTTCTGGAGATCGCTGCGGAGTACGGCATTCCAGTGGCGACCCTGACGCTTCTGGGCTGGTTGATCATGTTTGCTGTCCTGATCCGCGGAATCCGCGTTCGCTCGCGGGGCCTGATGTTCCCCGCAACGGGGCTCGCGATCGCTTTTCTCTCAGGCCTGCATTCCATGGTGGATTTCCCTCTCCAGGTTCCAGGCTATGCGATTGTGGCCTTCACCATTATCGGCACCTGCATGGCTCAGTCGTTCGACCGAAACGAGCGGCGCCCGGACCGCTATAAACCCTGAATCGAACCTGCATTTGCGTCGGTACGTTTTTCTGCCAAATTGGTATAGTCTTTGCCCGCTTGCTCGAAAATGAGCTGTTTTTCCGATGTACGTCGTGAAAACGACGTCGTGAAGGTCCATTGGTTTGGTAGTTCACTATTCCAGCACTTAACGCGGTCGGCAGGCCAACAGCGTGGTAGTCGAGACCGTCCCTGCAACAAAAAATCCTCCTTCGTCCAACGAGCCCGTGCCCGATGCTTCAAATCAGCAAGAACGTAGTTGAGACCCAAAGATCGGATGCATCCGAATCTATCAGCATCGTTGAGCTGATCAATTGGTGCACCGGAATACTGCGGCGGCAGCGCATGCTGATGGCAAGCATCGTGCTGCTTTGCCTTTGCCTGGGAGCGGCCTTCATCTTCACCGCGCAGCAGCGATACACGGCCACTGCTCTGCTGATCATCGACAGCCGCAAGAGCCAGGGACTGCAGCAACAATCGCCGCTCGGCGTCGATCTGCCGCTGGATTCTCCAACCGTCGACAGCCAAGTGGAAGTGCTGAAATCGGAGAACATCTCGCTTTCGGTCATCAAGGATCTTCATCTAATTGACGACCCCGAGTTTACGGGGCCGTCCGGTGGCGTTTTCGGGCTCATCGAAGGAGCGCTCTCGCTCCTGTCGCCGAGCCGCGAGGCGCCATCCGAATATCAGCGGACCAGGCGTGCCTTGTCCGTGTTCGAGAAGAGGCTGTCGATCAAGCGAGTCGGTCTTAGTTACGTTATTGAAATCGGTTTCCAGTCGACCAGCCCGGCGCGCGCGGCCGGCATCGCGAATGCTATCGCCGAAGCTTATATAGTCGATTCCCTCGAGGCCAAGTATCAGAGCTCGCGCCGTGCGGCATCGTGGTTGCAGGATCGCATCAAGGAATTGCGCTCACAGGCGTCGGCGGCCGAGAGGGCGGTGGTCGACTTCAAGGCCAAGAACAACATCGTTGACGCCGGAGGCCGCTCGCTGACCGAGCAGCAGCTCGCCGAAACCCAGAGTGCGCTGACGATTGCCCGATCGCAGACCAGCGAGGCTCAAGCGAGGCTGGATCGTATCACGACGATCCTACAGAATTCGCAGCGAAACCCGAATTCGTTGCTCAATGAAGTTGGCGCGGTCGCCGACAGTTTGAGAAACGACGTCATCACCCGCCTTCGCCAGCAATATCTAGACCTCGCCAATCGGGAGGCCGACTGGTCGGCCCGCTATGGCGCAGAGCATCTTGCAGTCATTAATTTGCGCAATCAGATGCGGGAAATCCGCCGCTCGATCAGCGACGAATTGGGCCGCATCGCTGAGACGTACAAGAGCGACCTGGAAATTGCCAAGACTCGCGAGGAAAGTCTCCAGGCCACGCTGAACTCCAGCATTTCCACGTCGAATGACAACAGTCAGGCGCAGATCGTCTTGCGCGAGCTCGAGAGCAACTCGCAGAGCTACCGTGCACTGGCGGATAACTTCCTGCAGCTGTACATGGTCTCGGTCCAGCAGCAATCGTTCCCGATCACAGACGCACGGCTCATCACTCAGGCCACGCCGCCGCTGCGGGCGAGCTACCCCAAGACACTGATTGTCATGGCGGCCGCATTGTTTGCCGGCCTCGTGCTTGCCGTCGGCGCGGCTTTCTTCCGCGACCTGATGGATCGGGTGTTCCGGACTGCACAGCAGATTGAGAGCCAACTTCGCCTCAACTGCATTGGAATCGTTCCGATGGTCGGAAGCGCACCCGCCGTAGCCACGACCGACCGGCCCGGTCTTCTCGACCGGACCAAGAACCTCCTCGGCTTCGATCTGTCGTCGCGGGGCGGCCAAGGCAAGGGCCCGTTGAAGGGCATATCATCCCCCAATGATCTGGCAGGCGGGGAGAATCGCCAGCTAATTTTGCCCGACGATGGCGTGCTGGGTCAAATCAACAACTTCCCATTCTCGCGTTTCTCCGAGGCCATGCGCTCGATCAAGATCGCTGCCGAGGTCAGGGACGTCGAGGCGCCCAACAAGGTGCTCGGAATCACGTCGTCGCTGCCCAACGAGGGCAAATCGACGATTTCCATCTCGCTCGCCCAGGCAATTGCGCTGTCTGGCGTCCGGACACTCATCCTAGACGGCGATCTTCGCAATCCGTCCCTGACCAGATGGTTGACCCCCTCCGCGCGGGTGGGGCTTGCCGAAGTCCTGTCGGGCAAGGTGAAGCTAGAAGATGCCCTTTGGGCCGAGCCCACAAGCGGCCTGTTCTTCCTGCCGGCAGTCGACGCCGGCCGCCTGAGCCAGACCAGCGATATCCTCGGTTCACCCGTGATGCTGGAATTTTGCGGGCAACTCCGAAAGATGTTCGATCGAATCGTGATCGACTTGTCCCCGATGGCGCCGCTCGTCGACGTCCGGGCAACCACCAAGCTGGTCGACACCTATGTGATGGTTGTCGAGTGGGGGAAGACGAAGATAGACGTCGTCGAACATGTCTTTCACGAAGCGCCCGACGTGTACGAAAGGACGCTCGGTGTCGTGCTGAACAAGGTCAACATCAAGGCGCTCAGCCGATACCAGAGCTACGGCGGCGATTTCTACTACAACCAGTACTATGCGAGGTACGGTTACTCTGAATGAAGGGCCTGCTGCTCTACGGCTTACTGGTGCGTTGTCTCGCGGTGCTCTTGAGCTTCGCGGGGATCTTGTTCGGATATTTTATCGAGCCCGTTGCATGGCAGGAGCGGTCGCTTGCCCCGATGGCGCACCATGTGATTTCTGGGGAGCGTTACGATACTAAAATGCTTGCGGACGCCCTGAATCATGCCAATTTAATAATCTCTGATTCCTGCATCACGACCGGACTGCGTTCGGTGGCATTCATCAGGCTGCGGCTTGTCGAGGACGCGATCGGAGAGGCAGACCGCAGAAGTCTCGACGATCGTCTTGATGCGTTCAAAGCGGCCGCTCTTCGTTCGTTAAGCTGCGCCCCTGCCGATCCGTTTTTGTGGTTTGCTCTTTACTGGGTGGAAGTGACGCAACGGGGATTCGCCCCGGAGCTGCTCGTCTATCTGCAGAAATCCTACCAGCTGGGGCCCTTCGAGGGGTGGATACAGGTCAAGCGCAATCGCTTCGCTCTGGCTGTCTACGACAAGTTGCCGGAAGACCTCGCTCGACAGGTCGTCCTCGAATTCAAGACTCTTGTGAACTCCGGCTTCACCGCGGATGCGGCATCCATTCTGGTGGGACCGGGATGGAATATTCGATCCAAGCTCCTGGCCCCCCTCGATGACGTGAAGATGCGGTATAGAAGGGAACTTTTCAAGGAAGTGAGGCGCGCCGGCTATGAGGTGGCGATACCCGGCGTCGATACGGAGGTTCGTCCCTGGAACTGACCAAATTGACGCAGATCAGCTGCAGCTGTCCTTGGTTGTGCATCGGCCAAGGGCGTCGCAGACCCGGACCGGACGGCAGGATGATGTAAATCCCGATCCGGTGAGCGGCCGTGGTCGCGGCATCGTCGAGAAGCAGGCCCGCGAGGGGCAGATCGGCGGGATATCGTACGGGTTCGTGCAGTAAGCCTGGAAGCTTCCATCGCTGCATTGGCACGAACAACCGGCCTCGGCGGCTCGAGTGCTTAGCAAAGCGGCGGTCGCTATGATTAAAAAGGCAATGGCGGGTCGGATCGCTCTGTTCAGCATTTCGTTTCACCAACTTTGCCAAGACGTGTCGACCTCAAGCTATCACAGGTGTAATACTGCCCTTCATGAAAAACGCGTGTGACCGGATGCCTCAGAAAAAGATCGCATATTTTTCGCCGTATTTCTGGCCGGAAAGCATTGGATCTGCCCCCTACTGCACGGACGTCGCGCGGTACCTCTCCGAGCACAATCATGACGTGCGCGTCGTGGCTTTTCGCCCTCATTACCCGCGCGAGGACGAGTTCGTCGAATGGTCCGGCGGCGCACGCGACAGCGAGGACTATGCGGGCATTCACATCCATCGCATACCGGCGCGGGGCCGCGGGGCCGGCGGATTCATCGACCGACTCCGAAACGATCTCAATTATTGTTTCGGCGCCATGCGCTTCGCTCTCAGCGCCGAGGCCAAAGGTGCGGATGCGGTCGTCTCGTATGTTCCAAGCTGCCTCTCGGTGTTTGCGGCGAAATTCGTTTCAATCCGGACCGGCGCAAAGCTCATTTGCGTCGTGCATGACATCGAAAGCGGGCTTGCGCGCTCGCTCGGCATCGCGGTCGGCGGATTCAAGATCAAGGTCATGCGATTCATCGAGCGGCTTGCCTTCAACCGTGCCGACGAGGTGATCGTCCTGACCAAGGGCATGCTTTCGGAGCTGGAAGAGCTCGGTTGCCACAGGCCGATCACGGTTCTTCCGATATGGGCATCGTTGCCGAAAGCCAAGCCGATCGAAGCCGATCATCGGCCTTCGGTTCTCTATAGCGGCAATTTCGGCAAGAAGCAGGCGCTCAATCAGCTCCTGCCACTCATCAAGCTGCTCGATGAGCGCAGGCCCGACGTTCAGGTGACATTGCGAGGCGCAGGCTCGGAGCTTGAGAGCGTGAAGGCCCAGGTCGCGGCGATGAAGGTCCGGAATACGACTTTCCTGCCGCTCGTCCCTGCCGAGCAATTGATCGAGACGTTGCAAAAGGCGACGGTCCACCTCGTGCCCCAGGCTCTGGGCGTCGCCAACTATGCGCTGCCCTCGAAGCTTTTCACGATTATGTCGGTGGGCCGCCCGTTTGTTTGCATCTCGGAGCCGGGAAGTCCGCCTGACGTGCTCGCGCACGATTCCCATGCCGGGCTCTGCGTTCATCCGGACAACGATGAAGAACTGTTTGCGACGGTCGACAAGCTGATCTCGAATCTGCCTTTCGCCAACGAACTCGGCGAGAATGGGCGACAATACGTCGCTACGAACATGGATCGGGAGAAGATACTCCAAGCTTACGAGGACTTGATCCTCTCCAACCTGTCGGTCGCGCTCGATGGCCAGCGTACTAAGGATCGAGCCGTCGTTTCGTCCAATTCATAACCTGCTCATTCGGCAGCAGAGCAGCGGGCCATTCAAAGTCTATATCGTATGAAATACCGAGCTGATATCGACGGGCTCAGGGCGATTGCGGTTGCATTGGTCGTCCTGTTTCATGCCCGGTTTGCCTTCATTCCCGGCGGCTATATCGGGGTCGACGTCTTCTTCGTCATATCCGGATTCCTGATTACCTTGATCCTGCGCCAAAACATCCTGGGCCAGAAGTTCTCGATCAAGGAGTTTTATCTGCGCCGGATCAGGCGGATCTTTCCGGCTGCGTTCTTCGTGCTACTCTGCACGACGCTCGTTTCATCCTTCATCCTGATGCCGAAGGAATTCAAGGAACTGGGATCGAGCCTTGCCTCGTGCCTACTCTATCTGTCGAACATCTACTTTTGGCGGCATACCGGCTACTTCGACAGCGCCGGCGAACTGAGTCCGCTGCTCCACACCTGGTCGCTCGCCGTCGAGGAGCAATTTTATCTTTTCGTTCCTCTGTTTCTGTACTTCGTCATGCGCGGCAACAAAGATCCGCGTCGCTGGATCTGGCTCCTGTTTGCAGCGTCCCTGATCTCGAACGTAATTGTCGTGAGACTTTCACCCGCGACCGCCTTCTTCTTCCCGTTCACGCGGGCATGGGAATTGTTCGCTGGCTCGATCCTCGCATTCGCCAACCGGCCATATTTCGCCGATGCACGGCGCGCCGAACTTGCCGGGGTGCTGGGGATAGCGCTGATCGCGGGCCCCGGATTTCTCTATGACGGCCAGACCAGGTTTCCAGGCGAGGCGGCCATTCTGCCAGTGCTCGGCGCGGTCCTGGTCATCGCCGCCGGCGCGGACCATGTGACGCGAGTCTCGGCGTGGCTGTCGAATCGTTACGTGGTGGCGATCGGCAGGATCTCCTTCTCGCTGTATTTGTGGCATTGGCCTGTTTTCGTCCTGATGCGCTATCTGAACCTCGGTGAACTCGACAATTCCGAGACAGGTATCGCGCTCCTTTTGACGGTGGTGCTGTCCATTCTGTCGTATCGCTGGATCGAAGTGCCATTCCGCCGCCCCGACGGAACCTGGGGCAGCCAGCGTAAGGTCTTCGCGGGCGCCGCGCTCGCGACCGCCGTCCTGCTGGTCGTCGCGGGCGGCATATCTCTCGGTGGCGGGCTGCCGCAACGCTTCGATTTGCGAACGCGGGTATTCGCGATGGGAGCGTTCGACATCAATCCGAGGCGCAGGGAATGCGATACCCGGTCCCCGACAAGGGTGCTCGCGGACGACATTTGCCGGCTTGGTGCACCAGATGGCGTCCCCACCTTCGCTCTTCTCGGCGACAGCTTCGGCGACGCGTTGGTCCCCGGGGTCGATGCCGTCGCGCGCGCGGAGCAGAGGCAGGGGCTCATTCTCACGATGGCCGGCTGTTATCCTCTGGTCGGACTCAACATGCCCGACGGCAACGCTTGCCGTCTGTTCGTCGACGCAGCCATCAAGCGGATCGACGAGGACCCCTCGATTGACACGGTCATCCTGGTCGGCCGCTGGTCGACTGCCGTCTTGGGTACGCGTTACGGCTATGGCGCCGGACCGTCCTGGTTCATCGCCGACGACCAGACCACCGGCGCGCTTGGCCCCGAAGAGAATCTCCAAGTGCTCCGTCGCGGTTTGCAGCGGACCCTTTCGGCCCTGCATTCGAAACGTATCTTCATCGTGGCCTATGTTCCCGAGCAGAAGGTGTTCGTCCCGCAAGCGGCGGCGCTGTCGCAATTGTTGAAACGCGACGAACCCGTAGGCGTTTCCCGCGCCATTTTCGATTTGCGCCAACGGAAGGTGCACGACTGGCTGGACGAGGGTGCCCGCCTTGGCGCCTATACAGTTCTCGACGTCGGAGCGTTGCTCTGTAACGTGGATCACTGCGCTGCGACGCGCGACGGCAAGTCGCTCTATTCGGATGACAATCACCTCAGCGGCACCGGGGCCAAATACATTGGCTCGATCATCGCGCCGGCGCTCGCGCGCCGGGTCAAGCCCGCATCCGCCGATCTGCACGAACAGAAGTCGATACAATAGCCATGATGGAGTCTTGCCGGTTCGCGTACTCCTTGGAGGCCTGCTTGAGCGGTCCGATGCTCGGATCTCGGCTGCTGTGCAGTGGCTCGTCGCGGAAAGAGTTCCAGTAGAAACATGCAGGATGCCATTGTTAAGCCGAAGCCGCGGCCGGTTCGAGTCAATGGAACGTCGACCGGACGTTTCGATGCGCTGGACGGAATGCGCGGCGCCGCAGCTATCACCGTCTTGCTGTTTCATTTCCGATATTTCTTTCCGAACATTCCGGTCCCGCCAAACGGATATCTGGCGGTCGATCTCTTCTTCGGGCTGAGCGGATTCGTTTTGGTCCACGCCTATGGAGCCGAGATGACAGCCGGCTTGACCGTCCGCCAGTTCATGCGGATGCGCTTCGCGCGCCTCTATCCCATGTACATCCTTGGTACGGGGCTCACCGTCGCGCTCCTGTCGCTCAGCCTCCCGAGAAGCGCGTCCAACCTACTACCACTGGGTTTTGCGGCCTTCATGCTGCCCAGCCCGATCACCGAGCAACTGTATCCCCTGAACGTGCCGGCCTGGTCGCTCTTCCTTGAACTGTTGATCAACGTTGCGCTGGTCGTCCTGTGGAAGCGATTGACCGTTTCAATCGTCCTCTCGATCTGCGTCGTTTCGGCTCTCTGCCTGATCGGCTCAGCGGTGCACTATGGCGGCCTCGACTTTGGACACAAATGGGAGGCCTTCGCCGTCGGACTGGCGCGGGTGACCTACTCGTTCTTTCTCGGCGTAGCCTTGCAACTCACCGGAGCACGCGTCAATCGCGTTCCGCCGTTGCTCTCGATGGCGATCTTGCTGGCCATATTCCTGCTGCCCGCTCCGGCCGGTTGGTCGGTCGCCTGGGACCTGCTTGCCGTGCTGGTCGCGTTTCCGCTGCTGCTAGCCGCGGGCGCTTATGTCCAAGTGGGTTCCCTGGCGGCGCGACTGTGCAAATGGAGCGGGGAAATTTCCTATCCGCTCTACGCCACCCACAACCCCATTCTTGTCTGGTGCTATGCACTGAGCCGCAAGTTCGACATCGCGATCACGCCGCTCACCGTCCTGGCGATCGTGGCGATCACGATCGTGTCCGCCTGGATGGCGGAGATTTTCTTCGACAAGCCGATCCGGTCGCGCCTGCGGGCTCGACTGGACAAGGCGCGCCCGAACGGAAAGGTCCGTGCCAGCGACCACGGCTGAGCCCGTTCGCGGCCGGCGCCCGTGCGGACTATCCGCGATTTGTCGAAGTCTTCTCCCCGCCGCTTGCCGCGGGTCTCTTGTACTCCGAATAGAAGTGTCCGAAATGCGCGGAGATTCGTCCCCGCAGCCTCTCGGCCTCGAGCAGCCATCCGGTCAGCGGATGCCTTCGCCCCCATCCGGTGAGCGGGAAGACCGGAAACCTCGCAAGAGAGAGCAGTGTCTTGACAACAGGGGAAGGATGCGGGGGAATCGGAACGTCCAGCTCCCAGCGCACTGCGACATTCCCGGCGCGATAACGCCGCTGACGCAGCCAGCCGAGATTGGCACGCGCGTCCGGCATGTCCTCGTAGAGCAGGGCCTCGTCTGCCCAGGCCATCTGGTAGCCATCACGGAAGAGCTTCCGGAAGAACACCGTGTCGCCCCCGCCGGTGATTCCGTACGCCTTGTCGAAAGGTTCGTTCCCGAGCGACAGGACGGCGTCCATCCGCGCCAGGAAATTGCAAGTGCAGAACACGAACGGCTTGCCGTTCAGAACCATCCGCTCGACGCCCCAGAGCGACCAGAGCTTGTTGAGGTTCTGCCGGTTCTCGGAAAAGACCGGCTTGACCGGGCCGCCGACAACCGCAGCCTGGGTTTCGCGCTGAACCCTGGTGAGCTCAGCCAGCCAGCGAGGGGTTGCCCACTCGTCATCGTCGAGCATGGCGATGAACTCGGCGCCGAGATTGGCTGCTTCAGCGACGGCACGGTTTCGAGCGGCCGAGATACCAGGCACCGGCTCGATGAAATAGTGGATCGTGGTGCGGGGCGGCAGCGGCGCGTTGAGGACCACGCCTTCCATCTTGGGATCGGTGCCATCGTTATCGACGATGATGATGGAAGTATCCTGCTCGATCTCGAGCTTCGCAAGCGACTCCAGCAGCTTGATCAGGCCGAAGCGGCGTTTGTAGGTGCATGCGCAGATTGCGATCATCGAAGAACCCCGGCAATATGCGACTGAAGACCGCGAGCCGCGAGCATTTCGAGGCGAGGCGGGGTCATTCCATTTGTCTCCCGGGCGGTTGTCCAGCGTCGCGCGTGAGCGACCGTCGATCCCCCATCCGCTACCCGAATTCTGGGGAATTGTCGAGTTGTCCCGACCTCAAGCCGACCGGCGGCCCTTTCGTCAAACGATGTCATTCGATGATCACTCTCTCGCGCGGGTGCGTGAAAACATCATGGCCCAAAGCAGGACGACAAACACGGCATTGGCCAAATAGACGGCCGCGATGATGGTGCCGACGCCGCCGAAATAGGCCGCAATCGCAAGTAGAGCGGAGCTGCATAGCACCGAAGTCAGGTAGATGGCCGTCCGCAATCCCTGGAACGACAGCACGGTCAGCGCGTCGGCTGCCGGATACTGTATGCCGACCAGGGGCAGTGTCCAGGCGAGCGCAATCGTTGCGTTGATCGAGTCCGCATATCCCTGACCTAGAAGCCATGGAATGAAGATGGCGCCCGACGAAATCGCGCCCGCCGACAGGATCGAAACTGCCAGCATCGGGATCGCGGAACGCAGCGCGTAGGCGCGCACCGCGGCCGGCCCCTTCTCGCTGAAGACAAAGAACTTCGGATAGTACATGCGCGTGATGATCTGCATCGGAACAATGCCGACCTGCACCAGCCTCGCGGCAGCGCCGTAATTTCCGATCACCGCCGGGCTCGCTGTCTGGGCCAAGAACAGCCGGTCCAGATTAGACTGCGATGCGCGGGCGATCTGGTTCAGTGCGAAATAGGAGCCGTCGAGGAGCTCTTTCCACGCCAGCCACAGTGTCGGCCGGCCATACAATCTCACGACGTCGAATAGGATGACCGATGAGACCGCTGCCGCATTGGCGCAAGCGAACCAGCTCCACGTGTCGAGCGAGAAATGGCGCATGCCGAAGATCGCCACGGCGACGAAGAACAGCCGGGCCAGCGCTGCGACGCTGCGATAGACGCTCGCCCGGACCACGCTGGAATGGGAGATCGCGACCTGCTCGCCGAAGGCCGAGATCCGGCCGACGATGACCTCGCTCGAGATCACGATGACGATGGTACCGAGCGCCACCGACGGCACCAGGATCGAAGCCACGCCGATTGACAGGGCGATGGCGACCAGGCCCGTCGCGGCGCCGAGCACCGCGGCATTGCCGAAATAGCCGGAGAAGGCTTCCGGCCGTCGGGCGACCGCCCTGATCATGAGGTCGCCGGCACCGAGGCCGGTCAGTTCGATCGCAATGGCGGCGATGGAGATGATGACTGTCAGCTCGCCGAATGCGGCGGGTCCGAGATACTTCGCCATCAGCACGAAGCCGATGAGCTGGACGCCGAGAGCGAAGAAAACTGGTATTAGCGAGAAGACGAAAGTCCGGATGACGTCGAACCGCAATCCCGACAGGGGCGACTTGCGCGGCTCATTCATCGTCGCGGCACTCCTGGCGGCGCATGGGTTGTCTGTGAGCGCTAGTGGAATTCAAAGACGAACTTCCTCGTCTCACCGGCCTCGACGGATCGTATGACCTTGGCGGGAACACCGGAAATCACGACGTCGGTCTCCGGATGTCTTCCGATCACGACCGAACCGAGCCCGACCACGCTCCTGTCGCCTATGGCCGACCCCGGCGCAAACCTGACGGCGGAGCCTAGATAGCAATTGGCCCCGATGGCGATGTCGCGATCGAGCACGCTCGCGCCGTGCGTCCAGAACTGGCTGCCGATCCCGGCGATCCAGGTCCCTTCGCCAATGTTGATTTGGCCGTACACGTCGAAATAGTGCGAATCGTAGATCAGTGCGCCCCTGCCAATATTGAGCTCGCGCTTGTACTCCATCGACTTCATGCTGGGGTCGCTGGCGATATGGCCGCAGACGAATTTGTTGAAGCGGCCGAACACGACACCGTCGCCGATCGTGACGGTTATCGGCCCAATGATGGTGTTGTTTCGTCCGATCTGGACGTTGTCGCCGCAGCGGAACGCCGGGCAGGCGATGATGGTCAGGAGCCCGATAGAGCAGTTGTTTCCAATCGTGTAGCCCAGAAGCATGCGATAGAGGCCGACGCGAAGCGACGAGATTGGAATCAGGGAGATTCCGAGCGCGACCAGGGTGCGGAGCCGTGGATTTGGACGCAGCATTTTCATCTTTCAACGACGATCCAGGCTGGGAGTTGAGCAGAAACAGATTTGGCGAGTGACGCCGAAGCGGGCGCTGATGTTGACGCGGTTCATGTTGGTTGGCTTGCCTTGATGCCGCCAGCATAGCCGCTGGTCTTGCGCCGGTCGAAATAGGGATTGACCGGTAGGGACTTCGCGCGGGTCGCCACGGCCTGCCTAACGCTACTGGATCGCGCGGCGACGAGTAGAAAGGTCGCGATGCCAGGAACGATGTGCTCGTGGGCCTCGGAGAAGCCCGAAATCAGGATCGCGAGCGCGATGACCGCCGCAACCATGTGTCCCGGAGAGCGTTCACGAAAGGGCGGGATCAGCAGGACGTAGACGAGGGCCACCACGTTGAACATCGCGCCGAGAAATCCGATGTCTCCGAACAGCGCCAGATACATGTTGTGGACGCCGTAGACCCGCTGACCTTCCTCCATCGTTTCAGCAACGCGCTGGTTGAGCTCCGACGCAAAGGCAAACGCTCCCGGCCCCTTACCAAGCCAGAATTCATCCTGCATGAACCGAAGATAAGCATCCCAGATCGCGGTGCGGCCTGTCAGCGTGGGATCCTTCCCGAGCATCTCGATCAGCATAGGTAGGATCGTCTGCGCGGTCAGAACCGAGGCGCCGACGATCACCGCGGTAGCCAGCGATGCGGTGATCCAGTGGATGCGAAGCCGCTGCAGGAAACGCATCAGTTGGTAATATGCGATTGCAGCCATCAGGACGGCCAAGGACGTCTTCGACCCCGACCAGACCAGCATGACGAGGAGCGCAAACATCGTCAGGTAGGAAAGCCAGTTCAGCGGGCGCGTCCGGAACGCATAGATCCAAATGAAGCCGAGGCAAGTGAACCAGCCCGCCATGTTCTTGCCGGCGAACAGGCCGTGCAACAGCATCGATCCGCCCGACGCGTTGATGGCCATCGAAGGAGCGACCACCGCGAGAAGCAGCGAGCCGAATGCGCCAAAGGCGAACACGAACTCGCCCGCATTGCGCATCGTCGCGGGGCTGGACAACTGACCCGCGACGGATGCCGCCAGCACCATGACGAGCCACTGCATGACGAACCAGATCGAGGTCCCAACGCTGTCGCCGGCGATTGCAGACAGGATCGCGAAGATGATGAACAGGAGATAGGGGCCGAGGATCGTCAGGACCGACGAGATCGGTCGCGTGAGCAGGAACATGCCGTAGCCGGCGGCAAAGATCATCCAGACGAGCAGGCGGAACTGCGCGCCGCCGGCACGTGTCACCGACGATGTGACTTTGCCAAGCGCGTCGCTGCCGGCCGAGAACAAGATCTCCGCCTTGATGTTGGGGTAGATCCACAGCGTGCTGTATTCGGTTACGGCGAAGGCAACGACCAGGAAGCCAACGAGCTGCTGCGGGCTAAACCGAATGCGTTCCTGAGTGGGCGGAGACTGCAAACGTGCGCTCTGTCTCGTCGAAATGGGGCGCATGCAGGGGGCAATCCATCGATCCGGAAGGACACTTCGCGGTGCGGCAAGTTTATACGTGAGAACCGCGCATTTTCAAACAAGAACGCGATCTTTAACCTTACCGGACGGCTCTTCGCCGATAGACGTCCTTGAGAAGGTCGAAGGTCACCGCCCTGGACAGGTCGATGGGGGTTTTGAGCAGCCGGAGCTGCACGAGCTGATTTTGAGTGTCCGCCCACCGGCCTTGGTTGAACTCGCCGATGCGATCGCCTGCGGGCCGCAGGATCTCCCGCTCCTCGTTCAGCAACAGCTCGACCGATGCCCGATCGAGCCCGGGCGCTATCGCCTGCATCACGCGCGGAACGCTTGCGGCAAGGTTCCCAAGGCTGTTGTCCCAACTTTCAATTAGGACATTGAGGAACCTTCGCATTAGTTCCGGCCGTCCCGAGATCGTCGCCTCGCTGGTGACGTAGACGGTGCCGAGGAGATGGGCGCCGAAATCAGCGGGCTTGAGCATTCGAAATGGCGTCGATGCAGCCATGAGTTGAATCGAGGTGCGTCCGGCGTAGCCGGGCCAGACGTCGATGCCGGACGTGGAAAACGGCCGGATCCGGCTGACCGGCACCTCCTTGATCGATGCTCGGGAAAGCCGAGCGCGGTTCAGCATGATGTCGTAGATCGCGGCGGTGTCGTCCCCGCTTTCATAGCCCACGGATTTGCCTACGAAATCGGCTGGCGTCCTGATCCTGGAGTCAGCCGCGACGTAGAACACGACGCCGTTGTCGAGCGCGCCCGCTGCAAAAGCCACGATGGGCGCGCCGTCGGCCCTGGCTCGCAGAAAGTGAGAGGCGCTGATCATGGCGATCGCATTGGGCGTGCTGACCACCGACTGCACCGCGTCGGCCTCGGAAACGCCGCTCTTGAGCTGAAGGTCGATGCCGTCGCGCTCGAACGCGCCGTCGACCCGTGCGAGCTCGACGCCGGCCATTCCGATGTCCGGCTGCCAGGGCCAGGACAGCACGATCGCGTCCTTAGGCCGCTCCTGCGAGAAGACGCTCGAGCAGATTGGGGAGAGGAGCCCGGCCGCTGCCAACACCGCCATGCCCATCAGTCCCCGAATACGGAAGGCTCGCGAAACTGCCGACCGAAGCCGTGTCATTTGAAGCTTTCTCGATATTCAAACCGAAAATCCTTCGTCGACGACGTGGCGCCGAGCGTGGCCTCGCGCCGAGTGTAGCCGGGAACCTTGGGCGTAATGCAGTGGGTGGTGCCGAGATAGCAAATCGTCAGGTCAATCGCGTTCGGGCACCCGTTCTTGAGGATCACGACGTTGTCGAAATTCTCCGGATTGATGATCTGCGCGCGTGAATACGCGTTCACAGTCAGGCAGGGCATTCCCAGCGCGCTCGTGTGTCGCTTCGCCGGTTGCAGAAAGTCGCCGCCGAACTTCGGGGCGGTTTCGGTCGCGGTGGTGCCGCCGACGATCGGAGCCGTCTTCAGCATGTCGGTCGATTGCGCCTGGGCTGCACTCGCCGATGCGAGACACAGCATTGCCAGTGCGGAGCGGAGAAAGGAAATCGCCAATTTGTCGCCTCGTTTATGTCGCGGTCTTGCCCACGATTCTGGCTTCGGTCTTGCGCTGGCGGATGACTTTCGCGGGACTTCCAGCCGCGACCATGAGCGGCGGTACGTCGGTTGTTACCAGCGAGCGTGCTCCGACGATTGCACCTTTTCCGATCCTGACCCCGGGCATGATAAAGGAATCGGCCGAGACCCAGGCTTGGTCGTCAATCACGATCGGTTTGGCGAGAATCGGAAAATCGATCTTCGCGGAATCGCGCGTTCCGGTGCAGAGATACACATCCTGGGATACGCAGACGCTCGATCCGATCACAATGTCTCCGAGCGTGTAGAGATGCACGTCGTCGCCGATCCACGAGAAATCGCCGATCGTCAGCCGCCAGGGATATGTGGTCTTCACGGTCTGTCGAATGAGCACATTTTTGCCTATTTTGGCGCCAAAAAGTCGCAAAAGCCACCGTCGGAAACCATACGCAGATTGTGGCGACCATCTAAAAATCGTGTCCTGAACGATCCACCAGAACTGGCAAATGAAAGCGTTTCGACCTCGGAAGCCTTGCGGCAAGCGGAACAGCGACAGATCTTGGACAATTATTGAGGCTTCATTCTGATCATCGTATTTCGAGTTCATGACTTTAACCTCAGCCCGGAATGTTTTCGTTGAGCCCTATGCAAAGGGCTTCTTAATGGAATACTAAAGGCCGGAATTATCGGCAACACGATGCCGAGTGATGCAATTTTCCCATTTGAGGTCCCACGGCGATGAACCTACCCCGTAAAGCTATCGTGTTCGGCGGAGCGGGATTTATCGGTTCACATCTCATCGGGCAACTCCGCGGCGACTACGACGAGATATTTTGCGTCGATATCACCGCTCCGCGATTCAAGACTGACGGAACGTTCTATGTCGACTGGGATGTCACCAAGCCCATCCCGTCAGACCTGTGCGGTCCCGGGTCTGCTGATATCTTCAACTTGGCGGCCGTTCATACGACGCCCGGTCACGAAGACTGGGAATACTATTGGACTAACATATCTGGCGCGAGCCACGTTTGCCAGTTCGCCGGCGCCATCGGCTGCAAGTCGCTAGTGTTTACCAGTTCGATTTCGGTTTATGGCCCGAGCGAGCAGCAGAAGGACGAAACTTCGAAGCTTGAGCCGACGAGCGCCTATGGCCGGTCTAAGCTGCTTGCGGAAGGCATTCACAAGCTGTGGCAGTCCGAGCAGCCTGAGCGCCGGCTCACGATCGTGCGTCCTGCGGTGATTTTCGGGTACACCGAGCGGGGCAATTTCACGAGGCTCGCCGGGTTGCTTCGTCGCGGACGGTTTGTGTACCCGGGACGAAAGGATACAATCAAGTCGTGCGGTTACGTCAAGGAGCTTATCCAATCGATGCTCTACATGCGGTCGCGGAACGCCGGCGTCGAAACCTACAATTTCTGTCGTCCCGAGCGCTACACAAGCGAGGAAATCTGCGCTTCCTTCAACAAGGTGGCGGGTTACGACAAGCCGAACTTCGTGATGCCGATGTGGCTGATGGAGTTCGCCGCAGTCCCGTTCGAGGTGCTTTCCGCGGTGGGCTTCAAGAACGACATCAACCGCGAACGGGTTCGCAAGCTGTTCAATTCAACGAACGTGTACCCGAGGCGCCTCTTGGACGCAGGATTCGAGTTTCGATACGATATCGTCAGCGCCTTGGCCGACTGGAAGGCCGCTTCGGCCAATTTCGATTAGGGTTGACGCGAATTGCCAAGCTCTCCGACTTGGTACAGATCGATGACGCGCTTCTGGAGGTGTGTAAATGAACGTTGCCGGCAGCCAATCAGCATTGGCCGACGCTGCGCCCGCTTCCAGCCGGCGCAAGCGCTGCCTCGTGGTTCGTCCGCGCAAGCCGGAAGCCGCGCACGGCGGAGATGAGATCATCTATCGTCGTTCGATCGAATATCTGTCGCGAACCATGGATGTAACGATCTGCGAGCTCGAGCCGATCACCAAGAGCCGCCAGATCCTGGAGTTGATAGCAGGCACCCCTCCGGAGATGACGAAATTTTACAGCTCCGCGAACAAGGAGCGGGTTTCGGCTGCGATTTCGAAACTCAGGCCTGACGTCGCCTGCTTCTTCAACGAGGTGACTTTTCCCTGTCTGACGAGCGCAAAGGCTGCGGGCATCAACTCGGTTCTGGTCGAGCAGAATGTTCACTCGCTCATCGCGTCAAGCGATTCCGATTGGAAGGCGAAGCTGTTCTGGCCGCTCGCCATCCGTTTCGAGAAGAAATATTACGGCGATGAGTCGGCGGAACTCGTGTGCATATCGAGGTGCGACTTGGAGGGTCTGAAGCGAGCCGGGATCGTTCGCAAACGGGTCTGGATCGCGCCGCCGGGCTGTCCTCCGGACATCGTTCTCGCGGACTCTGCCGAACTCGCGTCCGAGCTCGTGCTGACGGGCTCATACGCATGGTGGCGAAAGCGTAGAGACTTGAAGGGTTTTGCGAAGGGTGCTCGCCTACCATTCAAGATGCACGTGTTCGATGGCCTTGCCCGCGAAATTCTGGGCCTTGCTGACGAGAGTCCCGATGTCGACTGGTCGGCGAAGATTCGCTTTGGCTTGGTCACAGATCGGTTCGTCGGCGGCTTCAAGCTGAAGGCGCTCGAATACGTTGCCAAGAATTGCATCGTTCTGACCGCCTGCGACATTTCGCCGGAATTTCAAGGCTTGCCGCATGCCGACCTCTTCGTGCGCATTATATCGGACAAGGATAACCTGCTGCATGTGATCGAGGAAATCCGCCGGGAGCCGGACGTCGTTCGGAAGTTTCGCGAGTTCAAGAGCGCCTGCCTTGCCCAATATGCGTGGGAGCGTTGCCTTGCGCCCCTGGGAGAGGCAGTGCAGGCGAGCCTGTCCGCGGCGCGGCCGGCATGAGCGGAGCGTGCCGTTGCAGGGAATTGCACTGCGAGTGACGCAGCGAGTTTCTGAGGGAGTGACGATGGCAGAACGAAATGCTCCGGTCGATACGCGCCCGGTCCCGTCCTGCCGGAAGTAACTTTGTCGTAGGAAGGTTCAGCCGAGTCGTCTCATGCAACGAGATATTGTCATTGGCATTCCGACGTTCCGCCGCCCGGAGCTGCTTCGCATCCTGCTCGATAGCCTCGAGGCGGAGTTGGCCGTTCAGCCGGCCTTCGTCGTCGTTGCCGACAACGATTGCGGCGTCGAGGCCAGCGCAGTCGTCGACGCGTTCAAGTCGCGGTGGAGCGACATCGTCTGTATTCCCGTTCCTGAACGCGGTGTCGCGCAGGTCCGCAATGCGCTCGTCGCTGCGGCAGGCCGCTTTCGCCCCGACTGGACGTGGTTGCTCATGCTCGACGACGATGGCCGCGTCGAGCCCGGCTGGATGCAGACGATCTTGTCCTGTGGCGAGACCTATCAGGCAAATCTCGTCGGCGGACCGGTCGAAGGCGTTCTGCCTGAGGATGCGGGGCTGCTGGTACGCAACAGCGTCTTCGCCTCGCGGCGACGCTGGCCTACGGGGCCGGTCGGCACCCTGAACACGACGCAGAACCTCGCCATCTCGCGACGAACGCTCGATCTGCTCGCCCCTCCGCTGTTTCGCAACCAGTATGGGGCGACCGGCGGCGAGGACTACGATCTGTTTCGTCAGGTTGCCGCTGCCGGAGGCCGGCTGGTCTGGTGCGACGAGGCCGTGGTCACCGAGCCCGCGCCCGCGGACCGGCTGGAGTATTGGAGCCTGCTCGGGCGCTATTACTCGACCGGTGCCTACATGGCCCGGATCGACCGGCATTACGACGGTACGTTGGCGGCCTGGAGGGCCTCCGTCGCGGGGCTGGTCAGTCTCCTGCTGCGCAGCGTCGCCATGACCGTCCTGTCGCGGAGAAACGACGCCGCGCGCGCATTCCTGTCGCTCGTTCATTACGCCGGACGGATTCACGGCCTGCTCGGTGGCGCCCGCCTTGCCAGATACGTCAAACCCACATGAGAGAGCTCGAGTGTTCTTGAATGTCGGATTGCTGAGTGGTTAGGCGGACATGACAAATTATCGTCCCGATATCGATGGCCTGCGCGCGATTGCGGTGTTGCCGGTGGTGCTCTTCCATGCCGGCACGCGCGGTTTCAGCGGAGGATTCGTCGGTGTCGACATCTTTTTCGTTATCTCGGGCTTCCTGATCACCGGCGTCATTCTCAACGACTACGATCGCGGTCGTTTCTCGATCAAGCAGTTCTACTATCGTCGCGTCCTCAGGCTCTTCCCTGCCTTGTTTGTGATGATTGCAGTCGTGAGCGGGCTCGCGGTCTGGGTCTTGCTGCCGGGCGAGCTCGTCAATTTCGCGAAGTCCTTGCTGGCGACGACGTTCTTCTTTTCGAACATTCTGTTCTACGAGCAGACCGGTTATTTCGCGCCGGCTGCCCAGACCGTGCCGCTGCTCCACACCTGGTCACTCTCGGTCGAGGAGCAGTTCTACTTGTTCTGGCCATTGCTGATCGGGTTGCCCTTTCTGCGGGGGCCCTGGCGGTTACGCGTCGCGGTCATCGTGACGGTCCTTTCGTTCGCGCTGTCCGTTGTGATCCTCCGTTACGATCGCGCTGGGGCCTTTTACCTTTCTCCCCCAAGGATATGGGAACTTGGAATAGGCGCAATTCTCGCGCTCGCTCCGCGCATCGACCTTAGCAATCGGCTGTCACGCGAGGCGATCGCTGCCTTCGGCATCCTGCTCATCGCCGTCTCGATCAAGTTTTTGAATTCGACCGTTCCGTTCCCAGGAGAGATGGCGTTGCTGCCTTGCATCGGCGCGGCGAGCATCATTCTCGCTGGCGGCGCGGGGCCGTCGGTGGTGTCCAGAGTGCTATCGAATCCGGTGGTGGTATTCGTGGGTAAGATTTCGTACTCGGTCTATCTCTGGCATTGGCCGGTGATATTGTTCGCACAGACTGCGCTGCTCCTCGAGCAGACGCTCACCAACAAGCTGATCGAAATAGTGGTGTCGATCTTGCTGGGCGCGATTTCCTGGCGCTGGGTTGAAACGCCTTTCCGGCAACCGAAGAAACGGACAGCGTCGGTCGATGCGGTCCTGGTTCGGGCCGGCATGGTCATGGCCGCGTTTTCCGTCGTCGGCGTGGCCGTGATTGCCCTGAAGGGATTGCCAAGTCGGTTCACGCCGGCGGAGCAACAGCTCGCTTCATTCGAGAATTACGATGGGGATCAAAAGTACGGCGCCGGCAAATGCTTCATCGTCGAGTTGAGTGAGCGTTACGACCCCGCTCCATGCCTGGACAAGCGTGACGGACGCCCCACCATGCTGCTGGTTGGGGATAGCCACGCCGCGCATCTGCTGCCTGGCCTGCGCGCTGAAATGCAGGACTACAACGTTCTTCAGGCCAACGTTGCGGGGTGCCAACCCATCGTCACGCCGATCAGTTCGCCGGAGAAAGCGTGTAGAGCGATGCTGCGCGCGGTCTTGGAGCGCTGGCTGCCCAACAACAGGGTCGACGTCGTCGTGCTTGCCGGACGGTGGAATGCTTTGCAGCTCCCAATGATTGCGCCGACACTAAGGAAGATCTCCGAAGTCGCGGGCAAAGTCATTCTGATCGGTCCGGCTCCCGAATACACGACGATCTTGCCACGGCTCCTGGTCTCGGAGCAGCGATCGCCCAATACCGTGGCTCGCGGCCTCGTCACGCAGAGGTTTGCGCTGGACAAGGCCATGGCGGAAGAGGTTGCCAAGACCACCGCGGATTACATTTCGTTGATCCAGTTGCTCTGTCCTCAGATGGCGTGCCGGACCCTGGCTTCTCCGGGTGTTCCCATGGAATTCGATTATGGACATTTCACCGAAGAGGGGTCGCGGGTCGCGGTTGAACTGATGTCGAAGCAGCTTCGAGAATTTGCACAACGTCACGATGAAAGTCTGACAAAATAGATCCTGTGAGTGTGAATGGCGCGCTTTTTTCCCTGACACTCGGCTGATTTCAGGGTGGGCGGGTTCCCGCTTGACGCGTTTGCCTTGGTTTGACGCGACGAAACGTTCCGAGTGCAGAAGTTTGTAGGTTAACGCTTCACTAATTATTTAATGCGGCAGCGCATCAAATTCGCTAGACTGTCTTAAATTGGCGTATTGCTCAAATTTTCGAGTGAAAGTTTTTTCATGGCGGTCATTTCCGGTTCCACCGGCAACGATATCCTCAACGGCACGCCGGACGATGACATACTGACAGGTGGCCAAGGCAACGACACGATCAACGGTGCCGCCGGCACGAATACGGCGGTCTATTCGGGGCCTGCGTCGCGATACACCGTCACACCCGATGGCACCGGCGGATTTTATGTTCAGGATTCGCTCGGTGCTTCCGGTGACGGCACCGATCACCTCACCAATATTCAGTGGTTGCAATTCAGCGATCAGACGGTTGCGCCTGACAGCGTGGCGATGGGCGCGACGTTGAATGCGACTTCCAGTGTCACCACAGTGATCGGATCGGGCGGCAACGATACGCTCAACGCAGGGCCGGGCACCGACACCTTGATCGGTGGCGGCGGCAACGACACCTACACGGTGAACGGGTCAGCCGATCAGGTGATCGAGCTGGCCCGCGGCGGTTTCGACGTCGTCAACGTCTCCGCAGCGAGCTGGACGGCCACCGCGGGATCGGAGATTGAGAAGGTCTTCGCGGCCGGCACTGCGAATGTCAATCTGACCGGCAACGGCCTCGCGATCGAGCTCGACGGCAACAGCGGCATCAATACGCTCGACGATGCCGGCGGCGCGGCGGTGCTGGTCGGTGGCCAGGGCAACGATACTTATGTCGTGCGGAACGCGGCGACCGTCGTCACCGAGAAGAGCGGCGAGGGCACCGACACCGTCAAGACGACTCTGGCGAGCTACACGCTCGGCGCCAACCTCGAGAATCTTACCTTTATCGGGACCGGCAATTTCTACGGCGCGGGCAACGGCCTCGCCAACATTATCACCGGTGGTGCCGGCAACGATACGCTGGTCGGCGGCGGCGGCGCGGCGCGCCTGGTCGGCGGCGCCGGCAACGACAGCTACATCGTTGACAACGCCATCCAGACGGTCGTCGAGGCCGTCGGCGGCGGATACGACACCGAGTTCACGTCGCTTGCGAGTCTGAAGGCCGCCGCCAATGTCGAAGCGCTGACCTATACCGGCTCGGGTGCCTTCAGCGGCTTTGCCAACGACACCGGCACCGTGATGACGGGTGGAAGCGGAAACGACACGCTGACGAGCGGCGCCGGCGCCGACATCTTCGATGGCGCGGGAGGAAACAATACGGTCGTCTTCCAATCGACGCGGGCCAACTACACGGTCTATGCCGATTCGAGTTCCGGCTACTGGGTCCGTGACAACACGACCTCAGTGTTCGATCGCCTGATCAACATCCAGTCGATCCGCTTCTCCGACAAGACGGTCGCGCCGGGCACGGTTGTCTCCGGCATCGTTTTCAAGGGAACTGCGGGCGCCGACGATATGACCGGCGGCACCGGCTCCGATCTTTTCTATGCGGGCGGGGGCGACAACATCAACGGCGTGTCCGGAACGGACACCGTCGTCTATTCGGGAACGCGAGCCCAGTACGTTTTCTACGGCGACGGTGCCGGCGGCTATTACGCCCAAACCGCCGCCGCCGGTCTTGATCCGAGTCAGCTCGATCGTCTCGTCAACATCACGAGCGTGCAGTTTTCCGATCAGACCGTGCAGCCGGCGGCGCAGACCGTCGGCCTCTTCCTCAAAGGCGGTGCGGGCGCCGACGTTCTGACCGGCGGAGCCGGAAACGACGTGTTCGTCGCGACCGGTGGCGACGTCATCGATGGCGGCTCCGGGACCAACACTGCCGTCTACTCCGGCGTCAGCACGTCGTATTCCGTCTATTCCGACGGTGTCGGCGGCTACTATGTGCGCGGAGCCGGCGCGGGAAATTCGCTCGCGCTGTTCGACCATCTGACCAGCGTCCAGACGCTGCAATTCGCCGATCGCGCGGCCAGTATTTCCACGCTCGTAGTCGGGCAGCTCATCCAGGGGAACGGCTCCGCACAGCCGCTGGTCGGAGGCACCGGCAGCGACCTGATCTTCGGGGGCGCGGGCGACAACGACATCGACGGCGGCGGGGGCACGAACACCGCCGTCTACGCGGGGCCCGCGAGCCGCTATACCGTCTATTCGGACGGTGGGGCCGGATGGTTCGTCCAGGACAATCTGGGCAACGAGGGCAACGACCATCTCGTCAACATCAGCTATCTGCAGTTTTCCGACGGCGTCACCACGCCGGCTGCGCTGGCTCCGCCGTTCAACGGTCAGAGCGTTGTGGGAACTGCTGGCGCCGACACGCTGACGGGGACGGCGCTGAACGACTACATCGCAGGATATGGCGGCGGCGACACGATCGACGGCGGAGGAGGCCTCGACACCGTCCGCTATTCCGGCGACCGCTCCGCCTACACCGTCCGCGGCGACGGCGCCGGCGGATACTATGTCCAGACCAACGCCAACGGCAATTCGATCGGGCTGTTCGACCATCTCAAGGGCATTTCGCTGATCGAATTCCACGACGGCGTCGCGTCGACCGCGTCGCAATCGGTCGGCGTGCTCCTGACCGGAACCGCCGGGGCGGATACGCTGACCGGAGGTCTCGGTGCCGACCTGTTCGTCGGCAAGGGCGGCGGCGACACCATCGACGGCAGCGGCGGCGTCAATGTCGCGATCTACCAGGGATGCGCCGCCCAATACACCGTCTACGGCGACGGCAGTGGCGGCTACTACGTCCGCACTAACGCCGCGGGACCGTCGGTTTCGCTGTTCGACCACCTTCTCAATATCCAGTATCTGCGCTTCGACGACGCGACCACTGCGCCGTCGCCGACCGGCGTGCTGCTGTTCGGCACGTCGGGCGCCGATACGCTCAGCGGCGGAGCGGGCAACGACCTGATCGTCGGCCGGGGCGGCGGAGACCAGATCGACGGCGGCGGCGGCTTCAACACCGCCGTCTACGCCGGCACGATGAGTCGCTATCTGGTCCTTGGCGACGGGATGGGCGCCTATTTCGTCCGTGACAACGGCGTGGCCGCGAACTCGCTGGTCTTCGACAAACTGTCCTCGCTCCAAAACCTGCAGTTCGACGATCAGACCGTTTCCGTCGCCTGGGCCTCTCATGGCCTGCTGATCCAGGGAACGGCCGTTGCCGACAATCTGTTCGGTGGTGCAGGCGACGATCTCATCGTCGGCGGCGCCGGCGACGACCGGATCGACGGCGGCGCCGGTTTCGACACCGCGGCCTATTCCGGTCTGCGGGCGAACTACGAAGTCTATCAGGATGGCTGCGGCGGCTCGTACGTCGCCGCCATCGGCGCAGGCACCGAGGGACTCGACCATCTCTCCCACATCTCTGCGCTGCAGTTCAGCGATCAGACCGTAGCACCTGCGGCCGCATCGATCGGTGGCGCTTGGGTCGGATCGGCCGCAGCGGAGACCATCACGGGCGGAAGCGGCAGCGATCTCCTGATCGGCGGCGAGGGCGGCGATCTGCTCGATGGCAGTGCGGGCGTCGATACTGCCGTCTATGCCGGCAGCCTGTCGCAATACCAGGTGACGCCGGACGGCAGCGGCGGCTTCTACGTCAAGAACTTCGCGAACGCGTCTGCGCCCGATCATCTCCTCAACATCGAGCATCTGCGCTTCGGTATCCAGACGGTCGCACCCGACGCCGTCGCCAGCGGCGCCGTGCTCACGGCGCCGGCGGCGGGCGGTGCGGTCCTCGGCTCCGGCGGCAACGATACCCTAATCGGCCTCGACGGCGACGATACCCTGACCGGCGGTGGCGGCCAGGATACGATCAATGGTGGCGCCGGAACCAACACCGCCGTCTATTCCGGCGCAGCTTCGCGCTACACGGTCACGCCGGACGGATTTGGCGGCTTCTACGTCGCGGACAGTCTCGGAGCCGCCGGCGACGGCACCGACCGGATCAGCAACGTCCAGTACCTGAAATTCGCCGACCAGACGGTCACGCCGGCCCAGGTGGCCGTCGGCGCCGTCCTGACCGGCTTGTCCGGGCAGACCAGCCTGATCGGCTCGAGCGGAGCGGATACGCTGGTGGCCGGCCCCGATGCGCAGGCGCTGAGCGGCGGCGGCGGCAACGATACTTATTACGTCAATCTATCCGACGATACCGTCGTCGAAAGCGCCGGCGGCGGCTTCGATACCGTGAACGTGTCGGCGAGCTCGTGGACGGCGACCACCGGTTCGGCCATCGAGCGCATCGTCGCCGCGACGGGAACGTCGGCCATCAATCTCACCGGTAATGCGCTGTCGATGGAAATCGACGGCAATGCCGGCGCCAACGTTCTCGACGACGGCGGCGGAGCGGGCATGCTGATCGGTCTCGGCGGCAACGACACCTACGTCGTGCGCAACGCGGGCACGACGGTAGTCGAGGCCGCCGGCGGCGGCAACGACACGATCAAGACAACGCTCAACTTCTATGCGCTGGCCGCGAATTTCGAGAACCTCACGTTCATCGGCAGCGATCCCTATTACGGGATTGGCAACAGCGGCAACAATGTCCTGACCGGCGGCCTCGGTGCGGGCACGCTCGATGGCGGCGGCGGCAACGACACCTTCGTCGTCTTCAACACGAATACGACGCTGATCGCGAATGGCGGCGGCAATCAGACCGTTGTTGCAAACACCAATTTCGTCCTTCCGAACGGGTTCAATACGCTCAAGCTGTTTGGCACGGGGCCGTCTGGAAAGGCGCTCACCGGTGTCGGCAACGATGCGGGCGATGTGTTCATCGGCGACAGCAACAAGCAGGTGTTTGTCGGCGGGGCCGGCAACGACACGTTCACCGGCGGCGGTGGCAGCGACATGTTCTCGATCGCTGGGCCGCAATCGGGAAATGACGTCATCACGGACTTCATTACAGGGACCGGCGGTTCTGTGGTCAGATTGTCCGCGGACGGCTTCACGAGCTTCGCCCAGATTCAGGGAAGTCTCGCCCAGGTTGGCGCCGACACTGTCCTGACGCTCTCGCCGACCGACAGCATCACCTTCAAGAACACCCAGGTCAGCTCGTTCACCGCGAGCAACTTCGTGCTCCCGCTGGATACGAGCAACCTCAGCCTGACGTTCAACGACGATTTCAATAGCCTGAGCCTCAGCAATGGCGTCTCGGGGATCTGGTCGACGACCTTCGGCTTTGTCGGTGCCACGCCTCTGTCGAGCCGCACGCTGCAGGCGACCGGTGAGCAGCAGATTTATGTCGACAGCGGCTATGCGGGCACCGGTGCCACCGCGCTCGGCCTGGATCCGTTCTCGATCAACAATGGCGTGCTCTCGATTACGGCTCAGGCGACGCCGACCGATCTGCAGAGCCAGCTCTATGGCATCGGCTATACGTCGGGCTTGCTGACCACGCAAAGCAGCTTCGCGCAGACGTATGGCTACTTTGAAATGCGAGCGCAGCTGCCGACGGCTTCGGGTGCCTGGCCGGCATTCTGGTTGCTGCCTGCAGCCGGCACGAATCCGCCAGAGCTCGACATCCTCGAAGCCAGCGGTATGACGCCGTCGTCGATCCTGACCACCGCGCATGACATCGGAGTTCCTGGCGCGGTCGCGGCGACGACGAGCTTTATCCCGGGGGCCGGCACCGGCATGCATACTTACGGCCTGCTTTGGAAGCCGGACTACATCACCTGGTACATTGACGGCGCCCAGGTGTTCCAGATCGCGACACCGGCCGATATGAATCAGCCGATGTACATGCTGCTGAACCTTGCGGTCGGCGGCAGCGTCGGTGGTACGCCCGACGCCCAGGGGCTCGCCTCGTCGCCGTTCCAGATCGACTATGTGCGGGCCTACGCGCTCAACGGCATCACGGTCGCTGACAATTCTGCCAGCCAGGTTGTATCGGACGGCAAGTCGATCCCTGCCACGAGCGCCGGAAACGACACGATCGTCGGCGGCGCAGGCTTTGCCGACGCATTCGGAAAGAACAGCGAACTCAACGGTCGCAACGGCGTCGACACGGTCACCTATGTCGGTCTGTCGTCGCAGTACGCGGTGTATGGCGACGGCCATGGCGGCTACTTCGTTGCCGACAAGAGCATGGCCTTGATGGCGGGCGGTGTGGACCATCTCACCAACATCGAGGCCATTCAGTTCAGCGACAGGACGGTCGACCCCGCCAGCATTGCGTCCGGCGTGTATCTTCAGGGGTCACCTGCGGCGGACGTTCTTTCAGGAACGAGCGCCAATGATGTAATCTTCGGCTATTCCGGCGCGGACACCATCAATGCCGGCGACGGCGACGACATCATCATGGGCGGGAACGGGACCGACCAGATCGACGGCGGCGCCGGTACCAACACGGCCGTCTATTTTGGTCTTCACAATCAGTACGCCGTGTTTAAGAGCTTCCCATTCGACGGTTCTTACAACATCGTCGATCGCTACGGATTCGAGGGTAACGATCACCTGGTCAACACCCAGTTCCTGCAATTCCAGGATGGCCTGTTGTCGATCGATGTCGCGGCGGCCTCGGTGGTCTATACCGATGCCGGCAGCGACAATGTCCTGCAGTTCGGCATCGGCTGGGATGTTGTTACCGGCGGCGCCAACGACACCATGGATGGCGGCGATGGGATGGACATCGCCGTGTACTCCGGTCCCCAGTCTCGCTATACGGTCTACAGCGACGGCGGCGCGGGCTACTGGGTGGAGGATTCGGTCGCTGACGGCACCGGTATCGGCCGGCAACATTTGCTGAATTTCGAGAAGCTGCAGTTCAGCGACGTCACCGTCAATCTCGGCAGCGGTCTTGCGACAAGCGCTCTGATCGTTGGCGGCGCTGGTGCCGACGTGCTGACTGCGACCTGGAATTCCGATTTCTTCATCGGCGGCGGTGGTAACGACACGATTGACGGCGCGGCGAGCACGTCATCCGTCGTCAGATATTCCGGGCCGATCGCGCAGTATCAGATCTTCCAGGATGGTGCGGGCGGCTATTACGTGGTTGATCCTACTTTCGGCCTCGCCGGAGCGGGTGTCGATCACCTGATCGGCAACATCACCGGCCTGAGCTTCAGCGATCAGACGACCGCTCCCGGTTCGGTCACGACGGGCACGGCAATCGTCGGCACGTCTGGCGCGGAGACGCTGACCGGCGGGGCGGGCAACGACCTGATCCTCGGCGGCGGTGGTGGCGACAGCATCGACGGCGGTGGTGGCGTCGACAC
>RXJC01000175.1 GCA_003963435.1 Bradyrhizobiaceae bacterium | reverse complement strand
GCTCGC
The DNA here is from genome assembly GCA_003963435.1 of Bradyrhizobiaceae bacterium. Classification (GTDB taxonomy): domain Bacteria; phylum Pseudomonadota; class Alphaproteobacteria; order Rhizobiales; family Xanthobacteraceae; genus Bradyrhizobium. The sequence goes on along the minus strand of RXJC01000175.1, from coordinate 3,180 downwards.
CGCGCTCGCGGGCGTCGCGGTCGAGACCGCCGAGACCATGATGATCGAAAGCCGCACCGAGGGCGTGATGATCCTCGCCAAGGTCGCGGGCATGTCCTGGCCGAGCGTGCGCGCCGTCATCGCGATGCGCGAGAAGCTCTCGGGCGGCTCGCAGACCGACATTCTGGTCCTGCGCGACACCTACGAGGCGCTGCGCTCGTCGACCGCACAGCAGGTGCTGCGCTTCCACCGCATGCAGCAGACCTCGACGCCGGCGGCGTGAAATCGCAGAGCGTAAAGCGCGATGCGATTAGGATGAATCGCCATCGCGCTTTGGGTTGTCTGTTTGAGCATGATCTTTTTCGGAAAACCGCTGCACGCTTTTCCGGATCATGCTTAGTATCTCAGGACTTTCGACCCGGCCAGCGCACCGACCGCCGCGACGAACGCCGCCGCCAGCGTGTACCAGGTCGCGACGAACAGGGGTGAATCGTCGGTGCAGTGCGAGGCGTAGAGCGTCGCGGCAAGGCCTGCCGACACCAGGCCGGCGAGCGCACCGGCCAGCGCGGGATGCGAGGGCGCGCCATGGCGCAGGCCGAACAGCGCGCCTGCGAGCAGCGGCAGCGACATCGCAGGGATGGCAACCAGGCACACCCTGGAATTCTTGCCCACCAGCCGCATCGTCATCGGCATGGCCGGCGCCATCATCGCCTCGCTGCCGATCGCAACCGCAAGCAGCCCGACCGGAAGCAACAACAGCCAGCCCCAGCCGCGCATCAGGGCTTCGGGACGCGACAAATGCAGGCTGACGATGATCGCGGGGATCGCGAGCGACAGCGTGACCGCGAACTTCATGTCGAAGAACGGGTTGTGCATGGCGCTCATCACATCGGGCCGCACGCCGAGGAAGGTCGCGAAAATCAGGATCGACAAGGGCGCGGCCACCAGCAGCGCCATGGTCAGCACCGCCCCGACGCGCGGGGCGCGGTGGGCGTTGTCGGCTGCGAGCGAGCGGATGAGTTGGTCGGTATCCATGACTAGTGGTCTCGCAATTTGGCAGTCAGTGCCGCAAGTCCGCGATGCAGTGCGACCCGCACCGCGCCCTCGCTCATCGAAAACTTCGCCGCCGTGTCCTTGATCGAGGCGCTCTCGACCGCGATCGACTGCAACACGTCGCGCTGGCGCTGCGGCAGCGTGTTGATCTGGGCTGTGACCTCGCCCGCGGAGGCCGTCTCCTGCGGCGTCTCGCCCGGCAGCGTCTCGGCGAAATCGTCGATGTTGACGAAGACGCGCCTGCCGCGCCGCCTGAGCGCATCGATCAGCTTGTTGCGGGCGATCGCGAACAGCCAGGGCGCGAAGGGGGCCTCGCTATCCCAGGTGTGCCGCTTCAGGTGCACCGCCAACAGTATCTCCTGCACGATATCCTCGGCTTGGTCGGGAGGCTGCCCGGCCCGCGCCAGACCACGCCTCGCAGCGGCGCGCAGCACCGGCGTGACCGCCTTCAACAGGCGATGATACGCCGCATCATCGCCTGCCATGGCCGACCGCATCAGGCCGGTCCATTCGTCCTCACGTCCGCGCACGCGCGCCCCTCACCAAGCAATTCGGCCGTTCGTTCAATTTGTTACGCGGGCGGCCAATGATCACAAATTCGTGATCATTGGCCGAAGCTCGCGAACCCACACGACCGGACACGTCTGCGACGGCTCATAACACCGATCGGCTCGCCCCGCACCCCGCGGCCGGCGGCACGCGGCTGGTTTGCCCCGTTTTTGCCCGGTGTAGCCCGAAGATTCCCATTTTCTGCCCCGCTGTCGTCACGCCCCAGGGTCTCAGTTCGCTCCCGGGACGGGCGGAATTGGGGAGATCATCACCATGATGAAAGCCAGCGGGCGCGCGGCCCTGATCATTGTGGCCGGGCTTCTATTGCTGTTCGGAGGGCTCGCACAGGCGGCCCCAGGCTCAGCCAACAGCAAATCGGACAGCGCGGGCACGCAGGCCGACACAGCCAGGCCCGGCAAGCACCGGCGCCACGAGTCACGCCGCACCGGCAGCAGCAAGACGGCACAGAAATCCGGCGACAAGGCCGACGCTCCGGCAAAGGCCGACGCGACCAAGTCAGCTAGCGGGACGGCTGACAGCAAGACGGCCGACAACAACAAGGCCGACAATGACGCGCCGGCCTCTAGCCAGATACCGCCGGCGGTCGCCAACGCCAATGCGGAGCTTGCCCCCACCGATACGCCGACAGCGGCTGCCGCCTCCGCAATGACGGATCGCGCCAACGAGAATATCCAGGCAGCAGCCGACAAGACCAACGTCACGGACGCCGAGGGCCAAGTCGTCGCGGCCGACCAGCCGAACGACATCGACAGCGCCGCGCAACAGGACACCCCGCCGGCGCAGAAGACGGTCCTTGCCGCGACCGAGGCCCAGCCCCGGCCCGCTCCGGTGATGGCAAGCAGCCAGCAGAGCTCGGCCTGGGACCAGAGCTCCCTGATCGGTAAGATCTTCATCGGCGTCGGCACGTTGCTGACGCTCGCCTCGGCAGCACGCATGTTCATGGCCTGATTGCCGGTTCCGTCAGCAGGACGCGCGGCCCGCGCGTCCTGCGTCCGGCCCCCTTGAAGGCATCCGCGCCAGCGGGCACATTGCCCGCCTTCTCAAAAGCGTGGGTGGAGCATGAGCACGTTCGAACACATCATCGTCGAAAGCAAAGGCGCGGTCGGCATCGTCAAGCTGAACCGGCCGAAGATGCTCAACGCGCTGTCGTTCGGCGTCTTCCGCGAGATCGCAGCTGCCGTCGAGGATCTCGAGGCCGATGACGCCATCGGCTGCATCGTCGTGACCGGCAGCGAGAAGGCCTTTGCCGCCGGCGCTGACATCAAGGAGATGCAGCCGAAGGGCTTCATCGACATGTTCTCGGAGGATTTTGCTGCTATCGGCGGCGACCGCCTCGCGCGCTGCCGCAAGCCGACCATTGCCGCCGTCGCGGGCTATGCGCTCGGCGGCGGCTGCGAGCTTGCCATGATGTGCGACATCATCATCGCCGCCGACACCGCAAAGTTCGGCCAACCCGAGATCACGCTCGGCACCATTCCCGGCATCGGCGGTACCCAGCGCCTGACACGCGCCATCGGCAAGTCCAAGGCGATGGACCTGTGCCTCACCGGCCGCATGATGGATGCGGCGGAAGCCGAG
>RXJC01000276.1 GCA_003963435.1 Bradyrhizobiaceae bacterium | reverse complement strand
CAGCATCTCGCCGGCGACCGGACAGCCCGGCGCGGTCAGCGTCATGTCGATCTCGACCATGCCGCCGTCCTTCGGCTCGATCCGGTAGATCAGGCCGAGGTCGTAGATGTTCACGGGGATTTCGGGATCGTGAACGGTGCGCAGCGCGGCGATAATGCCGGCGATCAGCGTCTCGTTGTCGGCAAGCTCTGTGGTCGTCATTGCCACCTCACTGGAGCCCCTCGGCGAGCGCCGCGACGACCGGCCAGCCGACGGAACCGGTGGGGTCGAGGCGACGCAGGGCGGCGAGCATTTCGCGGGCCTGTATCTGTTCGTCCTTGCGCAAGTGGATGAAGGCGAGCGCCTTCAACGTGTAGAGCGCGAAGCGGCCGGCGCCCTCAGGAAGCTCGGCCTGCGGTTGCCAGCTCCGCCAATCGGAACTCCAGCCGGCCTGATGAGCTGCTTCGCGCAGGCCGCGCTCGGCGATGTCGAGGGCCTCGTCGAGGCGGCCGCGATAGGTGTGGGTCTTGTAGAGGCAGAAGTAGACGGCGAGCTCGGTTGGCGCCGCGTCCAGCGCCTGGCGGAAGATGCGGTCGGCTTCGCGCGGGTCGCGGCGATAGCTGACGACGCCCTGCTGCAGCAGCGAGTCGATTTCGGGCGCGAGCTCACCGAAATTGATGCCGTCGGAATCAACGAGAACGGCGGTCATGCCGCCGCTCTCCGACTTCGGGATGCGGTGTCGCCCGTCGAAGCTGCTGTAATCTGCGTGGAGCAATTTGGGTCCCTCGTCTGGCGTATCGGAATACGGATCCGGCATCTACGAAGCAAAAGCCGGGCCGTTCGCAATTGGGCTGCGATTTGAGACGGCGCGCGGCGGCATCGCCGTGTCTTGCGCGAGGCCATCCCTGTTCGTCATGTCATCGACACGGACACGCGCCGTGTTGTCGGAAGTCGGACATTGTCGGCGGCGCCAGCGCGCGCAAGTCCCTCTGAAAGCAAGTCTTCCGAAACTGGTTTGACGCTTGCATGGAGCCGGCGCAGTACAGGAGCGTGCGATATGGCGATGGCAGGACCGGACATCGAGCAATTGATCAGGGAGGCGTTTCCCGACGCCCATGTGATCGTCACGGACCTTGCCGGCGACGGCGATCACTACGGCGCGCGCGTCGTCTCGCAAGCCTTTGCCGGCAAGAGCCGGATTCAGCAGCACCAGATGGTCTACGCCGCCTTGAAGGGCAGGATGGGCGAGGCGCTGCATGCGCTTGCGCTGGAAACGGCCGTGCCGAAATGAACGTGGAAGGATGAAAGCATGAGTGGACCGACCGAACAACGCATCAAGGGCATCATCGCGGGCAGCGACGTCGTGCTGTTCATGAAGGGCATCCCAGCCGCGCCGCAATGCGGCTTCTCCGGCGCCGTCGTGCAGATCCTGGACGGTCTCGGCGTGCCGTTCACCGGCATCAACGTGCTCGCAGACCCTGAGATTCGCGAGGGCATCAAATCGTTCTCGAACTGGCCGACCATTCCCCAGCTCTACGTCAAGGGCGAGTTTCTCGGCGGCTGCGATATCGTGCGCGAGATGTTCAAGCTGGGTGAGCTGGCCGCGGTGCTGAACGACAAGGGCATTGCGGTGGCGGCGTCATGAGCGACGGAATGACCGAGGACTTCGAGCTGCCGCGGCTCTATCGCCATCACGTCTTTGCCTGCCATACCCAGCGTCCCCCGAGCCATCCGCGCGGAAGCTGCGGTGCGTCCGGCAGCGGGCCGTTGTGGGAGCGGCTTGGCAAGGCGATCGAGGCGAAGGGGCTGGCGGATGTCGGCTTCACGGCGTCCGGCTGCCTCGGCTTCTGTGCCGCCGGTCCGCTGATGGTCGTCTATCCCGACGGGGTCTGGTACCGGCCGACGACGCCGGAGGACATCGACGAGATTGTCGACCAGCACCTGACGCAGGGCCGCCGCGTCGATCGCCTGATAATGGTGCTGGCGCGACGATGAGCCTCACTGCTCCGCGCAGCGCGGCAGCGCCTCCGGACGTGTGCAGCCCTGGAGGTCGCTTCGCTCGCCGCCGAGCAGCGATGGAACGGGCTCGCGGTCGAAGCCGGCACATCTCTCTCCGTCAACCTCGATCAGTGGACGCCGGATCAGCAAGGGATCGTCGAGCATGAGCGCAATCGCGCCCGCCGCGTCGATTCCCGCCGGTTTCACCTCGCCGGATTTGATCCGTGGCGCGGCCGGGTTGAACCACGACGTGACGGGCGTCGCACCAAAGAAGGCGCGCAGCTCCTGGGCGGTCCATGGCTCGGTCAACAGGCTCTTCGCGATGACCTGATGGCCGGCCGCCTCCAGCGCGCGGATCTGCCGTGCGTTGGTTCCGCAGCCCGGCTTCTGGTAGAACAGAACAGTCGCCACGGTCGCGTTCCTATTTCATGAGACTGAGCTGAACCAGCGGCGCGGCGCCGCCGCGGCCGAGGATCGTGTCGACCTTCTTGCGGACGCCTTCCAGCGTCAGCGGCTTCACTACCGCGCCGTGCGCGCCAGCCTTCATGGCTTCGACCGCACTGGCCTCGTCGGATTTGTCGGTGACGACGAGGATGCGCACGCCCGGAAATCGGGTGCCGATCTCGCCGATCAGGGTGGTGCCGCGGGCCTTCAGGAACGAGACGCCAAGCAGAACCACGTCAGGCTTCAGCCAGTCCACACCCTTCTCATAGGCCTCCTCCGGCGTTGCGAGCTCGTGGGTCTCGATCTCGTCGTGCAGCATGAACTGGAGCGCTGCGCGGGTGATCTCGTCCTCGTCGACCACGAACACGCGCCGCTGGTCGACGGCCTTCGCCGTCTCGACACCGATCTGCATCTGTCATTCTCCTCACATCGCCTCGCAACGTGAGTTAGCAATTTCCGTTCCGTCTGCGCGCGATGGAAATCGCGGTGCGTTGGCACCGCCATCACCGCGATCCTTGTCCGGTTTCGGACAGAGGCCCTACCTCTGTAGGGTTCGACACAGCTTCTGTCGGCTGCTGGCGCCGAAATATTTTGCGAGTGCGATCAGCGTCTTAGTGCGCGCGCAGCGAATGGCACGCCGGTTGCTAATCGGATGCAGCAACAACGAGTGAGGGCTGAGAGCACGCCGACGCCGCTGGCGAGCGATGTTCTCCTTCCCGAACCCCGCGGGCCCACGCTTCTGAGAGAGAAGCAATCTCGCGCGAGCAGCGCGGAGTCATTGGCAATCGGTTGATGGAGAGCAACATGTCTTCACTGAGACAAATCGCGTTTTACGGCAAGGGTGGTATCGGCAAATCGACGACGTCGCAGAACACGCTCGCGGCGCTTGCCGAGATGGGTCACAAGATCCTGATCGTCGGCTGCGATCCCAAGGCGGATTCGACCCGCCTGATCCTGCACGCCAAGGCGCAGGACACCATTCTGAGCCTCGCTGCCAACGCCGGCAGCGTCGAGGACCTTGAGATCGAGGACGTGATGAAGGTCGGCTACCGGGACATCCGGTGCGTGGAGTCCGGTGGTCCGGAGCCGGGCGTCGGCTGCGCCGGCCGCGGCGTCATCACCTCGATCAACTTCCTGGAAGAGAACGGCGCCTATGAGGACATCGACTACGTGTCCTACGACGTGCTCGGCGACGTCGTCTGCGGCGGCTTCGCGATGCCGATCCGCGAGAACAAGGCGCAGGAAATCTACATCGTGATGTCCGGCGAGATGATGGCGATGTACGCCGCCAACAACATCTCCAAGGGCATTTTGAAGTACGCCAATTCCGGCGGCGTGCGCCTCGGCGGCCTGGTTTGCAACGAACGCCAGACCGACAAGGAGCTGGAGCTGGCGGAAGCCATGGCCAAGAAGCTCGGTACCCAGCTCATCTACTTCGTGCCGCGCGACAACATCGTGCAGCACGCGGAGTTGCGCCGCATGACGGTGCTGGAATATGCGCCGGAGTCTCAGCAGGCCGAGCACTATCGCAAGCTTGCGCACAAGATCCACAACAACGCGGGCAAGGGCATCATCCCGACCCCGATCACGATGGACGAGCTCGAGGACATGCTGATGGAGCACGGCATCATGAAGCCGGTCGACGAGACCGTTGTCGGCAAGACCGCTGCCGAACTCGCGGCAATGTCGGCCTGACCATCTTGCCGGCCTCCCTGCATCAGGGAGGCCGGTACTGTTTTCGGCATCACCGGCGGGGCCCTTCCGTGATTGAAGCGCAAGTGAGGACGATCGTAGCGACGTCATGTCCGCCGACGGGCCCTCACACCGATGGAGCGCATGCCGGAATAGAATTTTATCGTCTGCTGACCGGCGGCGATCCGGCCGACGCCGACATCCGTGACGACGACGATTTCGATCGCCACGTGCTCGCTTCGGTCCTGGCGGCCGGCGTCATGGATGGTGGTCCCATCACGGAGCGGGTTGGGCTGCCCGGACGGGAGCTCGATACACTCTTGGCGCGATGTTTCCCTGCCGCGCCACTCGGGGCGTCTACCTGCATAGGCGGGTGCGACACCGTCATCGACGACGAGACCGTCATGGTGCGCGATCTCCTGCTCGTACAGCGCTCGACCGAAGGTGAGGTCGGTCATTGGCTGGCCGCGATGGTGGCGCGGCGCGCAATGGAGCCGAACCATCTCTGGGAGGATCTCGGATTGCGTGAGCGGTCGGAGCTGTCGCGCCTCCTGACGCGCCATTTCGCGCCGCTGGCGATCCGCAACACCGGGAATATGCGCTGGAAGCGCTTCTTCTACCGCATGCTCTGCGAGGACGACGGCTTCGTGATGTGCACGACGCCGGTCTGCGCGCAATGCAACGATTTTGACCTCTGCTTCGGCGAGGAGAGCGGCGAGAGCCGTATGGCCGAACGGCGGCGGGAATTCCTGCGCGGCGGCGGCGATCATGCCGACGGCGTGAGGTGATCATGGACGCGCATCCCGAAATATCCTTCACGGAGGCTTTGGATCCGGAACCGCCTGCGCAAGGCGAGACCGGGGACGGCCCGTTCGCGTTCCGCCGCTTGCGCGATGCGGGCCTGCGACCGACGCGCCAGCGCGTGCTGCTGGCGGAGTTGCTATTCGGCCAAGGCGACCGGCACGTCACGGCCGAGACTCTCTTTGCCGAGGCGGCCGCAGCCAATATCCAGCTCTCCTTGGCCACCGTCTACAACACGCTGAACCAGTTCACCCAGGCCGGGCTGCTGCGCCGCATCGGGCCGGATGGCTCGCGCTCGTTCTTCGACACGAACACCACCGTCCATCCGCACTTCTACCTGGATGGCGAAGATATGTTGATCGACGTGCCGGAGACGCTCGTCCTCGCGCAAATGCCCGATCCCTTGCCGGGCCACGAGATCTCGCGGCTCGACATCATCATCCATATCCGACGCAAGGGCGCCGACATCTGACACGCCTGTCTGACGCTGTCGCCTTTGCGACAAAGCGGGCGGCGCCGATAAGCCTATCGATTTCAGATGCTTGGTGATCATTCCGACGATGGCACGGGGGTTGCTGAACGCCTGACCGGAATGAATGATTGGAGCACGCGGATGGCGCTTTCCAGCCCAACGACCCGATCGGACGGGGCTCTGCCCCGACCCGTCGTTCTCAACGACACTACCCTGCGCGATGGCGAACAGGCGCCCGGCGTTGCTTTTACAACGGCGGAAAAGGTCTCGATTGCCCGTGCGCTGGCCTCGGCCGGCGTGACCGAGATCGAGGCCGGCACGCCTGCGATGGGGCATGATGAGGTGAGCGCGATCCGGGCCATCGTCGAGGCCGGCCTGCCGGTGACCGCTATCGGTTGGTGCCGGATGCGGGCGGCCGACGTCGATGCGGCCATTGCAGCCGGCGTCTCCATGGTGAACGTGTCGATTCCCGCCTCCGACGTGCAGATCGCCGCCAAGCTCGGCGGCAGCCGGCCGGCGGCGCTGGAGCAGGTGATGCGGGTGGTCGGCTATGCCCGCGACAGGGGCCTCGACGTCGCGGTCGGCGGCGAGGACTCCTCGCGCGCCGACGTCGGTTTCCTGGTCGAGCTGATTGCAACCGCCAAGGCCGCGGGCGCGCGCCGCTTCCGCATCGCCGACACGCTGAGCGTGCTCGATCCCGACGCCGCCTTTGCGCTGATCGCGGCCCTTCGGACCACGACCGACCTCGAGCTTGAATTCCACGGCCATGACGATCTCGGCCTTGCGACCGCCAATACGCTGGCCGCGATCAAGGCCGGCGCGACCCATGCTTCCGTCACCGTGATCGGACTCGGCGAGCGGGCCGGCAACGCACCCCTGGAGGAGGTCGCGGTCGCGCTCAAGCAGCTCTATGGCTGCGATACCGGCGTGGTGCTGTCCGAACTGGAGAAGGTGGCATCCGTGGTCGCGGCCGCGGCCGCGCGCGCCATTCCGCTCAACAAGGCGATCGTGGGCGAGCACGTCTTCACCCACGAGTCGGGCATTCACGTCGATGGTCTCTTGAAGGACCAGCGTACCTATCAGGCACTGGATCCGCGCCTGCTTGGCCGTTCCAACCGCATCGTGATCGGCAAGCATTCGGGCATCGCCGCGATCACTGCGCTGCTCGCCGAGCTCCAGCTGTCCGTCAGCGCGGACGAGGCAAAGACCGTTCTGGCCCGCGTCCGCCAGCACGCCGTCGAGCACAAGGGAGCCGTCGGCCGCGAGACGGTGACGGCGATCTGGCGCGAGGTGCGCGAGCGTTCATTCCTCAACTGCGCCTAGAGGTGACCCATGGCCTGCGTCGTCGACATTCCGCTCGCTGAACCGTCTCCTCCCGGACCGGCCAAGCCGTCTTTGCTCAAGCTGATCCGCGAGGACATCGGCTGCGTGCGTCAGCGCGATCCGGCCGCGCGCGGGCAGCTCGAAACGCTGCTGACCTATCCCGGCATCCATGCCGTGATCTGGCATCGGATCGCCAACCGGCTGTGGACGGACGGCTGGCGCTTTCCGGCGCGGCTTCTGTCCTGGTTCGGGCGCTTCGCCAGCAATGTCGACATCCATCCCGGCGCGCGCATCGGCCGCCGCTTCTTCATCGACCACGGCGCCTGCGTCGTCATCGGCGAGACCGCGGAGATCGGCGACGACGTCACGCTCTACCATGGCGTCACGCTCGGCGGCACGTCGTGGTCTCCTGGCAAGCGCCATCCGACGCTGGAAGACCGCGTCGTGGTCGGTGCGGGCGCAAAGATCCTCGGGCCGATCACGGTCGGCGCCGGCTCGCGTGTTGGAGCCAATTCGGTGGTGATCGACAGCACGCCGCCCGACGTCACCGTGGTCGGCATTCCCGCGCGCGTCGTGCGCCCGCAGCTCAGTCATCGCCGCGTCGTCGGCCGGATCGACCTCGATCATCATCTGATGCCGGACCCCGTCGGAGACGCCATCGCCGTACTGCTCGATCGCGTCGAATTCCTCGAGGCAAGGCTGACCCATTTGCAGAAGCGCGTCAGGGACGCCGGCGCGCCCGTAGCGCAAGATGCGCTCTGTACAGCGCCGCAGAACCCGAGGGAGCCCGACAATGGCTGATGGAATCCTGGCACAACTCAACAAGGCATCCGCGGCCGAAGAGTTCTTCACCCTGCTCGAGGTCGACTACGATCCCAAGATCGTCAACGTGGCGCGGCTGCATATCCTGCGACGCATGGGCCAGTATCTCGCCGGCGAAGATTTCGCCGGCGCGACGGACGCGGTCGTGGCGGAACGGTGCAAGACCGTGCTGGAGCGGGCCTATGCGGACTTCGTTGCGTCCTCGCCGATCGACCAGCGCGTCTTCAAGGTCCTGAAGGATGCCGTCGCGCCGCAAACGAAGCCTGGGCCGACACTGGTGCAGATCGGCACGCTGAAGTGAACACAGGCTCTGTCGCATTTGCGACGCGTGTCGCTGCAGCGCTGTCGGCTCCGACGCCTAAAGCGGATGCAAGCGATACCGTCACTTTTCTAAGTCGCTGTATCGACATCCGATTTTCACCCTCTGCGCAGTTGGTACGACACTTGCTGTTCTTGCTCTGAACCCAAGTTCCGGAGCCGAGCCCTGGAGAAGCACATGCACATCGTCGTCTGCATCAAGCAAGTCCCGGACTCCGCGCAGATCCGCGTGCATCCCGTGACCAACACCATCATGCGTCAGGGCGTGCCGACCATCATCAACCCCTATGATCTCTTCGCGCTGGAGGCGGCGCTCGAGCTGCGCGACCAGTTCGGCGGCGAGGTCACGGTGCTGACCATGGGGCCGCCGTCGGCCGAGGACAGTCTTCGCAAGGCGCTGACCTTCGGCGCCGATCGTGCCGTGCTCCTGACCGACCGTTTTTTTGCCGGCGCAGATACGCTGGCCACCACCTATGCGCTGGCCACCGCGATCCGCAAGATCTCGACCGAGTTCGGCGCGCCCGATCTCGTCTTCACGGGCAAGCAGACCATCGACGGCGACACCGCGCAGGTCGGCCCCGGCATCGCCAAACGGCTCGGCCTGTTGCAGCTCACCTATGTCGCCAGGATCAGCGCGCTGGACTTGCAGGCCCGCACCATCGACGCCGAGCGGCGCTCCGAGGGCGGCGTCCAGCTGCTGCGCACCCGATTGCCGTGCCTCGTCACCATGCTGGAGGCAACCAACCAGATCCGACGCGGCGCGATGGCCGACGCGCTGCGTGCCGCGCGCGCGGAAATCGTCAAATGGAGCGCGCAGGACGCCGGCGTCGAGGACATCTCCAAATGCGGCCTGCGCGGCTCACCCACCATCGTCAAGCGCGTGTTCGCACCGGCCGCCCGCAGCGAGAAGGCGACGCTGATCGAGGCCGGCGAGCAGCCGGCGGAGGCGCTGATCGACGCCATCTTCAAACGCCAGCCGGCGCTCGAGCCTGAGCTCGCGGCGCTGGCGCGCGGCTATTGAATCGAACGGAGCAAGCATCATGGGCACCGCACCGAAGACCGCCGCACCCGCCGCCGGCCGCGCCGCGACCAAGAAGGAGCTGCCCGAGCACTTCAAGGCCTACAAGCACGTCTGGGTCTTCATCGAGCAGGAGCGTGGCCAGGTCCACCCGGTGTCCTGGGAGCTCATGGGTGCCGGCCGCAAGCTCGCCGACAAGCTCAAGGTCGATCTCGCCGCGGTCGTGATCGGGCCCGAGGGCGAGGCGACGCAGAGCGCCGCCGCGGAATCGTTCTGCTACGGCGCCGACCTCGTCTACATGGTCGCCGACAATCTGCTCGCCGACTATCGCAACGAGTCCTATACCAAGGCGCTGACCGACGTCGTCAACGCCTATAAGCCCGAGATCCTGCTCCTTGGGGCCACCACGCTCGGCCGCGATCTTGCGGGTTCGGTGGCGACGACACTGCTCACCGGTCTCACCGCCGACTGCACCGAGCTCGACGTCGACGCCGACGGTTCGCTTGCCGCGACGCGCCCGACCTTCGGCGGCTCGCTGCTCTGCACGATCTACACGCTCAACTACCGGCCGCAAATGGCGACCGTCCGCCCCCGTGTAATGTCCATGCCGGACCGCGTCGCGCGTCCCGTCGGCCGTATCGTCAGTCATCCGCTGGGTCTCGTCGAGGACGACATCGTCACGAAGGTCCTGTCGTTTCTGCCCGATCGCGACTCGGCAAAGTCCAATCTGGCCTATGCCGATGTCGTCGTCGCCGGCGGGCTCGGGCTTGGATCGCCGGAGAATTTCCAACTCGTGCGTCAGCTCGCCACCGTTCTCGGTGCCGAATATGGCTGCTCCCGGCCCTTGGTGCAGAAGGGCTGGGTGACCTCTGATCGCCAGATCGGCCAGACCGGCAAGACCATCCGGCCAAAGCTCTACATCGCCGCGGGCATTTCCGGCGCGATTCAGCATCGCGTCGGCGTCGAGGGTGCCGACCTCATCGTCGCCATCAACACCGACAGGAACGCGCCGATCTTCGATTTCGCCCATGTCGGCATCGTGACCGATGCGATCCGGCTGTTGCCGGCATTGACTGCCGCGTTCCGCGCGCGGCTATCGCCACATTCGCGGGACCGCATCGCCAGTTAGAAGAGGAGAGGCGTCATGATCGAGGAGAAATTCGATGCCATCGTCGTCGGCGCCGGCATGGCCGGCAACGCCGCGGCGCTCACGCTGGCCCAGCGCGGCCTGAAGGTGCTTCAGCTCGAGCGCGGCGAGTATTCCGGCTCGAAGAACGTGCAGGGTGCGATCCTCTACGCCGACATGCTGGAGAAGCTGATCCCCGATTTCCGCGAGGACGCGCCGCTGGAGCGGCACCTGGTCGAGCAGCGGTTCTGGATGATGGACGACCGCTCGCACACGGGGCTGCACTATCGTTCAGACGATTTCAACGAGGAGAAGCCGAACCGCTACACCATCATCCGCGCGCAGTTCGACAAATGGTTCTCGCAAAAGGTCCGCGAGGCCGGCGCGACCGTGCTGTGCGAGACCACGGTGACCGAGCTCGCGCAGGACGCCTACGGCAAGGTGATCGGCGTGCGCACCGACCGCGCCGACGGCGAGATCCATGCCGACGTCGTGGTACTGGCAGAAGGCGTCAACGGCCTGCTCGGCACGCGGGCCGGCCTGCGCAAGCGGCCGACGCCGGACAAGGTCGCGCTGGCCGTGAAGGAGATGCATTTCCTGCCGCGCGAGACCATCGAGGCCCGGTTCAACCTCAAAGGCGATGAAGGCATGGTGATCGAGGCCGCGGGCACCATCTCCCGCGGCATGACCGGCATGGGCTTCATCTATGCCAACAAGGAATGCATCTCGCTCGGCATCGGCTGCCTCGTCGCAGACTTCCAGCGCACCGGCGAGACGCCGTATGGCCTGCTCGATCGCTTCAAGCGGCATCCCTCCGTCGCTCCGCTGATTGAAGGCTCCGAGGTCAAGGAATACGCCGCGCATCTGATCCCCGAGGGCGGCTTCAAGGCGATCCCGCAGCTCTACGGCGAGGGCTGGGTCGTGGTCGGCGACGCCGCCCAGCTCAACAATGCCATCCATCGCGAGGGCTCGAACCTTGCGATGACATCAGGCCGGATCGCGGCCGAGGCGATCTTCCAGGTCAAGTCGCGCAAGGATCCGATGACGGCCGAGAATCTCGCGCTCTACAAGAAGATGCTCGACGAGTCCTTCGTCATCAAGGACCTGAAGAAGTACAAGGACATGCCTGCGCTGATGCACACCCAGTCGCAGAATTTCTTCCTGACCTATCCGGAGCTGGTCTCGAAGGCGATGCAGAATTTCCTGCGGGTCGACGGCACGCCGAAAGTCGAGAAGGAAAAGACGACGTTCAAATCGTTCATCAAGGCGCGGTCGTGGAGCGGGCTGTTCGGCGACGCCTTCCGCCTCGCGCGCGCCTGGCGGTGAAGCAACGCTAACACCAACGATGGAGACCAAAGGCCATGTCGATCGAGCCATCCGTGCGTGTCGAGGACAAGCTGTTCTACAACCGTTATCTGGTCGATGCGGGCAGGGCACATATCAAGGTGCGGCCGCACACCACCCCGTCCCCGGAACTCCTGAGCATGCTGAAGGCCTGTCCGGCGCGCTGCTACGAGCTCAACGGCAACGGCCAGGTCGAGATCACCGTCGACGGCTGCATCGAATGCGGCACCTGCCGGGTGATCTGCGAGGAAAGCGGCGACATCGAGTGGAGCTATCCGCGCGGTGGCTACGGCGTTCTGTTCAAGTTCGGCTGACCCGCTCGGCGACGCGAAACGGCGCCGAGTGTCGCGGCCGGAAGTGTAGGGCTTCGCGACACGTTGATTTGAGCGCAAGGCGCCCTTGCAATTAGCATCGCATGGCCGGAGTTCAAGGAACAGAAAATGAAACTGAGTGCACGCAACATCCTTCCGGGCAAAGTCATCGCCGTCACCAAGGGCACGACGACGGCCCATGTGAAGATCGAGCTCGCGCCGGGGCTGGTCGTGTTTTCCGCGATCACCAACGAGGCGGTAGACGACCTCGCCCTGAGAGTCGGCGACGCCGTCTCGGCCGTGATCAAGTCATCCGACGTGATGATCGGCAAGTAGCGCCGCGGGCGCATCGGCGGGCAAGCGCGCCGCGCGGGCCCGCTTGATGCGCGACGACAGGTCCTGCCACCAGCCCTCGATCGCGCCTCGCTCGCACAACAGGCTGGTGCCGATCCCGCCGGTAAAATCGTTCCAGGCGTCCAGGCATTTCTCGGGTACGGCCGTGAGCACGGGGAGGCCGGCGGCGATGGCGTTGGCCAGCTCGTCGCGCAAGCCTTCGCCGGCGGCCTCCTGCTTGGAGAATTTGTTGATCACGACGAGATCGACATCGGCCGCGATCGCGCGCGTGACGGCGACCGCCGCTTCGGCGAGCCCCGCCGCATCGAGCTTGCAGGCCATGGCGCCCGAGCCGAGCGGCTGGCAGATCGAGATTTCCGCGCCGGTCATGAGGTCGATCGCCTCCATGCCGATGTGGCAGCCGCTGCCATCCTTGATGTTGCGCTGGACGACGCCGCCGACCCGCTCCCCCGACCGCACGAGGTTCTGAGCAAACTCGGCGAGCAGGCCGTCGACGTCGTCCTGCGGACGGTAGAGAATCGCGGCGACGCGGTTCGGGTCGATGTCGTGGAAGTCGATCGGCATGGGAGTCATCCTCGTCGGGTTTCCTACGCTGTTCCGTCGTGGCGGGCAATCTCCATGCCGGTGGCGACTCCCGGTCAGCGGTATTGGATGGAGGCTGGGCAGCGGGCCGGAGCCGACGACGCGGCCCTGCTCCATCAGCACCAGATGATCGGCAAAACGCTCGATCTCGGTCATGTCGTGGCTGATATAGAACACCGGCAGCGACAGCCGGTCCCGCACCCGCTCGAGGAACGGCAGGATCTCGCTCTTGGTGGCGTGGTCGAGCGCTGCCAGCGGTTCGTCCATCAAAAGAAGTTTCGGCTGTGACAGCAGCGCTCGGCCGATCGCGACGCGCTGCCGCTCGCCGCCGGAGAGGCGGTGCGGCGAGCGGTCGAGCAGGGCGGCAAGGCCGAGCAGGTCAACGACCTCGTCGAAGGCAATCTGCGCGCCTGCGCTCTTCGGCGCGCCGAACAGCAGATTGCCGCGCACGGACAGATGCGGAAACAGGCTGGCTTCCTGGAATACGTAGCCGATCGGCCGCCGGTGCACCGGCCGGAACGAATGACGGTCCTGCCAGATCTCGCCATCCACGGCGCAGAAACCGTCGGCCATGCGCTGCAGGCCGGCGATGCAGCGCGCCACGCTGGTTTTGCCGCAGCCGGACGGACCGAAGATCGCGGTGACGCCGGTGGCGGGCAGGCTGAGCTCGGCATCGAGCGTGAAATTGCCGAGTCTGCCGCGGAAGACCGCGTTGATCCGTCCGGGGTGGGCCATTCTCATGTCGCAGCCCTCGTCGCGCGCCTGTCGACCAGCGTCATGGTCAGGATCACGGCGAAAGCGAAGATCACCATGAGGCCTGCGAGCATGCTCGCCTCGCGCCAGCGTGAGGTCTCGACATAGTCGAAAATCGCGACAGACAGCACCTTGGTGCGCCCGGGAATGTTGCCGCCGATCATCAGCACGAGGCCGAATTCTCCGACGGTGTGTGCGAAGCCGAGCACGGCGCCGGTGAGGAAGCCGGGCCGTGCCAGTGGCACCGCGACGGTCCAGAACGTGCGCAAGGGCGAGGCGCGCAAGGTGGCGGCGACCTCGAGCGGTCGCTCGCCCATTGCGGCGAAGGCGTTCCGGATCGGCTGCACCACGAAGGGCATCGAGTACACCACCGAGCCGATGACCAGACCCTCGAAAGTGAAGGCGAGGGTGCGCCCGCCCCACAAATGCGCGATCCATCCGCCCGGCCCGTCGGGGCCGAGCAGGATAAGAAGATAGAAGCCGAGCACGGTCGGCGGCAGCACCAGCGGCAGCGCGATCACGCTTGCGATGATCTCGGTCCACCAGCCCTTGGCATGCGCCAGCCACCAGGCGAGCGGCGTCGCCAGCATCAGTAGAATGACGGTCGAGATTGCAGCGAGCTCGACCGTCAGCAGAACCGACTGGCGGATCTCCGCCGACCAGATCTCCATGCGCGTCAGCTCTGCCCGTCCAGCACGTAGCCGTATTTCTCGATGACGGCGCGCGCCTCGGGTCCCCTGAGGAAGGTGATGAAGGCGCTGGCGGCCCCGTTGCCGGCACCCGACTTCAGCAGCACCGCATCCTGACGGATCGGATTATACAGCGTCTGCGGTACCACCCAGCGCGAACCGACATCGCTGCCGCTCAGTTGCGACAGCGCGACGAATCCGACCTCGGCATTGCCGGTCTCGACGAATTGATAGGCCTGGGTGATGGTCGCGCCCTCGACCAGCTTCGGCTTCAGGGTATCGTAGAGGCTCAGCGACTTCATGGTTTCCACCGCGGCGAGACCGTACGGCGCCGCAGCCGGGTTGCAGATCGAGAGCTTGGCGAAGGATGCAGCCTTCAACGTCTCCTCGCCCTTGACGATTCCGGGCGACTTGCTCCAGAGCACGAGCTTGCCGATCGCATAGGTGAAGCGGCTGTCCGCGACTGCAAGGCCGTCCTCGACCAGCTTCCTCGGCCGCGAATCGTCGGCGGACAGGAACACCTGGAACGGAGCGCCCTGCGCGATCTGGGTGTAGAATTGCCCGCTCGCCCCAAAACTCAGCACCGCCTCGTGTCCGGTCTTCTGCTTGAAGAGGGCGGCGATCTCCTTGGCGGCATCGGTGAAGTTGGCGGCCACGGCAACATTGGTCTGCGCGGCCTGGGCCGGCGAAAATGCGAGCAGCAAGCTCGTGACGAGGGTGAAGGAGCGAAGCAGTCTCATGATGAACTCCAGCGGCCGGCAATTGCTTTCGCTGCCCGATTGCCGCGAGGCGCCGACCGCAATGGTCTGAGCAATCGGCGTGCCGGTTGCGCGGCAGCGAGTTTGGTGTGCGCCTTGCAAGAACGTCGGCAAAAGTGAGGTCTTTCGCTCCCACGGGCGGCGGGACCCGCCATCCGTGTCGGGTTTCCGACAAAGTCGTCGACAAGACGACGTCAACGAAGGGACGCACGACATGGCAACTGTCGCATCGCGAGCCGAACTCGAACGCCTGCTCGAGGACGACGTCCCCTATGGCGATCTCACGACGGAGGCGCTTGGGATCGGCGGGGCCATCGGCGTCATGCAGTTTGCCGCGCGCGCGCCGATGGTGCTGGCACTTGTCGAGGACGCCGCCGCCATCATCGCGCTCGCCGGCTGCGAGGTGGAACTGATGGCCGCGTCCGGGACGGCGCTGGAGCAGGAGGCCCCGATCCTCCAGGCGCGCGGTCCCGCTGCGGCGCTGCTCAGGAGCTGGAAGGTTGCGCAAACCCTTATCGAGATCTGGTCGGGCGTAGCCAGCGAGACCCGCACCATCGTCGATGCGGCGCGCGCCGTCGCGCCGCAGATCCCGGTCGCCTGCACGCGCAAGAACGTGCCCGGCACCAAGCGCTTTGCGGTGGCGGCCGTGAAGGCGGGCGGTGCCGTGATGCACCGGCTCGGGCTCTCGGAGACGGTGCTGGTGTTCCCCGAGCACCGGGCATTTCTCGGTGAGCTGCCGCTGTTTCAGGCGGTCGAGCGCTTGCGCCGCGCGGCTCCGGAGAAGAAGCTCGTGATCGAGGTGAAGACGGCCGATGCCGCACTTTCCGCGGCGGTCGCCGGTTTCGACGTGATTCAGGCGGAGAAATTTTCACCGGCCGAGATCGCCGCACTGGTCAAGCGTATCGCGTCCATGGCCTACACCCGAACCCGTCCGATCATCGCAGCCGCCGGTGGAGTTAACGCGGCGAATGCCGCCGCTTATGCCGCGGCCGGAGCCGACGTCCTGGTCACGTCGTCACCCTATCTGGCAAAGCCGAAGGACGTGCAGGTGACAATCGCGGCAGCCGATCAAAGCGGTCGTCAGGTGCGCAATGCCGAAGGCGCCGGGCTGGGGCCGCAAAGAGAAATGTTCAGGCTGTTCTCATGAGCGCGACAAGCAAGTCGCCGAATGGACTGCTTCGCCTGACGGTGCCGCCGCCCGCCGAACCCACCGGCGACCTAGATTAAAAGAGGGCACGCCTTTGCTTTGCCCCCTTCGGTCGCGCGAATGTGAGCCGGCCGCGGTGTTGAGCTGAATCAAGCAGAGGCCTCCCGTTCCCCATTACCATTCACGCTACAGCTGATGATGATGGGAGAAGCAGGTTGGAGTCCGATCAAGGTTCACGGAAGCCGGGCCTCGCGATGGCAGCCATTTTTGCGGGTGGTCTGCTGCTCGTCCTGCTGCAGTTCGGGCTTGCCACATACAGTTCGACCGAAACCATTCCCTACAGCCAGTTCGAGCAATTGCTCGCCCAGGACAAGATCGCCGAGGTATCCGTCGGCTCGGATACAATTCAGGGAAAATTGAAAGAGCCGCTTCCGGGCGGTAAATCCGCCTTCATGACCGCCCGGGTCGATATGGCTCTGGCCGAGAAGCTCGCGGCGAAGGGCGTGAGCGTGACCGGCGTCCCTGGCGGCGGTGCATTGCAGACATTGCTGTCCTGGATCTTCCCGGTCATCGCCTTCTTCCTGATCTGGTTCTGGCTCGGTCGCGGCATGGGAGGCGCCCAGGGTCTGGGCGGGCTGATGTCGATCGGAAAATCCCGCGCAAAGGTTTACGTCGAGAAGGACATCAAGGTCACCTTCGCCGATGTCGCCGGCGTGGACGAGGCGAAGTTCGAGCTCCAGGAGGTGGTGTCGTTTCTCAGGGATCCCAAGAGC
>RXJC01000035.1 GCA_003963435.1 Bradyrhizobiaceae bacterium | reverse complement strand
GCCGGCCTTCCAGGGTTGCCCGACGTCGTGATCTCGATCGTCGGATTGCTCGGTGTGCAGCAGAATGCCGAGAGCGACCTTGCCCACGCCACCGCGATCATGCGCTCGAACTACGAAGGGCCCGCACTGATCCTCGGCCTGTTCGCGGAAAAGTTTCTGGCCCGCGGCAGCGGCACGCTGGTCGGCGTGTCGTCCGTCGCCGGCGATCGCGGCCGGGCCTCGAACTATGTCTACGGCTCGGCAAAAGCCGGCTTCTCCGCCTTTCTGTCGGGACTGCGCGCGCGCGCCAGCCGTGGCGGCGTGCATGTCGTCACCGTGAAGCCCGGCTTCGTGCGCACCAAGATGACGGAAGGCATGAAGCTGATCGGTCCGCTCACCGTCGAAGCGCCCGTCGTCGGTGATGCGATCCTCGCCGCCGTCGAGAACAAGACCGACGTCGTCTATGTCAGCGGCAAATGGCGTCTCGTGATGCTGATCATCAAGACGCTGCCCGAGGCGGTGTTCAAGAAGCTTAAGTTTTGAGGCGTAGCCGCGGCGGCGGTCGACTCCCTCGCCCCGCTCGTCCCAAACTCGTCATGCCCGGGCTTGACCCGGGCATCCACGTCTTGCGGCAATCGTGGATGGCCGGTTTAAGCCCGGCCATGACGGCTGAAGTGGTGCCTCACACGCCCATGCGCTGGAATTGCCCCGCCGCGCGGAAGCGCCAGAGATATTGCGGAGCGATCGCTTCCAGCGAGTCCGGCGTGATGCCGAGCCCTTCCAGCGTCAGGCCGGCGGCCTTGGCCGCGTCCGACACCACATTGTCGCGCTCGAGCAGCGTGACCTGGTCCGGCGTCAGCTTGAACGCGCCCGGCGCGAATTGCAGGAAGGCGGCCTTGAAGCGGGCGAGGCCGAACGACAGCGGGATCAGCATGCGCTCGCGGTCGGTGATGGCGAGGATGGCCTCGATGATCTCGCGCATGGTCAGCACTTCCGCACCCCCGAGCTCGTAAGTCGCGCCCGCCTTGGCCTTGCCGTCGACGGCCTCGGCGATCGCGGTGGCGACGTCGCCGACATAGACCGGCTGCATCTTCGTCTCGCCGCCGATCAGCGGCAGCACCGGCGACATCCGGGCCAGCGCGGCAAACCGGTTGGTGAACTGGTCCTCAGGGCCGAATATGACCGAGGGGCGGAAGATCGTGGCCGAAGGCACCGCCGCCAACACCGCGGCTTCGCCGGCCGCCTTGGCCCTGGCGTAGCGCGAGGGCGATTCGGCATCGGCCCCGATCGCGGAGACATGCACCAGGCGGCTGCCTGCCGCGGCGGCGGCCTTGGCGACGGTCTCGGCCCCCTTGGCCTGGACGGCGTCAAAGGTCTGCCGGCCGCCCTCGGCGAGAATGCCGACCAGATTGATCACGACCTGCGAATCACGCAGCGCCGCCTCGACCGAGGCCGGATAGCGCAGATTCGCCTGGATGGTGTGGACCTGCCCGACCTTGCCGGAGGGCTGGAGGTATCCGGCGAGTTCCGGCCGCCGCACCGCAACCCGGACCCGGTAATCGCGCTTGCACAGGGCCCGGACGACATTCCGGCCCAAAAACCCCGATCCGCCGAAAACCGTGACGAGAGTTTCCAGATTCGATGCCATGGGAGCCAATCCTGCGGAAAAGAGTGCGTCTTGTCAGGCTTGTATCGGGCCGGTTTGCGATGCGCAATCGGTACCCGAACCGGGCTTGAAGCATGAATTGACAACGGCGTCACCGAACCGTAGTAACCGCCTCCGTGCCCCAAACGGCATGCCCAGGTGGTGGAATTGGTAGACGCGCTGGCTTCAGGTGCCAGTGGCTTAACGGCCGTGAAGGTTCGAGTCCTTTCCTGGGCACCATTTGAGGTTGGTACGACCGTTATTCGGCGGGCGCCCCTCGAAGAGCCCTAATCCTCCGGGAAAAGCAGAGGCTCGTAATCTCGCGCGCCGTGCAGGATGTGGATCACTTCGATCGCATCGTGACCGACCCGATAGAAAATCAAATAATTGCCGAACGGCCGCCGGCGAATGCTTTTGCTTTCGTAACGCGGGACCAAGGGATAGCCGCGTGGCGCATCGGCAAGGGATTGACACTTTTCGCGCAACCCGCGGATGAGAGTGAGCGCGCTACGCGGACTTTGCTCCGCGACATATGACGCGGTCTCCTCAAGGTCGGCCTCCGCCTCCCCGGTGAGGACGACGATCACGTGCGGTCTGCCTTGGCCGCCAGTCTCGCTTCCAGGTGGTCAAAAACCTCAGAGCTTAATTTGACCCGTCCGGCGTCGGCGTCCTCAATCCCGCGTGAGATCGCAGCGTCCAAAGCAGCGAGACGAGCTTCACGCTCCTGAATCAGCCGCACGCCCTCTCGTAACACCTCGCTCTTGGAGTGATACCGGCCCGATTCGACCAGCTTTTTCACAAAGTTTTCAAGGGTTTCGCCAAGATCTGCGCTGACGGCCATCTCAATTTGCTCCACTTGCGTCACTCCAATAACTATTATTGGACCACCGCTGCATCAAGCCTCCAACCTCTGGCTCGCCCCGCCCTCACACCACCCGCTTCCCCGTCCGCTCCGCCACCGCCTTCTGCACGAAATACATCATCACCAGCGTGACGATCGTCGTCGTCACGACGACGTAGCCGATCCGGTCGAAATGGAGCAGCGCGCCGTCGGGCGCCTGCGCGATGATCGCGCCGGCGAGCACCGAGCCGAGGCCGCCGGAGAGCTGCTGGAGCGAGGCGCTGACCGCGCTGAACGAGCCGCGCTGGGTCGCATCCGGGATCGCCGACATCACCGCCTGCGACGGGATCATGCGCGAGAAGATGCCGACGAACATCAGCACGTTGACCACGATCGCAGTCACCAGCGAGACGTGGCCGAGATGGGTGTAGATCAGCACCATGACGACGGTCATCACGCAGCCGAACACGAAGGTCGGATATTTGCCGAACGCGTCGCTGGCGCGGCCGACCAGCGGCCCGGTGACGATGCTGAACAAGCCGGAGACCAGATAGATCGTCGGCAGATGCGCCATGTCGATGCCGAGATTGTGCACGGTGAACGCGCTGGAGAACGGCATCAGCATGTAGCCGCCGGTCGCAAGCAGCGTCGTGACCGCGAAGGCCAGCGTGTAGCGCGGCTCAAACACCGTCGCGATCAGATGGTGGAACGCGTTCCTGTCCTGCTTCAGCTTCAGATGCGCGTCGACCGGCTCCATGACGAAGGCGATGACGGCGATCGTGACGATCGACAGGCCGACGATCGCGACGAAGCAGATCTGCCAGCTCCAGTGATTGGCGAGAAACAGTCCGGCGGGAATGCCGAGCACCTGGCTCGCGGCGAACGCGGTCTGGATGAAACCCATCACGCGGCCGCGCAGGTTAAGCGGAAACAAGTCGGTGACGATGGCGAGCACGACCGAGCCGATCACCCCGCCGAACAGGCCGGTCACGATCCGGCCGAGCA
>RXJC01000541.1 GCA_003963435.1 Bradyrhizobiaceae bacterium | reverse complement strand
GACGCGATGTGCCTGGAGCCGCACATCTGGCCCGATGCGCCGAACCGGCCGGATTTTCCGAGCCCGCGCCTCGATCCCGGCCAGGTCTATCGTCATCACACGGTCTATCGCTTCGCAGTGAGGACGCCATGATGGAACAGGTCCCCACCTCCGTTCTCTCTGCCGATCCCTGCCATCTCGGCGAGGGCCCGACCTATGACGCGACCACCGATACCGCCTGGTGGTTCGACATCCGCGAGGGCCGCCTGTTCGAGGCGCAACTCGGCCGCGGCAGCATCCGCGTCCATGCGCTCGGCCGGATGGCGAGCGCGCTCGGGCGGATCGATGCCGAACGGCAGTTGATCGTCGCCGAGGACGGGCTTTACATCCGCAAGCTCGCCGACGGCGTGATGACGCTGTTGCTTCCGCTCGAGGCGGACAATCCTGCCACGCGCTCTAATGATTGCCGCGTGCATCAATCCGGCACGTTCTGGATCGGCACCATGGGCAAGAAGGCTGAACCAAAAGCTGGAGCGATCTACGCGTTGCATCGCGGCAAGATCTCGACGCTGTTTCCCGACATCAGCATTCCCAATTCGATCTGCTTCTCGCCGGATGGTGCCACCGGCTATTTCACCGACACTCCGCGCGCTGTGCTCTACGCCGTGCCGCTCAATCCGGCGACCGGCCTTCCGCGCGGGGAGCCGGAGGTGCTGCTGCGTCACAGCGGCATCGGTGGCCTCGACGGATCGGTGTGCGACGCTGATGGAAACATCTGGAATGCCTGCTGGGGCGCGAGCCGCATCGACGTCTATTCGCCGCAAGGCGAGCGTTTGCGCTCGCTGAGCGTGCCTGCCAAGCAAGCGAGTTGTCCCGCTTTCGTCGGCCCGGATCTGTCGCGCCTCCTTGTCACGTCGGCCTGGCAGGACATGGACGCTGCCGCACGCGCCGCCGATCCGCAAGCCGGTTACACCTTTCTATTGGAGGCATCCGCGCGCGGTCGCGCGGAGCCTGACGTCAAGCTCGCATAGGAGATCCGAACGCAGCCCACGACCAATTTCTCGATGAAATGAAGAAACAGACTGATACCCAAGGGAGTAAAACATGCTGAAACTGAAGACGACGTTCTTCGCTCTGGCGCTGGCCGGCGCTGCGACAATGGGGACAAGCCTCACCGCCTCCGCCCAGGACAAGGCGACCGTCGGCATCGCGATGCCGACGAAGTCGTCAGCGCGCTGGATCGACGACGGCAACAACATGGTCAAGGTGCTGAAGGAGCGCGGCTACAACACCGACCTGCAATATGCCGAGGACGACATTCCGAACCAGCTCTCGCAGGTCGAGAACATGGTGACCAAGGGCGCCAAAGCCCTGGTGATCGCCGCGATCGACGGCACCACGCTGTCCGATGTGCTCAAGCAGGCGAAAGCAAAAGGCATCACCGTGATCGCCTATGACCGCCTGATCCGCGGTACGCCGAACGTCGATTACTACGCGACCTTCGACAATTTCCAGGTCGGCGTGCTCCAGGCGCAATCGATCGAGAAGGGCCTTGGCCTGAAGGACGGCAAGGGCCCGTTCAACATCGAGCTGTTCGGCGGCTCGCCCGACGACAACAACGCCTACTTCTTCTACAACGGCGCGATGAGCGTGCTGAAGCCCTACATCGACAGCGGCAAGCTCGTCGTCGCCTCGGGCCAGATGGGCATGGACAAGGTCGCGACGCTGCGCTGGGACGGTGCCACCGCGCAGGCCCGCATGGACAATCTGCTCAGTGCCTACTACGGCAACAAGAAGATCAACGCCGTGCTGTCACCCTATGACGGCATCTCGATCGGCATCATCTCCTCGCTGAAGGGCGTCGGCTATGGCAGCGCCGATCAGCCGATGCCGATCATTTCGGGTCAGGACGCCGAGGTGCCCTCGATCAAGGCGATGCTGCGCGGCGACCAATATTCGACCATCTTCAAGGACACCCGTGACCTCGCCAAGGTGACCGCCGACATGGTCGATGCCGCGCTCGCCGGCAAGCAGGTCACGGTCAATGACACCAAGACTTACGAGAACGGCATCAAGACCGTGCCGTCCTATCTGCTCAAGCCGGTCGTGGTCTACAAGGACAATTGGGAGAAGGTGCTGGTCGAGAGCGGCTACTACAAGAAGTCGCAGTTCCAGTAGGAGGTCTATTCCCTCTCCCCGCGCGCGGGGAGAGCACTTCCCCCTCGCCCCGCTTGCGGGGAGAGGGTCGGGGTGAGGGGCTCTCTCCACTCGGCTGGTGGTTGCCATGTACTCCGTCATTGCGAGCGCAGCGAAGCAATCCAGTCTGCCGCCGCGGAAAGAGCTCTGGATTGCTTCGCTGCGCTCGCAATGACGATGTGGATGCCGCGATACCATCCGACCGATTTGAGGACATGATGCCATGACCGCCATGCTGGAGATGCGCAACGTCAGCAAGAGCTTTGCCGGTGTGCAGGCGCTGCGCGACGTCAACTTCTCGGTTCACGCCGGCCAGATCCACGCGCTGGTCGGCGAGAACGGCGCCGGCAAGTCGACGCTGATGAAGGTGCTGAGCGGGGTCTACCCGTACGGCAGCTACGAAGGCACCATCGTCTTCGAGGGCGAGGAGCGGCGCTTCCGCGACATCAACGATTCCGAGGTGCTCGGCATCATCATCATCCACCAGGAGCTGGCGCTGATCCCGCTGATGTCGATCGCCGAGAACATCTTCCTGTCGCATCCGCCCTCGAAGTTCGGGGTGATCGATCGCGACGAGGTGTATCGGCGCACGCGTGAGCTGCTGGCGCAGGTCGGCCTGAACGAATCCCCGGACACCCTGATCACCGATCTCGGCGTCGGCAAGCAGCAGCTGGTCGAGATCGCCAAGGCGCTCTCCAAGCGGGTGCGGATGCTGATCCTGGACGAGCC
>RXJC01000067.1 GCA_003963435.1 Bradyrhizobiaceae bacterium | reverse complement strand
CGGCAGCCTGTCGTTCGCGACCCTGATGCTGATCACGCGCAGCCTGCGCAAGACGCCCGATATCGTGATGGCGTCCTCGCAATTCGTCGGCACATTCTCGCTCGGCGCGGTGCTGTCGGCGTTTCACTGGGTGCCGCCGACATCAGGCAGCCTCGTGATCTTTGCCGCGGCCGGGCTGATCTCGGTGACGGCGCTGTTCTGCGTCAACCGTTCGCTCAAGCTGGCGCCGGCCAGCGTCGTGGTGCCGTATCAATATTCCATGATCGTCTGGGCGGTGATCTTCGGCTTCGTTGTGTTCGGCGACGTGCCGTCGGTGGCGACGCTGATCGGCGCGGCGATCATCATCGGCGCGGGATTCTATATTTATCTGCGCGAGCGCGATCTGGGGCGCGACAACGCCGAGGTCAATCCGCCGGCGTAGCCACCATCGTCATCCCGGGGCGCGCGCAGCGCGAACCCGGGATCCATACCCCCAGGGAGCAGTTGGACGACGACCCGGAGTGGGCAGTTTGCCCCACACTCCGCCCTGTGGTTATGGGCCCCCGCCTTCGCGGGGGCGACACTCGCGATTGAGGAGGCGCCTTCGCCCCTACCTCATCCGTCTTGCGCTGCTCCAGCTCTTCAGCGAGGCCCACACGCCGCGCGACAGGCGGAAGCAGTCGACCGGCGTCGACGAGCCGAGCGCCAGAAAGCGGTGCAGCTGCACGCCGCTCCACTGGAAGCCGCACTTCTCCAGCACCTTGCGCGAGGCCGGGTTGGTGACGCGCGCGCCGGCGTAGAGGTGATCGTCCTCGAACTCCTCGAAGAAGAAGTCGATCGCCCCGCGTGCGGCCTCGGTGGCAAAGCCCTGGCCCCAATGCTCGACGCCGAGCCAGTAGCCAAGCTCGGCATTCCCTGATGTGGAGCAGTCGATGCCGACCATGCCGACGGGCGTGGTGTCGTGCTCGATCAGGAACACGGTTTCGCTGCCGAGCGCGGCGGTGGCGCGGATGAACTCGACGGCGTCGTCCTGCGAATAGGGATGCGGCAGCCGGCGGGTGTTTTCGGCGACGCGGCGGTCGTTGGCGAGCCGGGCGATGGTCCTGACGTCGGCCAGCGTCGGCCGCCGCAAGGTCAGCCGCTCGGTGGCGACGACGCCAGGTCTCGCCTCAGCCAAGGTCACGCTCGAGAAATCCTGCAACATGTCCGGCTCCGTGAAAGTCACTAAGTCAAAGTGAGCAAGTCAAAAGAAAAGGGGAGGCCGGTTTCCCGCCTCCCCCTGGAGCCTTCGATCTCTATGATCTGGACTCCGCCGGTTCGGTCTGGGACCCGGCGGACTCCAATTTGATCCACCGTCTATTCAGCAGCCTCTGCGATCGGGAGTACCGATACGAAGGTGCGGCCGTTGGCTTTGGCCTGGAACGCAACACGACCCTCGATCTTCGCGAACAGCGTATGGTCCGTGCCCATGCCGACATTAAGGCCGGGATGCCAGGTGGTGCCGCGCTGACGCGCAATGATGTTGCCGGGAGTGACGACCTCCCCGCCGAACGCCTTGATACCGAGGCGCTTACCCTTGGAATCGCGACCGTTGCGCGATGAACCGCCTGCTTTTTTGTGAGCCATGGCTCGTCTCCGAAATCTTGCCTAGTTCTAGGTCAATTCCTTGACGGAATCATTTCAAAATCTCTCACGCCTCAATTCGTGAATGGGCGTGATCAATTCCGGGTTTATTCGGCGGCTTCCGCTGCCGGCGCCTTCGCGACCTTTTCCTTCTTCGGACGCGGGCCCTTGGTGGGCTTGGCGCCGTCGGTCAGGATCTCGCTGACGCGCAGGACCGTGATCTCGTCGCGATAGCCGCGCTTGCGGCGCGAATTCTTGCGGCGGCGCTTCTTGAACGCGATGACCTTGGGGCCGCGCTTGTGGTCGAGCACCTCGACCGCAACGGAGGCACCGGCCACCGTCGGAATGCCCAGCACCGGCGTATCGCCGCCGACCACCAGAACTTCATTCAACTGCACGATCGAGCCGACTTCGCCTTCGATCTTGCCAACTTCGAGAACATCATCCGGCACGACGCGGTATTGCTTGCCGCCGGTTTTGATGACTGCGAACATCGTTCTTTCTCCGTGTTCAATCCCGGCCTCGTGACTGTGACGTCCGGGCCGGCTTTTTGTCAGTCGCTATGGGTTTATGCGAGTTTTGTGCGGGCGGGTTTTATCCCATTGAAAACCCACGCAAAAACAAGCGGCGCGAGAAACGCCCCGCGCCGGTTGCGGGACTTATAGCCGCCATCAGCCAGGAGTCAAGGAAAAGCGGGCGAAAAGGGCCCGAATTTGAAGGATTTGGCGCATTTCTGACCTTAAGCCGAATCTCGGACCTGCCTTGCAACAAACCGGTTCCCGCGCCGTTAGTTCGGCCGGAACAGGTCAAGCGGGCAAGGGCTCTTCAATGGCAACGGACGAACTGGTCAAGACCACGACGGGCATCGCCCATCACGGCGCCGAGCGGCTGCCGTCGGTGGACGTCGACAGCTTCAACATCGAGATCAAGGACGAGGACGGCTTTCTCGGCGACCGCGCCAGCAAGGGCGCGTTCCGCGACATCCTCGACCGCTGGCGCAAGCCGCTGCGCAAGACGGGGGAGGACCCGTTCGGCAAGGAGCCGTCGGACGAGATCAGCAAGAAGACGCTCGACAACATTCTCATCGGCGATGACGTCGAAGCCTCCGCGGTGGTGCACAGCGCGATCGAGGACTTTGCCCAGGAGCTCGCCTACGTCACCCGGCGCTTCCTGAAGACAAAGGCCTGGGCCAAGACCGAGCGCATCGTGGTCGGCGGGGGTTTTCGCGATTCCCGGCTCGGCGAGCTCGCGATCGCGCGCACCGAGATCATCCTGAAATCGGAGGATTTCAAGATCGACCTGATGCCGATCCGCCATCACCCTGATGAAGCCGGCCTGATCGGCGCGCTGCATCTGGCGCCGTCCTGGATCTTCGAGGCCCATGACAGCATTTTGGCCGTCGACATCGGCGGCACCAATATCCGCTGCGGCCTCGTGGAAACGGCTTGGAAAAAGGCAAAAGACCTCTCGAAGGCCAGGGTGGTGAAATCCGAGCTGTGGCGTCATGCCGACGACGAGCCGACGCGCGAGGGCGCGGTGAAGCGGCTCACCAAGATGCTGAAGGGGCTGATCACGGAGGCCGAGACTGACGGCTTCAAGCTCGCGCCGTTCATCGGCATCGCCTGTCCCGGTGTGATCAACGCGGACGGCTCGATCGAGAAGGGCGCGCAGAATCTTCCCGGCAATTGGGAGAGCAGCAAGTTCAACCTGCCGGCGAGCCTGATCGAGGGCATCCCCGTCATCGGCGAGCACGACACCGCGATCCTGATGCACAATGACGGCGTGGTGCAGGGCCTCTCCGAGGTGCCGTTCATGCAGGACGTCGATCGCTGGGGCGTGCTCACCATCGGCACCGGGCTCGGCAATGCCCGCTTCACCAACCGCCGCAAGGAGAACGGCAAGGACAACGGGAAGGACAAGGACGCCGCCGACAACGGCAAGAAAAAAGCCAAGGACAAGAAGGACGACTAGCCCCTTTCCGGGGCGAGCCCCAT
Source organism: Bradyrhizobiaceae bacterium (assembly GCA_003963435.1). GTDB lineage: Bacteria > Pseudomonadota > Alphaproteobacteria > Rhizobiales > Xanthobacteraceae > Bradyrhizobium. The sequence continues at coordinate 10,689 of RXJC01000067.1, read as the reverse complement.
TCGCCGCCCCGACAAAGGTCCACCCCCTCTCCCGCCTGCGGGAGAGGGCAGGGGAGAGGGCTGTCTCGGCATTGGGACTCTCTCGCCAGAAACCCGACCCACCCCAGCCCCCCGAGTAACCTTGACCGGTTAGGTTAAGGACCGGATTGCGTTGCGGCGCGCCCGCCGCACGCTAGGGTCGAATCGTCGCTTCCACTGGCCGGCGAAGCCGCCCTTCCCAGCCAGTATTTCAATGAGCGGCACCGGGACCGCCAGTGTTTACCGCGTCTGGCGGTCCCACCCCGTTTTTCGAACATGCGATGAGCCGCAACGCCCGCCCCAACGGCGCTGCGCTCCCTCCCCCGCGTGCGGGGGAGGGCCGGGGAGAGGGTTGTCTCCGCATCGGGGCTGCCGAGATTTCCCCCCCCCACGGCCAGCGCCCAGAGAAAAACCGCGCCAAAACTGCAACCGGCCCCACCGTTCCCTGCCTTCATGACCGAAAGCCGGGCCACGGGCCCAAAACAGCCAGCGGATTTTCCCCTTTCGCGCCTTGTCTGGCCCGCCATCCTCGCCTATTAACGCCCCCAACCACAGGGGCCCTGCCTCTTACATGGCGCCTTCAGGAGAGGTGGCAGAGTGGTTGAATGCACCGCACTCGAAATGCGGCATAGGTGCAAGCCTATCGGGGGTTCGAATCCCTCCCTCTCCGCCAGCCTGCGCCGGTTACATTGAAAATTTGTGTATCTCTGCAATCGCTTCAAAGCACGATTGGGCTTTGAGGGACTTGAGGGCGGCGTGCAGGAACGCCGCCCGGACTGCGCTACTGCGCCAGCGCCGGGCTGGAACCTTCGCCCTTGGTCCGGAGCGGCCCACAATTCGCCTCCTGCGGCTGCCGGACAGGTGTCTTCAGCCGCGGTGATAAGTTAGGACGACTTAGCGTTGGGCCTTTTCCACCAGATTGACGAACTCGTATAGCGCCAAGAGATGTCTTTGCTGACTCGGTTTGTAGGTCTCATGGAGTTTTTTAGGTAGGACGAGTTGCAATGATTTAGTGCGCATCTCCGACGTTTGATTCTCCGAGATTCCTGGCTCCAGTGTCAAAAGATGCTTCCTTTTGATCCGGTTCGCTTCAGTCAAAATCTGACGCCAGCGGTCCTTACAGGTCGACTTCGCTCCCAACATCATAAGCCGATTTGCGGAAAAGGCTGATGACGCATATTCTTTTGCTCCCGGAAAGAGAAAGTCGGGCTTGTTATTATTTTCAGTCTTCACCCCTCTTTCGAATCTGAGTTTTCTCGCCGAAAAAATAGCGCCGAGATGATTTTCGAGTGCTGCCCCGGCACGTGACTTGCGGCGGTTCTGAACGCTCAAAGAAAATTTGATGAAACCCTCAACATCGGCCTGCTTGCCTGACATAAAGCCGTTGGCCAGTCGCTCCGATACAATGTGCCGCTCCAAGGTGCGAAATAGCCTTTCCTCGAACTCGATCCATGTGGTGAGAGCATGATCGGGATCGTCTCGAACGCTTGTCTCGGGAGCATGCTTTCTCGCGAATTCAGAGAAGAGGCCGGTCGCGGGAAATTTTGCGCCAAACTTTTTTAGAATCGCTTCGAGCCACTCGTCCTCAGTAATAATAGCCTCTATCTCGATCAGCTCGAGAATATAGCGGGCGGTAAAGGACAGTTCCTGACCACGCTCTCGACGCAGGTCACGCTTGTTATCGTCAAAACGATCGCCAGTCGCGTGCAGGCCGAACAGCCAGCAAAGTTGTTGCTCAATTGAACTGCCCGCTGCGCAGCTCATCGCCAATAGCGGACCGGCTTTCGGCTTGCAGAAGAAGAGCGTGTCTCCGGCTCGCGCCTTGTGGACCACTTCCTCTGCTCTGGCAGGATAGTACAGCCGATATTCGGGTTCTCGATGCGGCTGGTTCTTTCGGCTGTTGTACCAAGTGCCGTCGAGTTCTAGCCTGAGCGGCGGTTCGTCATCATCCAGGCGAATGTACGTAACGTCGATCTTCTTCTTGGAATCGGGTGAGCCAAGAAACTCGCGGAATGCGTCAACGCCTTGGTATTCGTGACCACGGGAAGTCTCGGGATCAACTTCGGTAGCAGCCAAAGTCTTTGCGGCGACTCCTACGAAATACTCCGAAAGATAGCCCCGCTTCATCTTACTAGTACTCCCCTCAGCTCATACGAGCGTCGTTTTGAACGAAGCCAGCTTGAACATCGATCCAGGAGCAGGTCGACAGGAATGGCCCCGCGTCCCTTGAGGCCGCATTCCCAAATAACACAACACCGCCAACCGGCGTCCTTGATGGCGACAATTGCGTTGTGGTCTACTTGTTGATTGCGGCTGATCTTCTTCCGCCAGAATTCCCGTCGCGTAGCTGGCAATTTAAACAAGTGACAGCAATGGCCGTGCCAGAAGCAACCGTGGACGAATATCACGGCGCGATGCTTGGGAAATACGAGGTCCGGCCTTCCTGGCAGACGATTGTCGTGCAGAACATAACGAAAGCCCCTCGCGTGGAGGCCTCGCCGTATAACTAACTCTGGCTTGGTATTCTTACCTCGAATGCCGGCCATCATCCGGCTTCGTACCTCGGGCGATACGACGTCAACCATAGACAAAAGCTCGATCAGGTTCCTTCACAAAGGGCAATTCCGATTGCTGCGTTGCCTTACGGTGTGATCGGTTTTCGACCGCAGCCAGAATGTGCGGCTTCATCAGCTGAGCGATTGCCGCAACGACAGGCACTACCACAGCGTTTCCGAATTGCCTGTACGCTTGAGTGTCTGAAACAGGGATCCGATAATCCGACCCGTCTATGTGACGGAAGCCCATGAGCCTTGCGCACTCGCGTGGCGTCAAGCGGCGCGGTCGGTTGCCTTGTTGGGCAATCAAGATTTCTGAACCGTCTTTGAAGTATCTGGCTGAAAGAGTGCGGGCGATATCATTCGGACCGAACAGGCTGTAGCCAAATCCATTGCCCTTCGACTCGTGCTTGCTCTTGTACTCTTTGAGATACTTCCAGAGATGCGCGGTCAATGTGTATTTGGGATCGACGTTTTCGTTGGGCTCTAGAATCGATCCAAGCTTTGGGCCTTCCTCGGGAACGACAAGTCGATCAAAGTCAAACTTACTCTCCTTTCTGAAGCCCACGATGAAAATGCGTTCGCGCTTCTGCGGAACCCATGGAGCAGAGCTAATGACGCGATGATGAATCTCGTAACCCAATTCATTTCGGAGGACGTTTACAATCGTTGCAAAAGTACGTCCCTTGTCATGCCGTTGGAGGTTTTTCACGTTCTCCAGCAAGAAAACGGAAGGCTTATGGTGGGCGATGATCTGCGCCAGATCAAAGAATAATGTGCCCTGTGTATCGCAGAGGAAACCGTGCGGACGACCCAGTGCATTCTTTTTTGAAACACCGGCAATCGAAAATGGTTGGCAAGGAAAGCCCGCAAGCAAGACGTCATGCGCGGGGATTTGCGCAGGATCCTTTGAATATTCTCTGATGTCCCCCGCGATCGGATGGTCCTTGCCAAAATTCTCGCGGTAGGTGATCTGACTGTATTTGTCCCATTCGGACGTGAATACGCACTGCCCGCCGATCGCATCGAAGCCAATCCGCAGGCCACCAATCCCCGCGAACAAGTCGATAAACTTGAACGCCGCTGGCCGTCGGCGCTTTTCGGGTATCTTTGCCAGATACTCTTGCAGCCATTTCAGTGCGACCGGAGATGGGCGAGAATCTCCGTTCTCATACCGGATGACGGTCCGCTCGGTAACGCCAAGGAGGTTGGCCGTCTCGGCCTTGGATAGCCCCGTTTTCAGTCGAAGAGCTTCGAATTCGACCGAGTGATGCGAACGGGGCATGGCTTTTCATCCTGGGACAATCAACTGACAGCTTGTCATCGATTCGTCCCAGAATGTATAGTTGTTCATGGTATGTTCCGTCAAGCTGAGCTTGGCCACCGACCTCTACCAGCACTTCCTTAGCCGCCCGCCTCCCCACTATCTTTACCTTATGCGCCGTCGTGAAGAACGTTGGCGACGTCGCTTCGCCGGCGAAGAACGGCCGCCGGTCCACCGCGGGGCCAGCACGGCGCGGTCGTTACAGCGTGCGTCAGCGTGGTTTGTCGCGAGCAGGTCGTCGATAACGGGGACGGACCCGATGCCGAGGCGCGGGTCACTCGGATCGCGCGACATTTGTCTAATTGGCAACCTGTCTAATGTCGGTGCCTATGCGTACACTGAGGATGACGTCCGAAGAATTTTCGGGCGCTCCAGAAGGAACTTGGAGCGGCCCGCGGAAAATTCGGCGGGCAATGTGACGTCAGCAAGCGGGGATTCGGCCTGGGGGTCTAATGCAGGGCGGTTCGGTGGGACAGGTTTGGGAGTGGATCTGGCCGCGGGTGGGGCCAACTCCCATTTCGCAGGGGCTGGATTTCGAGATGTTCGATCGTCCCGATTATCCTTATTCAGAAACGTTCGTCCGCGAAGCCATCCAAAACAGTCTTGATGCACGCTTGGACACTGAACAGCCGGTCATCATCAGTTTCAATTTTCATACGGACACGCTCGGTCCACGCCGTCGCTTCTTTGAACGCGCGATCGAGTTCCGCCGGAAGGCCAAATACGGGATCCCCGAAGAATGGGACAACGATCAGATAGCTTGGCTCACGATCGAAGATTTCAACGCCAAGGGTCTTGGTGGCGACCTGAAGAAGCGCATGAGCGACTTCTGGAATTATTGGCTCAATTTCGGCGTCTCAAACAAGGATGGAACGGGGAGGGGCGGTCGTGGCATCGGGCGGATAACATTTCTCATTGCCTCGAAGCTTCAAACCGTCATTGGCCTGACCCGCCGTAGCGTGGACGGAGTAACGGCGGCTTGTGGCATGTGCGTCCTTAAGGCTTTCGAAGACGCCACCGGCTTCCATTCGACCCACGCCTACCTTGCCAGCAGCGAACATAATTCGATCTACAATCTATATAGTTCCAGCATTTTTCACCGCGGTATCGAGCAGGCGTTTAATCTCAAGGGCTATGATCAAGGTGGTCATGCCAGTGGACTCGCGCTTGTCATTCCTTATCCGCACCCGGAACTCAGTGGTGACGGCATTCTGGCATCGGCGATCGAGCATTTCGCGCCGGCGATCATCAACGGAACACTCATCGTTCGCGTCAATGGTGAGCAGCTAGACGAAAAATCAATCGAAACTGCTGCCGCTCGTGTGGCGGCAAAAATTCATGACGAAGCCATATCAAAAGATTCTGCGCGATACCTCGCATTGATCCGTCGCTGCCTCGCTAATAATTCAATTGAAATCCCGCTTACAGACGCAAAAAGCGACCTGAAGGCAGCGTTACAGACGCTCCGCGACCAGCCGCTTGGACAGAAGCTTCAGACGGCCACCGAAAACGACGAGCCGATCGGCATCCGGATTCGGTTCAACCTTGAGCGAAACGGACAGGTCTCGCTCGTCGTGCTCCGCGCAGTGCTTGCCCGAGCACCCCATGGCAAGTTGCCCATCGACCGTTTTTTTCGTGAAGGCATGGCTCTGCCCGAAGTGAAGGCCCGCAATCCCGGGGTTTTCGATGCCGTCCTGCTTGTCGATGACCATCTTCTGGCGACCTATCTCAATTTCTGCGAAGGCAAGGCCCATCTCGACCTCCTTGAATCAAAGGACATCAAGACGAAGCTTGAGGAAAATGGCTTCCGCTCCAACTTCAGGGTCAGGCGCTTCGTAAAATCGCTTCCGGTTGAACTGCGCAACTTGCTCACGCCTAACATCGCCGAGCCAGATGCGGACGTGTTCAGCTCGTTTTTCTCCATACCGAGCGATGATCCCGGCAAGCGAACCGGAGGTGGTAACGACGATGTTGATACTCCGCCGCCGCCGCCACCTCCTCCACCGTCGGTCGTCGCCGCAGTGTTGATTGAAAAACTGGACAACGGGTTCCGCATCAAGGCCAACCCGAAATACGAAAATTGGCCAATCAGCCTTTCCGTCAGGATTGCGTATGCTGACGGCACGCGGAATCCGGGGTGGGCCGAATACGATTTTACGCCTTCAGAGCTTTCCACTGACTATCAGGATTGCGACATCTCTTTTACCGACAACCGGCTTCAGGCAACCAACTGCGGTTCGGATTTTTCCATCGGGGTAACAGGCTTCGATGCAAACCGCGAGCTTGACACCCGGATCAGGACGACACGCGATGCGCAGACGGATTAGATTAACGGGACGGCGGCAGCTCAGTCGCTCCAGCGTCGAACTCAAGATTGCCGAGGTGCCCGGGAAGCGGCTCCTGACGCTCGGGATCGCGGAACAGAGATCGTTTCAGGGATTTCCGCCTGACGCTCGTGTCACCGTGCGCCTCTACGAGAACAAGCTGGTCGAGATCGCCGATTTCGGCAATCTCGGATCGCTGAACGCAGTTGCTGAAATCCAGAACAAATCCTTTGTCGCGCCATCCGTTCAATTGCGGGTAGCCGCAACATCCGAAAACAATCGAAGCCTGCTGCTTGGAAGTACTGATAGCTGGACGCTTCAGCCGGAGAAGTCAAACTCCCAGAACAAAAACACAGACGGAATTCTTCTTTTCCTGCCTGCAAGAACTGCTCCTCGCGTATGGAGCCTTGACATTCGTGATGATGACTATCCCGTCGTATACGTTGACGAGCGAATTCCCGATCCCGCTACATGGGCCCGAACTGATGCAGCCTTCACTGGCTGCGCGCTTCCGGCAATACTTCTACAGATTTTTGAAGACATATTTGACCAATCCAATCCGCACGACATTGAGTGGATGCAGGACTGGATCAAATGGGCCGGCATCCTGATGCCAGGCAAAAAGCCGCCACTTGGCGAATCCCGCGCCGACAGGCGTAAATGGGTTGACGATCTGGTGGATACATTTGCGCAACGACATCAGCTTGCTGACCGCCTGCTCAAGGTTCTCGCGCCGGAAAATCAACAATGAGATACGCATCGCTTTATCAGTTTACGGACGCCGGAAATTCACTTTTCGAGCGCGCTTTCAATGGCACCCTCGACGAGATGGCCGTGGACTTGGACGATCCAGCGATCGCTCAGATGATCCCGGGTACGGGACCATTCCAAGTGATTCCGTTCGAAACAGCCAAGGAGATGGCGTTGGCTATCAAAGCCTCGCTCGGCAATCACCAATTACCCACACTCGTTCCGAACACCGGACTTTGGGCATGGCTGACTTTTGTTCTGCGGGATGTTCTTTTTTTGCGTGACAAAGCCGGGCGGCGCGAGTTCGGCGAGGTTCATCGCTGGTACCCCAGCAACCCCAATGACTGGCAAAAAGCGCAGCGTCACTTGGTGAGAATGCCGGTTCTTCTTGTGGATACTCTAGGCGACACCGCAGATCATCTGCTTTGCGGAAGTCCCGCGGTTCTTCCTGAAATCCGGGAGCAACTGACAAGTCAGCAGGATATGTTTCACCCTGTCTTTCAGGCCGCCGCTCGCGCGCTTTACTATGACCCTGAAAAGCAGAAGCTGAAAAAAGGCGCAGGTGGAAAGAAGGGGGGGACACCCCGGCGATTGGCTAAGGTCCGCTCCCAACTGGATGTCACTTGGGATATGTATGATCTTACTCCAGAAAAGCTTGTTGGTTTGCTGCCCAAGGAGTTCGATCGTTTCCGACAGTTAGCGTAACGATACCGCATAAATCCAACTGCATTATCTTGTAACCTTTCGTAAGGTGCACATTTGGGCTGCCACAATTCTAAGCTCAAACTTGAGCACTATCGGCTTTTTTCATGCAAGTCAGTTACGGTGACAATGCACTAAGCGGGCACTCTTCGACGGCGAACGTCGGGCAGACAAAATTCCGAACTGGCGTCGACGCCGTAGCTAGGTCATCTTCAAGAGGCTCGATCGGAATCCCGCCTATCCGTCGAGCGGGATCGCTTCGGGATCGAGTGCGAACGTCCCCCACTACCTCTCCCCAATCCCCGCCCTCTCAACCACCCGCTTATTCCGCGCCGTCTCCTCGACAATGAACGGCACCAGCTCGGCCGGGCCCTTGTCGGCGATCGAGACCTGGCCGTTGGCGGCGAGGTCTGCGGCGATGCCGGGGTCGGCGAGCATGGCGGCCAGCACGTCGGAGAGCTTGCTCACGATTTTCGGGTCGGTCCCGGCGGGAAGCGAAACCCAGGTCGAGCCGGCATTGACGGCGTCGGGGTAGCCGGCCTCGAGCACCGTCGGCGCATCGGGCAGCGCGGCCATCCGCGCCGCGCCGGTGGTGCCGAGCAGCTTGACCTTGCCGGTGTCGATCAGCGGCCTCAGCACGGTGAGGTAGTCGAAGGAGACGTCGAGGATGCCCGACATCATGTCGGTCATCTGGCTCGAGCCCGACTTGTAGGGCACGTGGGTCAGCTGATGCCGGCGGCCGCCTGGAACATCTCGCCGGCGAGATGCTGCGCGGTGCCGGGGTCGGGGGAGCCGAAATTACCTTGCCCGGGTTGGCCTTCGCTCGGCGATGACGCCAAGCGCATCGCTCTCGGAATCTGCCCGACGGGGCATGCCGTAACCCATTGATTTCAAAGCCCCCGTCTACTGTGCATGGGGTTGTTTTCGCACTTTTTGTTATCGTATGGCAGAAAGCCGCGAGCGTAACGTCACCGCAACCACCCCATCTCCCGCCCCCCACCAAGCGAGACCACCATGCACTCTACCGCCACCGGCTGGGGCAACGGGCTTCTCGGCGTCATCATCTTCAGCGGCTCCCTGCCGGCGACGCGGGTTGCGGTCGGCGGCTTCTCGGCGCTGTTCCTGACCTCGGCGCGCGCGGTCATCGCGGCGCTGATCGGCCTTGCCGTGCTGTTTCTGCTCCGGCAGGCGCGGCCGCAGCGCGGGGATATTGCCTCGCTCGCGATCGTGTCCATCGGCGTCGTGGTCGGCTTCCCCTTGCTGACCGCGCTTGCGCTCCAGCACATCACCTCGGCGCGTTCGATCGTCTTCATCGGCCTCCTGCCGCTATCGACCGCGATCTTCGCCGTTCTGCGCGGCGGCGAGCGGCCGCAAGCCCTGTTCTGGTTGTTCGCTGTCCTCGGCAGCGCGACCGTCGTCGGCTTTGCCTTGTCGGCCGGCGGCTCGGCCTCGTTCACCGGCGATCTGCTGATGGTCGCCGCGATCGTCTTGTGCGGGCTCGGCTATGCCGAAGGCGCGGCGCTGTCGCGCCGGCTCGGCGGCTGGCAGGTGATCTCCTGGGCGCTCGTGCTGGCGCTGCCGCTGATGGTGCCGGTCGCGCTGCTGACCTGGCCGTCCGCCCTAGGCGGCATCTCCGTGCCGGCCTGGATCGGGCTCGCTTACGTCTCGATCTTCAGCATGTTCGTCGGCTTCATCTTCTGGTACCGCGGCCTTGCGATCGGCGGCATCGCGCGGATCGGCCAGTTGCAGCAGCTGCAGCCGTTCTTCGGCCTCGCGCTCGCTAGCCTGCTGCTGCACGAACCCGTCGCCTGGAGCATGATCGTCGCGACCATGCTCGTGGTCGCTTGCGTGTTTTTCGCGCGGCGGTTTGCCTGAGGCTCAAGGCCCGCACTCAACTCATCACGGTTTTCGTCAGCGCGGCCTTCGCAAACTTCTTCAGCGGCATCGGCTTGCCGAACAGAAAGCCCTGCACGAGGTCGAAGCCGAGCTCGTTGGCGGCGACGAGGTCGGCGCGGCTCTCGACGCCTTGCGCCACCGCGCGCGCGCCATAGCCTTGCGCGAGCTCGACGATGTGGCGGCACACCGTGCGCTTGAGCCGGTCATTGCCGCTGCCGGTGACGAATTGCCGGTCGGCCTTCAGCTTGACGAAGGGAATCTTGTCCAGCTCCATCAAGGCCGGCCAGTTGGCGCCGAGATTGTCGATGGACAGGCCGATATTGTGCAGGCCGACCTCGCGCGCGACCTCGGTCAGCAGGTCGAGCTCGCGGATCGCCTCCTCGCTGTCGATCTCGACCGTCAGCCCGCCGAAGGCCGGATGCGTCGGCACGCGGCGGCAGAGATCGCGCACCGCCTGCGGCTCCCTGAGATAGGAGGCGGGAAGATTGATCGACAGATCGACCGGGCTTTGCTGTTCGAGAAGATAGTGCCAGTCCTGCATGGCGCGATCGATCACGAATTCCGACAGGTCGCGCAAATGCGGATCGTGCGGCTCCGGAATGAAATAGGCCGGCGGCACGACGCCCCAGGTCGGATGCCGCATCCGCACCAGCGCCTCGGCGCCGCTGCGCACCAGCGTGCGCGCGTCGATCTTCGGCTGGTACCAGAGCTCGAGCCAGCCGGCGTGCAAGGCTTCGCCGACATGCACGGCCGGGCTCGGCGCCGGCTCCTCCGGCAGCAGCATGGCGACGCGCTCGCGCAGCGTCTCCGCGGCAAAGGGCGTTGTCAGCGGCGGCAGCATGGCAAGGCCATATTCCTCGCCGACCTGCCGCACGGCCCTGACGATGATGGACTCGCGGGCGCCGACCGCCAGAACTTTCCCGGCGAAGGCTTCGCGCACCAGGATCTCCAGAAACCGGCCGGGCTCGATGCCGTCAGTGGCGACGCCGAGCAGGATCAGATCCGGCAATCCGGTGGCGAGCACGGTTTGCAGCTCGTCCGCGCTGGCGCATTCGCATGTGACGAAGCCAAGATCCTCGAGCACTTCGCTGAGGAAGGCGCGCAAGTGACGCTTGCTGTC
>RXJC01000555.1 GCA_003963435.1 Bradyrhizobiaceae bacterium | reverse complement strand
CTATGCCGCAGCACACGCAGTCTGCCCTTGGCATGGCGGTCCACGGGAGCCAACCGGCTCCCGGCCTTCCCTGCGCCCTCATTCCAAAGAGGGTAAGGAGACAAAGCAAAGCTCGGGCGAGATGAGCCGCGAGGATGCGAAGGTGTGTCTGCAAGCAAACTGCGAGCTGGAAAATGCGCTGCTGCAATTGCTCCGTCATTGCGAGGAGCCCTTGCGACGAAGCAATCCAGGCTGTTTCCGCGGAGGGATTCTCGATTGCTTCCGCCTGCCCAAAGGCTTCGGCGGACAAGTGACTGCCGCTCGCAACCAGGAGGCCCACACATGAGAAAGCGCCCGTGGGGGGCGGGCGCTTTCTGTAGTCGACTTGGGGTTGGGGTCGTCTACATATCCACGTGGCGACTTTGGGGGGCTGGTAAAGAGCCGCGTGAATTCGAAAAACTCATGTCTCCCTAGCGAACGAGCGAGGTGTTCGCGCTGGTGATGGTGATCGGCTTGCCGGCCTTCATGACGCGTGCAGTCTGGGTGAGGCCTTCGTCCGAGCTCGTCGCGCGTGCAGTGATGCCAAGGCCCGCAACGGCGATGCCGGCAACAAGGGCAACGACCACGATCTTCAAGTGGGTCGAGCGATCTGCGCTGTAAATCGAGTGGTTCATGGAAGGCTCCTGCCGCCATCTACCCGAAGTAGTCGCCTGCGTATTTGGGCAGGTTCATGCTCCCGATGCCCAACAACCTAGTATTGGGGGGATTCGTTCCCAAGAGGCCATCACAAGAGCGTGAACGGACGTGAAAGATCGCGATCGGATTCGCGCCGCAAGTACGGTTTTTGGCAATTATTTCAAAGCTGTAATGTGCCTGTCAGCGTGCTTATGGGCGTCTGGTCCACAGGGTGCCGGGAACTCAAAAACCATTTGCCTGTGGCTGAAAAACACACGGCTTCTTAAGGCAAATCAGATGCTTCCGACCGTTTTGAGCCTCGCCCTGGGATGGATTTCCGCCTGCGACAGCACGGTGGTCTGGGCCCGGAACCGCTCGACCAGGGACCGCACGAAGGGACGAATTGCCGCAGAGGTGACCAGCACCGGCGCCTCGCCTTCGCGCGCGGCGCGCTCGAAGGCCTCGCGCACGGCGGTCATGAACTCCGACAGCTTTGAGGGCTGCATCGCAAGGCTGCGCTCCTCGCCCTGGCCGATGATGGATTCAGCAAACGCCTGCTCCCATTTCGCCGACAGCGCGATCAGCGGCAGGTAGCCGGCATAGGAGGTGTTTTGGGCGCAGATCTGCCGGGCGAGGCGGGCGCGGACGTGCTCGACCATGGTCGCGGGATTGCGCGAGAAGGCGAGCGAGTCGGCGATGCCTTCGAGGATGGTCGAGAGGTCGCGGATCGAGATGCGCTCGGCGAGCAGCAGCTGCAGCACGCGCTGGATGCCGGAGACCGTGACCTGGCCGGGGACGATGTCCTTGACCAGCTCGCTCTGCTCCTTCGGCAGCTCCTTGAGCAGTTTCTGCACCTCGCCGTAGGACAACAGGTCCGACATGTTGGCCTTGAGCAGCTCGGTGAGGTGGGTCGAGAGCACGGTCGCGGCGTCGACGACGGTGTAGCCCTTGAGCGAGGCCTCCTCCTTGAGGCTGGCGTCGACCCAGGTCGCGGGCAGGCCGAAGGTCGGCTCGGTGGTGTGAATGCCGGGCACCTGCACCTGGCTGCCGCCGGGGTCCATGACCATGAACTGGTTCGGCCAGATCTTGCCGGTGCCGGCGTCGACCTCCTTGATCTTGATGATGTAGGTGTTGGCCTCGAGCTGGACGTTGTCGAGGATGCGCACCGCCGGCATCACAAAACCCATCTCGATCGCGAGCGAGCGGCGCAGCGCCTTGATCTGCTCGGTGAGGCGGTCGGTGCCGTCGGGGCCGTTGACCAGCGGCAACAAGGCATAGCCGAGCTCGATCTTGAGGTCGTCGATCTTGAGCGCCGCCGAGATCGGCTCTTCGGCTGCCGCAGCGCCGGGTGCGCCGGGCTGGCCGGCAGCAGGCGCGGCCTTGGCGGCTTCCTCGGCCTTGGCGGTGATCCGGTTGCGCTTGCGGGCGTTCCAGGCCAGCGCGCCGGCGCCGGCGCCGAGCAGCAGGAACGGGAGGGTCGGAATGCCCGGCAGCGCCGCCAGCACCAGCATCACCGCGGAGGACATCGCCAGCGCCTGCGGATAGCCGGAGAACTGCTTCATCAGCGCCTTGTCGGCGGCGCCGGAGACGCCGGCCTTGGAGACCAGCAGGCCGGCCGCGGTCGAGACGATCAGCGCCGGCACCTGGGTGACGAGGCCGTCACCGACCGTCAGCAGCGTGTAGCTGCGCCCGGCGTCGGCAAAGGACAGCCCCTGCTGCGCCACGCCGATGATCATGCCGCCGACGACGTTGATGAAGACGATCAGGAGGCCGGCGATGGCGTCGCCCCGGACGAACTTCGAGGCACCGTCCATGGCGCCGAAGAAGCCGCTCTCGTCCTCCAGCTCCTTGCGGCGATGCTTGGCGACGGTCTCGTCGATCAGGCCGGCGCCGAGGTCGGCGTCGATCGCCATCTGCTTGCCGGGCATGGCGTCGAGGTGGAAGCGGGCGGCGACCTCGGCGATACGGCCCGAACCCTTGGTGATGACGACGAAATTGACGATGATCAGGATGGCGAAGACGATGATGCCGATGACGAAATTGCCGCCCATCACGAAGCTGCCGAAGGCTTCGATGACGTGACCGGCGGCCGCCGTGCCCTCGTGCCCGTGCGACAGGATCAGACGGGTCGAGGCCATGTTGAGCGACAGGCGCAGCATGGTCGAGATCAAGAGCACGGTCGGGAAGGCCGAAAATTCCAGTGGCGTCTGGATGAACAGCGAGGTCATCAGAATCAGGATCGAGAGCGTGATCGAGATCGCCAGGAACAGGTCCAGCACGATCGCGGGCAGCGGCAGGATCAGCACCACCAGGATGGTGAGGATGCCGAGCGCCAGCGCGATGTCGCCGCGCTTGAGGATGGTGACGATCTCGTTGAGGGAGGGGATGCCGGGCTTCGCGTTGCCTACGCCCTGTCCCGCGGTGACGTCGACCATGGTAGCTGCCTCCCCGCGCGACTGCCGTCCGCGCGCCCCAAACGTCTGCGCGGCGGCCGAAGGGCCGCCGTTTCGAAAGTGAGGCACCGCACTGGCGTCCACAGGGATCCCCCCGTTTTACGCGGCCGACGACACTCGACTTCACCCGGCAATTCTTGCCGGGTGTATGGTTAGCAAAGGGTTAACGGAGGGGTGGGAAGGGGGCGGGACGGGGGTGTTTCGAAGGGAAACGTCGTCGTTCCGGGGCGGCTCGGAGAGCCGAACCCGGAACCTCGAGATTCCCCGGTGCGCAATTGCGCACCTGAGGTTCGGTCCTGCGGACCGCCCCGGAATGACGGTGGAGGCTACTTCGCCTTGTCCAGCTTGGTCACCGTGTACCCCGACGCCGCCTCCTCGGCCTCGAAGGTCACCTTGTCGCCGACCTTGACCTGCTTGAGCATGGCGGGATCCTTGACGCGGTAGACCATGGTCATGGGCTCGTCCATGCCGAGGCTTTTCGCCGGCCCGTGCTTGAGCGTGATCTTGCCGGCGCCCTCGTCGATCTTCTTGACCTCGCCGCTGATCGAGGCCCCGGCCGCCAGGGCTGCAGTGGCAACGCACAACGTCAGCGCCAGCGCGGCGGTGATACGGATGATGCGGTTCATGGGAGTCTCCATTGCCTATTTCACGGTGACGTGGCCGACCATGCCGTTGTCGCGATGGTCGGGGATGAGGCACGAATATTCGAACGTGCCGGGCTTGCTGAATTTCCAGAGGATCTCGGCCGTCTTGCTCGGCGCGAGCCGGACGCCGTTGGGATCGTCGTGCTCCATGTGCGGATGCTTTTTCATCTCCACCGCATGCGCGAGGTTCTCTTTGGTGGTGGCGAGCAGGAATTCGTGGTCCTCCTTGCCGACATTGCGCAGCACGAAGCGGATCTGCTCGCCGCGCTGGACCTCGATTCTAGCGGGTGCGTAGTCCATCTCGTTGAGCAGGATCTCGATCGTGCGCGCAGGCTTGCTGGGATCGCCGGGCTCGCCGGCCGAGAAGCTCGCGTGAGCGTGCTTGTCGTGCGCAAACGCCGGCGCGAGCGAAAGTGCCGCCAGCGCAAGGCCGAGCCTGATGGTCTTCATCGTCATCTCCAGTTGGTGTTTCATCAAAACGCTCACATCTTCATGTTGTGCGTCGGCTTGCCAGGCTGCCGCACGGGTGCCGCATCGGGCGCCGTGACCTCGTAGGCGACGGTGCCTTGCGGGAATTTGTACGGCCCGGGATCGCGATAGTCGTCGCGCGCGAGCTCCTCGCGGATCTTCATCACCGTGAACATGCCGCCCATTTCGATCGGGCCGAACTGGCCGGTGCCGGTCATCATCGGCAGCGTGTTGTCGGGCGCGGGCATCTCCATGTTGCCCATCGCCATGCCGGTGGAGCCCATCGCCATGCCGTCAGGCGCGAGCTTGCCGACCGCCTTGGCGAGATCCTTGCGCGACACGCCGATCAGGTTGCGCACGGCGTGTCCCATCGCGTTCATGGTGTGGTGGGACTTGTGGCAGTGGAACGCCCAGTCGCCGGGATTGTCGGCGAGCACGTCGAACACCCTGACGGCGCCGACCGGCACGTCGGTCGTCGTCTCCGGATATTGCGCGCTCTCCGGCACCCAGCCGCCGTCGGTGCAGGTCACCGCGAAGCTGTGCCCGTGCAGGTGGATCGGATGGTTGGTCATGCTGAGATTGCCGATGCGCACGCGCACCTTGTCACCGAGCCTGACGGCCAAGGGATCGATGCCGGGAAACACCCGCGCATTCCAGGTCCACATGTTGAAGTCGGTCATCTCGTTGACGTGCGGCAAGTACGTGCCGGGGTCGACGCGATAGGTGCTCATCACGAAGACGAAGTCGCGGTCGACCGGCCGGAAGGTTTGATCGCGCGGGTGCACGACGACCATGCCCATCATGCCCATCGCCATCTGCACCATCTCGTCGGAATGCGGGTGGTACATGAAGGTCCCGCTCTTCCTCATCTCGAACTCGTAGACGAAGGTCTTTCCCGGCTGGATGTGCGGCTGGGTCAGCCCGCCGACGCCGTCCATGCCGCTCGGGATGATCATGCCGTGCCAGTGCACGGTGGTGTATTCGGGCAGTCTGTTGGTGACGAAGATGCGGACCTTGTCGCCCTCGACCGCCTCGATGGTCGGGCCAGGCGACTGGCCGTTATAGCCCCACAGATTCACCTTCATTCCTTGCGCGAACTCGCGCACCACGGGCTCGGCGACGAGATGGAATTCCTTCCAGTCGCCGTTCATGCGGAACGGCAGCGACCAGCCGTTCAGCGTCACCACGGGGCGATAGTCCGGGCCGCCGCTCGGATGCAGCGGCGGCTGCATCACCACCTTGTCCATGTGCGGGGCTTCCGGGATCGAGGCGGCCTGCGCGCGGCCGCTGATGGCTGAGGCGCTCGCGAGCGCGGCAGTCCCTAAAAATCCTCGGCGGGAAAACATGCTGGTCTCCATCTCAGTGGCCGCCGCCATCGGCAGGCGCTGCCGCGGCGATGGTGGTGGACGTGTCGGCGCCGCCTGCGGGCGCACCGCCGCCATTGACGGCGGTCTGCAGGTCGGCCTGCGCGAGAAAGAATTTTTGCCTGGCGTCGATCGCGCCGCGCAGCGAGGCCAGGCGCTGCCGCGCCTCGGTGAGCAGCGCGAAGATGTCGACCTGCATGCTGGAGAAGCGAAGCTGCATTTCCTCGGTGATGATCTTCCGCAAGGGGATGATCTCGCGCTGGTAGTGGCTGGCGATGTCGTAGGTCGAGCGATAGACGCGATAGGCATCGCGCGCTTCGGAGCGCACGTTGACGGCGCGCTCGGTGAGACGGTTGAAGGCGAGATTGTAGGTTTCGGCCGCCTGCCGCACCCGCACCTCGCCGCCGTCAAAGATCGGGATCTGGAACTGGACGTCGAAGCCGCGCTCGCGGAATGGGGTTCCTTCCGGATCCTGCGTGCGGCGGGCGATGCCGGCGAGATCGAGCAGCGTCACGAAGCGCGTTGCCTCGGTGAGATCGAGCGCCTTCGCCAGCGCGTTCAGCTCCAGCCGTGCGATCTGCAGGTCGATGCGATGGGCCACCGCGTCGGCTTCGATTCCAGGCAGGGCCTGCGGGCGGCGCGGCAGCGGCGGCAGCTGGTTGGGCAGACGGAAGTCGAGGCCGCCATCCCACAATCCCATCAGGCGTGCCAACCGTTCGCGCGCGCTCGCCGCCATCTGCCGCGCGGTGGCGAGGTCGGCGGTCGTCTCGGCGTAAAACACCTGCTCGCGGGCCTGGTCGAGCTTGTTGAGGGACCCGGTTTCGCCGAGCTTGACGGCGAGCTGTGCGGTCGATTCCGCCGTCGCCTTCGCGTCCGTCAGCAGCGCCACCATCTCGTTGCCGGCGACGCTGCGCCAGTAGGCGCGGCGCACCTCGGCGGCGAGCCGCAGCGTTGCCAGCGCCGCGCGCAACTGCGCCTGACGAAAACGCTCGCGGGCGATGTCGGAGCGGAACGGCAGGGTGGCGAGCGCCAGGATGTCGCCGACCACCTGGCGCTCGATCTCGCTGGCGCCGTTGCCCGTGATTCGCGAGACCGAGAATACCGGGTTGGGCGGCAGGCTCTGCTCGATCAGATCGGTCTCGGCCAGCGCCAGCTCGTTATAGGCGGCCTGCAGTCCCTTGTTGTTGAGCAGCGCGATCTGCACGGCGCTCTCGACGCTCAGCGTGCGCGCCAGCAATTGGTGAACGCGCGCGTCGACCGCGCCGGCGCCCTCGGCCGTGCGCACGAAGGCGACGTCCTTGTTGATGGTCTGGCTTGTCAGCTCGGAGACCGCATTCATGCCGCTGTCGGGCGAGAACGCGGCACAGCCGGAGACGCTGAGCGCAGCGAGCACAAGCAGGCTTCGCGCAAAATGGCGTGTCATGGCGCGCTCCTACCGGTCTTGCTTCGGCTGCGGTGTGACCGCGTCGTTGCGGCCGCGCCATGGTGCCGGCGTCGCAGGCTTCAGGCTGCTGTAGGGCGCGATGGTCGATCGGTAGCCGACCGGCGCGACCTTCGCCGCGGGATCGGCGGGATCGGCGCTCGCGATCTGGGTCGTTGCCGGCATGCAGCCGGACAGCGCCAGCGCAGTTGCGGCCAGCAGCGGCCAATGGAATCGAACGTGTCGTCCTCGCGCCGCGGATGCGGCGGCGAAGGTCGCCCCGGAAAGCGTCAGCATGGTTCATCCCTGATCTGAAAGACCACAGGTCCGCACGCGCAAAAGCGCGCATAGCCCAAAATCGTCGCGTCAGATCAGGCGATGGGGGGACGGTAGTGCAGGGGCGGCGCCGCGCTGCGCGGGCTGGCCACGATCTCGGGGGCGCAGGCGGAGACGGGCAGAAGCGGCTTGGCGACGCTGGGAAGATCGGCCGGCAACGCGCTCACGCACATCATTGCGCAGCAGGGGCCGACAGTCCCCTTGCCGTCGTGATGATGCGGCACGGGCGCGTCTTGCGCGGCGGTCTGCTGATGGAGGTGTGCTGCCGCATGGTGATGCGACGCGCCGTCATGCGTATGAACCGCATCCATCTGGTAATGCGCCGGCACGGGATCGGCGAGCACGGCCCCGTCAAGACACGGCGCCGGACCGCTGCCCCATGCGAGGCTTGCCGCCGGCGCGAGCACGCAGAACAGATAGGCGAGGGCGATGATTCGCCCCACCCTGATCCGCATCGACCGTGTCAATCGCAGCAGCATTCCGCCGACATGTGTTCCGCGCGGCAATGTTGCACACGCTTATTGCAAACTAATGGCAAAACGCGCGTTCGCCAAGAACTTCTTACCGCAGTGCACCGCGCATGCCCAATATCGCGGCACGATGCTTGACCATGCGGCGACCCGCGGGCCATGGTCCTGCCCGTGCACGCGCCAAATCATTCAGGACAAACACCTGCTTCCTTCACCCCTGACTCCCGTCAGGCCTGGGTGCGGCTCGTCCTTGCGCTCGTGATCGGATCGATCGGCGCCGTCGGCATGTGGGCGGTCGTGGTCGTGATTCCGATCGTGCAGACCGAATTCGGTGCCACGCGCGGCGCGGTATCGCTCGCATTCACGCTGATGATGTTCGGCTTCGGGCTGGGCGGGGTGATCGCCGGCAAGATCACCGACCGGTTCGGCATCGTGCCGGCGATGGCGATCAGCATTGTGTTTCTCGGCGTCGCCAATTTGCTCGCGGGGCTGTCGAGCCAGCTCTGGCAGTTCGTGGCTGCCTACTTCCTGATCGGCCTCGGCACCTCGGCGACCTTCGCGCCGCTGATGGCGGAAGCCTCGCACTGGTTCGAGCGTTATCGCGGCCTTGCCGTGACCATCGTCGCCAGCGGCAATTATGTCGCCGGCACGATGTGGCCGCCGATCGTGAGCTGGGGCACGCAAACGATCGGCTGGCGCTATACGCATATCGGCATCGGCATCGTCTGTGCCTGCACGATGACACTTCTGGTCCTCGTCCTGCGCGCCCAGATGGGCGACGACCATATCCGCGATCACGCCAATGCGCCGCCGCCGCGGGTCGATCTCAAGCTCTCGACCAACACGCTGACGGTGCTGCTGTCGATCGCCAGCATTGCCTGCTGCGTCGCCATGGCGATGCCGCAGGTGCATATCGTCGCCTATTGCGGCGATCTCGGCTACGGCGTGGCGCGCGGCGCCGAGATGCTGTCCTTGATGATGGCCTGCGGCATCATCAGCCGGATCGGCTCCGGCTACCTCGCCGACAAGATCGGCGGCATCCGCACGCTGCTGGTGGGATCGCTGGCGCAGGGCTTTGCGCTGGTGTTCTATCTGTTCTTCGACAGCCTCACCTCGCTCTATCTGATCTCCGCGATGTTCGGCCTGTTCCAGGGCGGCATCGTGCCGAGCTACGCCATCATCGTGCGCGAGGCGATGCCGGCGAGCGAGGCGGCAACGCGCGTCGGGATCGTGATCTTCGCCTCGGTGTTCGGCATGTCCTTCGGCGGCTGGGTGTCAGGTGTGATCTTCGACGCCACCGGCTCGTATGCCGCCGCGTTCGCGAACGGCGTGGCGTGGAACGCGCTCAACATCAGCATCGTCGTGCTGCTCTTGATCCGCTCGCGGATGGGGTCGGTCAAGACCGGGCCGGGTTTCGCGACCTGACCCCGGGGCCGGCGCTAGCGAATGAAGAGCATCGCGGCGCCGCCGATCATCAGCGTCCAGGCGCAGGCCGGACCGAACATTATCCGAAGCCATCTGTTCGCCGGCAGATATCCGACGCCATGGATGAATGCGCCGGCGATACCAAGCGACAGCACCGGCAGTGCCGTGTGAAGGACCGCTTCGCGCATGTGGCGCAGCAGGAACGGAAACAGCATCAACAGGAGGCTGGCAGCGGATGCGGCCGCAAACGAGACCATTCTCAGGGCCTGCGCGCCCGTTGCTTCCCGTCTAGCGCCCGCGCTTCGCATCGTCGATTTCCCGTTGCAGGTTGGCTTCGAGCCATAGCGCATTGAGGATGGCGAAGGTGCCCGCGAACGCGACACCCAGTATCCAGGAAAAATACCACATCGTCGTACTCCAGCTAGTAGACCGTCGAGCGCGTTTCGTCCTTGACGAAGGCCTCGGTGATGGGGCCGCGCAGTACGCGATAGACCCAGGCGGTATAGATCAGCACCACCGGAAGAAGGATCGCTGTTACTGCCAGCATGATCCTAAGCGTCAGGAGGCTCGAGGAAGCGTCCCACACGGTCAGGCTGGCACGCGGGTCAAGCGAGGAGGGGAGCATGAACGGAAAGAGCGCGAGGCCTGCGGTCGCCAAGATCCCGGCAATTCCGATGCTACTTGCGATGAAAGCGAGTCCCGCGCGCCGCATGCCCAACAACAGGGACGAGGCGGCAAGCATTGCGATTGCAATGACCGGCGCCGCCTCCGTCCACGGGAACGCGCGGTAGTTGGCGAGCCACGCGCCGGCTTCCCGCGTGACCGATTTCATCAGCGGGTTCGACGGGCCGTCATGCGGCATCTGCGCGAGAGAATAGCCATCGATGCCGTAGGCAACCCATAGGCCGGCGAGCACGAACAGCACGATGGTCGTCAGCCCGGCTGTCCGCCCCATGCGTATTCCGCGGTCGACCAGTGGGCCTTCGGCCTTGAGAGCCAGATAGTTCGCTCCGTGCAGGGTCAACATGCCGACGCTGACGAGGCCGCAGACCAGTGCGAAGGGGTTGAGGAGGCCGAGCAAGGTGCCCTCATAGGTCATGCGCAGCGTCTCGTCGAAACGGAAGGGCACGCCGAGGATGACGTTGCCGAAAGCAACCCCGTAGATGAGCGCGGGGACGAGGCCTGCGACGAAGAGAGCGCCGTCCCAGATCGCGCGCCATCGCGCATTGTCCAGCTTGCTTCGGAACTTGAACGCGACCGGCCGCAGAATCAGCGCCGCAAGCACCAGGAACATCGCGAGATAGAAGCCGGAAAAGGCGGTGGCATAGAGCGTTGGCCAGGCCGCGAAGATGGCGCCACCGCCCAGGATCAGCCAGACCTGATTTCCCTCCCAAACCGGCCCGACCGTGTTGATGGCGATGCGCCGTTCGACGTCGGTCTTGGCAACGAACGGCAGGAGGATCGCGACGCCCAGGTCGAAGCCATCCATCACGGCGATGCCGATCAGCAAGATCCCGAGAAGAGCCCACCAGATCAATCGCATGGTTTCATAATCGAACATGACGATGTTCCTCCTACTCGGCGGCAGCCAGGCGAACAGACGGGGCGGCGAACGGCTCGGTCGTCGGCGGTCCGGCCTTGGCGGTCTTCACCATCAGATAGAGGTCGACGACGGCGAGGGTGGAATAGAAGACCACAAAGCCGATCAGCGTGGTCCAGACATTCGCGGCCGAGAGGCTCGAGACCGCGAGGAAGGTCGGCAGCACGCCTTCGATGACCCATGGCTGCCGGCCGACCTCGGCGACGATCCAGCCCAGCTCTGCTGCGATCCACGGCAGCGGCAGGCTGAGGAACGCCACCCAGAGGAAGGCGCGATAGCGGTCGAGCCGACGTTTGCTGGCGAGCAGGAAGGCGACCGCAAACAGGGCAATGAAATAGAAGCCGAGCCCGACCATGACGCGGAAGCTCCAGAACAGGGGAGAGACGGCCGGCACGGTGCTCCACGCCGCCTTCGTGATCTCCTCCGCAGTGGCGTTGGCAATGTCGGGGCGGATCTTTTTCAGCAGCAGCGCATGACCGAGATCGACCGCCGTCGAATCGAGACGGGCCTTCTCGCCTGCGTTGGAGGGATCCGCACGCAGCTTCTCCAGGGCGTCATAGGCAATGAGCCCGTTCCTGATCCGCTGCTCGGCGCGGCCCACGAGCTCCTTGATGCCGGGCACCTGCTTGTCGATCGATCGGGTCGCTATCAGACCGAGCATCCAGGGAATCTTGACCTCGTACTCGGTCGTGTGCTTCTCGAGGTTGGGGAACCCGAACAGGGTGAACGATGCCGGCGCGGGCTCCGTGTCCCACATGGCCTCGATCGCAGCGATCTTCATCTTCTGGTTTTCGCCCGCGGTGTACCCGCTCTCGTCGCCGAGCACGACAACCGACAATGCGGCGGCAAGGCCGAAGCTGGCCGCCACCGTCATGGAGCGCTTGGCGAACTCGACGTGGCGGCCTTTGAGCAGGTAGTAGGCGGAAATCGAGAGCACGAGCATCGACCCGGTGACGTAACCCGCGCTGACGGTGTGAACGAATTTCGCCTGTGCAACCGGGTTGAAGAGCACCTCCATGAAGTCCGTCACTTCCATCCGCATGGTCGCGGGGTTGAACCTTGCGCCAACCGGGTACTGCATCCAGCCGTTGGCGATCAGAATCCACAACGCCGAGAGGTTCGATCCGAGGGCGACCAGCCACGTCACGGTCAGATGCTGCAGGCTGCTGAGCTTCTCCCAGCCGAAGAAGAACAGGCCGATGAAGGTGGCCTCCAGGAAGAACGCCATCAGGCCTTCGATTGCGAGCGGGGCGCCGAAGATGTCGCCGACATAGTGGCTGTAATAGGCCCAGTTCATGCCGAACTGGAATTCCATGGTGATGCCGGTGGCAACGCCCATCGCGAAGTTGATGCCGAACAAGAGGCCCCAGAACTTCGTCATCTCCTTCCAGATCGCGCGTCCGGTCATCACGTAGACGCTCTCCATCACGCCGAGCAGGATCGAAAGTCCGAGCGTCAGCGGAACGAAAAGGAAGTGATACAGCGCGGTCAGGCCGAATTGCAGCCGGGATAGCGACACGACGTCCAACGATGTCATTGCATGCGTCCTTGATTGACGGAGTTCGTGGGGTCGAGAAACTGGCGGTCGAGGGCGCTGGCGTCGATCCGAGGGCGCTTGCTCGGCGCGAACACGAAAATCGCGGCGCCAAGGATGACCGCGATCTTGATCGTGAGCACGATCGTGAGGCTGCGTCTCAGACCGGATGCGGCCATGAGTCATTCGTCCAGCTTGAAGCACGCACGGGTTCAGTCCATGCGGCCGACCAGGGTGGAGGATCCAAGCGGCTCCATTTCACGGATACCGATAGATCTCCTGAGGCGGGTGCGGCTTGATCGAGCGCAAGACACATCCTCACATCGGTGTGAGACACTTATGTGAACAGCCGCTCAACAGGACAAATTGTCCAATCAGCGCTTGGGTTTCGACTTCCGGCCGACCGTCCTGGCTGCTGGAGGCCGAGAGCCGGCCGCGCGCGCCTTGGCCTTGCCCGCTGGCTGCACCCGCAGCCCGTCGACGAACACGTCGAGCATGCGCAGCACCGAGGACTGCCAGCCAGGCTGGTCGTGCATGTAGCACATGCCGACGAGTGCCCTGAGCAGATCCTCCGGGCTGATGTCGCCGCGCATCTCGCCGGCCGCGACCGCGCGGTCGAGCAGCGAGCCGATCGCCTTGGTCAGCCGGTCCATCGAGAAGGCCGCGAGTTCGGACGAGCTCTGGAACGTCAGCGCCAGCGCAGCCGACATGCCCTTCTTGGTGGCAACGAATTCGACGTTGGACCGCAGCCAGCGACGCAAGGCGTCGACCGGGTCCTTCGCATTCTTCAATTGCTCGGCGAGCTCGCTGAGCTGCTCGACCTCGCGCCGGTACACCGCCTCGAACAGATCCTCGCGCGTGGGGAAATGCCGATAGAGCGTGCCGATGCCGACGCCGGCGCGTTTGGCCACGGCCTCCAGGCTCGCCTCCGGGCCGCCCGCGTTGAACACGGCCTTCGCCGCCTCCAAAACGCGCTCGCGATTGCGCACGGCATCGGCGCGAGGCTTTCGGGTCTGGTCGGCGTGGTCGTCCATGGCGCGCAATGTAGATCACGAATTGGTTAGATTGAACCCTCGTTGGACCTTTGCAGGGCTGCATCGCGTTGGCGCGGCAGGGGCTTTTGACGAATTCCAAATATTTCTCGGCGGCCCTTGTTAAACGGAGGGTGCCTCCGTATCTTCGCCTGGCTGCCGGCCGGCTTCCGCCTGGCCGGCGCATATCGACAGCGGCCACGGCGGTGGCGCGCTGCGCGATGACTCATGTCCAAATCTGATCGGAGCCTTGTATGAACCACTCCATCAGCCTCACCGTGAACGGTGCGCGGCGCGACTTCGTCCTCGACGATCCGCGCGTCACGCTGCTCGATCTCCTGCGTGAGCGCCTCCATCTCACCGGAACCAAGAAGGGATGCGACCGCGGCCAATGCGGTGCCTGCACCATTCTGGTCGACGGCAAGCGCATCAACTCCTGTCTCGCGCTCGCCATCAGCCATGACGGCGCCGACATCCTCACCATCGAAGGCGTTGCGCGGGGCGACCAGCTTCACCCGGTGCAGGCCGCCTTCATCGCCCATGACGGCTTCCAGTGCGGCTTTTGCACCCCCGGCCAGATCATGAGCGCGATCGGGATGATGCAGGAAGCGCAGGCCGGCAACGACCCCGAGCGCATCCGCGAATGCATGAGCGGCAATCTGTGCCGCTGCGGCGCCTATGCCGGCATCGTCGATGCCGTGCTCGATGCGCAAGGACAGATGGACGAAACCAACCAGAGGCGCTCGGCATGAAACCGTTCGACTACGTCAGGCCGGCCACGGTCACGGAGGCCGTCGCCGCCGCCGCCCAGCCGGGCGCGGTCTACCTCGCCGCCGGCACCAACCTGCTTGATCTGATGAAGGGCAATGTCAGCCGTCCGGATCGCCTGGTCGACGTCACCCATCTCGACGGGCTCGACGCCATCGAGACGCTCGCCGACGGCTCGTTGCGCATCGGCGCGCTGGTGAGTAATGCCGATCTCGCTCATGACCCGGCCTTCGCGAAGACCTATCCCGCCGTCGCCGAGGCGCTGCTCTCCGGCGCTTCGGCACAGTTGCGCAATGCCGCGACCGTCGGCGGCAATCTGCTGCAACGGACGCGCTGCGCGTATTTCTACGACACCGCCAGCCGCTGCAACAAGCGCGAGGCCGGCAGCGGTTGCGATGCGCGCGAGGGCGAGAACCGCGGCCACGCCGTGCTCGGCTGGAGTGAGAGTTGCATCGCCACGCATCCGTCCGACTTCTGCGTGCCCCTGGTCGCGCTCGATGCCATGGTCGAGATCGAGGGCAGGGCCGGTCGGCGCGAGGTCGCGCTCGACGCGCTGCATCGCCTGCCCGGCGCCACGCCCGAGCGCGAGTCCGTGCTCGAGCCCGGTGACCTCATCGTCGCGGTGCGCCTGCCGCCGGCGGCGCGCGCGTTCGCGGCGCATGCGCGCTATCTCAAGGTCCGCGACCGCACCTCCTATGCCTTTGCCATCCTCTCGGCAGCCGCCGCGTTGCGGATCGAGAACGGCAAGATCGCGGAGGCGCGGCTTGCGCTCGGCGGGGTCGCCGCAAAGCCCTGGCGCGCCCGCGCTGCGGAGGATGTCCTCAAGGGCGTCGCGCCCACGGCCGACGCGTTCCAGGAAGCCGCATGGCGCGCGCTCACCGACGCCAAGCCGTCCGGCGACAACGCCTTCAAGGTCGAGCTCGCGCGCCGCATCGTCGTGCGCGCGCTGACCCTCGCCGCCGCGGGCACGCCAGCGCGCCTGCCGGCGCTGCCGGCCTCTCCCTTTGCCTCGACCTCCGGAGCCATTCATGCCTGAGCTCAATCTCACCAGCGCACCTGCCCATCTCAGGCACGGTTCGAACATCGGCCAGCCGCTGACCCGCCGTGACGGCGTGCTCAAGGTCACGGGGCAGGCCACCTATGCCGCCGACAATCATCCGCTCGGCATGCTGTTTGCCGTGATCGCAGTGTCCAGCATCGCACGTGGCCGAGTGAGCTTCCTCGATGTCGCCGCCGCCAAGCAGCATCCCGGCGTCGTCGATGTCATGACGCCGGAGCACAAGCCGCAGCTCGCGATCGATCCGGAGATCAAGACCAATCCGTTCGTGTTCCGGATGGAAGCGTTGCAGAGCAACGAGGTCCGCTACGCCAACCAGCCCATCGCGGTCGTGATCGCGGAAACGCTTGAAGCTGCGACGGAAGGTGCTGCGCTGCTGGCGCCGCGCTACGAGACGCAGCCTCCGCTGGTCGGCCTCGACGCCGGCGCGAGCTTCGTGCCGCCCGTCGTCGGCGTCGGCAATCCCACCGAAAATCACCGCGGCGATGTCGAGGCGGGCCTTGCCTCCGCCGAAAAACAGATCGACGCGACTTACCAGACGCCGCCGCAATATCACAACGCGATGGAGCCGCATGCGATCGTGGTTCAATGGGATGGCGACACGCTATCCGTGGACATGCCGACCCAGGGCCTGAAGCTGTCGCTGGCCCGCATCGCCGAACTGTTCGGCATCGCGCACGACAAGATCCACATCCGCAGCCCGTTCCTCGGCGGCGGCTTCGGCTCGAAAGGGCTGATGGGCGGTCCGCCGGTTCTCGGCATCATGGCGGCGAAGCTGGTGGGCAGGCCGATCAAGCTCGTGCTGCGTCGTGAGCAGATGTACGGTCCGGTCGGCCATCGCGCGCCGACGCGCCAGCGCCTGCGTCTCGGCGCCGACGGCGAGGGACGTCTGACCGCGCTCGATCACCATGCGCGCACCGTGTCGAGCACGTTCGACGACTTTTACGAGCCCGCGGCCGATGCCTCGCACACGCTCTATGCGGCCCCCGCAATCCGCACCTCGCATGACGCAGTGCGCGTCAACACCGGCACGCCGCTGTTCATGCGGGCGCCGGGCGAGGCGACCGGCTCGATCGCGCTGGAGAGCGCGATCGACGAGATGGCCTGGGCCTGCGGCATGGATCCGCTGGCTTTCCGCCTGCAGAACTACGCCGAGGTCGAGCCGATCAGCGGCAAGCCGTTCTCGTCGAAGGCGCTGCGCGCCTGTTACGAGCAGGGCGCGGCGCGGTTCGGTTGGGCCAAGCGTTCATTGCAGCCGCGGCAGATGCGCGACGATGCCGGACTTCTGGTCGGCTGGGGCATGGGCACGGCAACCTTCCCGGCGCTGATGTTCCAGGCGGAAGCCCGCGCGGCGATCCGCCGCGACGGCTCGGGCGTGATGGAGATCGGCGCGCACGACATGGGGCAGGGCGCCTGGACGGCGCTGGCGCAGATCGCGGCCGATGAACTCGGGCTCGACATCGACCGCGTCGAATTCAAGGCTGGCACATCCGACCTGCCCGATGCCGGCATCGCCGGTGGCTCCGCGCACACTGCGACGGCGGGGGCGGCGATCCACAGCGCCGGCGCAGCCGTGATCGCGAAGCTCGCCGAGCTCGCGACGGGTGACGAGGGCACGCCGCTGTTCATGCGGGCGCCGGGCGAGGCGACCGGCTCGATCGCGCTGGAGAGCGCGATCGACGAGATGGCCTGGGCCTGCGGCATGGATCCGCTGGCTTTCCGCCTGCAGAACTACGCCGAGGTCGAGCCGATCAGCGGCAAGCCGTTCTCGTCGAAGGCGCTGCGCGCCTGTTACGAGCAGGGCGCGGCGCGGTTCGGTTGGGCCAAGCGTTCATTGCAGCCGCGGCAGATGCGCGACGATGCCGGACTTCTGGTCGGCTGGGGCATGGGCACGGCAACCTTCCCGGCGCTGATGTTCCAGGCGGAAGCCCGCGCGGCGACCGCGCGGCGATCCGCCGCGACGGCTCGGGCGTGATGGAGATCGGCGCGCACGACATGGGGCAGGGCGCCTGGACGGCGCTGGCGCAGATCGCGGCCGATGAACTCGGGCTCGACATCGACCGCGTCGAATTCAAGGCTGGCACATCCGACCTGCCCGATGCCGGCATCGCCGGTGGCTCCGCGCACACTGCGACGGCGGGGGCGGCGATCCACAGCGCCGGCGCAGCCGTGATCGCGAAGCTCGCCGAGCTCGCGACGGGTGACGAGCGCTCGCCGCTGTTCGGCGCCGGCAATGCCGGCGTGATCGCACGCGGGGGAAGGCTGGTACGGCGCGACGACGAGAGCCGCAGCGAGGGCTATGCCGAGATCCTCGCGCGCGCCGGCGTTACCGAAGTCGAGGCCCGCGGCACCGGCGCGCCGAACCCCGCGGCGATGGAGGAATATGCCATGCATGCCCATGGCGCGGTGTTCGCGGAAGTGAAGGTCGATCCCGAGCTCGGCCAAATCCGCGTCAGCCGCATGGTCGGCGCCTTCGCGGCCGGGCGCATCGTCAATCCGCGGATGGTGCAGAGCCAGCTGTTCGGTGGCATGATCTGGGGGTTGTCGTTCGCGCTGCACGAAGAGGCGATTACCGATCGCCGGACCGGCCGCATCATGAACGCCAATCTCGGCGAGTACCACGTCCCCGTGAATGCCGACGTGCCGCCGCTCGACGTCATCACGGTCGAGGAGCACGACCCCCACGTCAACGCGCTCGGCATCAAGGGCGTCGGCGAGATCGGCATCACCGGCAGCGCCGGCGCGGTCGCCAACGCGGTGTGGCATGCGACCGGCGTGCGCGTCCGCAAGTTCCCGATCCGGATCGAGGAGTTGCTGACGCAGCTCTGAAACGGCCGCGCGGCATCGGGCGTGCCAGGCCCGATGCCGCGAAGCCTGATGGCATGAGCCTCGATCGTCGCAACGACGAAGGTGTACTCCCTCTCCCGCCGCTTCGCGCCGACCTCTCCCGCTAGCGGGAGAGGTGGACGACCTGCGGTACCGATTCAGCCAAAAACCATTCCGCTCTAGCGGATCGAGCCCGAGAAATTATTGATGTCGGGCGAGGCGCGCGCCGGAAACAGGCGTGCGGTCGAGGAGTTGTCGAGCCGTCGCCTGCACTTTGCCTCGTCGTCGTCCTTGCCGCTCCGCTTCTTCGCGAACACATCGTCGAGACGGTTGACGACCAGCATGGCGTGATCGCGCTCCAGCGTATCCGGATTCTTGCCCTGTCCATCGGCGCGGAACGTGCCGCCCACCATCTTGCCGGCCATCTCGTAGTCGCAGCCGGCCTTCCAGTCGCCCTGCTCCCATTTCCAGCCTTGCGCGCTCAGCCGGCCGTCCTTGTCGACGGTGATCTTGATAATGGCGTTGTAGGCGAGCCAGACGCCGGCGAACCCTGCGCGCTTGTCGTCAAAACCTTCGAGCAGCGCGATCCGCTCGCGCTGGAGGGCACCGACGTGCTCGCGCGCGTCGGCCGTGAAGTGCATCTCCGAGGTCCGCTTATTCCAGGCAGGATGGAGAAATTCGGGGAATTGCTCGGTCTGTGCCCGCACCCAGTTGCGTTGGTCCTCCGTCAGTGCGCGTCGCGTCGGATCATCGAGCCGCGGCAGCAGCGCCTTCCAGGCGCGGTTCAAGCGCTGATCGTTCTCGGCAAGATCGGGGTCGGAGCAGATCTCCTCGTCCGTCGCCGTCTCCGGACGCGTACAGTCGAAGGTCGGCGCGACGAACGACGTCTCGGTCCTGTCGGCCACATCGGAGCTGCCGCTCGCAAAATAAGTGCCGGTGATCTGCGAGGGATCATCGCAATCGTCACGATCCCCGATCGTATCGTCGCCATCGGTCATGACGACGCGAAGGGTTTCGCCCTGGCGACGGAGCTTGATGGTTGGGAGTTTCGCCAGGCTGGCATGCCGCTCGCTTGCCGGTGCTGCGGTATTCGCCGGCCCGGCCTCCAGCGGCCGGATCGTCCCGCTCAGCCAGCTGCCGGCCTTCGTCACGGTCGTAGTCAGCTTGCACTGCCGATGCTTGTCGCTGCCGTAATAGGCGCTCATATCGACCGCAATGCGCCGCGTGCCGTTCGCATCCGGCGAGACGGTGAGATTTCCGAACGCGTTGACCCATTTGCCGGAGAGCCCTCTGCGGCCAAAGCCGACGGCTATCTCGTCGAGCGCGGCCTGGCGCCGGCGCAGCGTCGCGACGAAGTTGTCGTTGAGCTCGGCCTCATTGACCTCCTGCACGGTGTCGGCGGCAAGCCCGATCATCTCGTTGAACCAGGCCTCGTCGCGCTTGAGCAGCGGCCGGACGTTGGCTGGCGCCTTGGCGAGGACCGCGACGAACGACGTGTCGATCGCGGCGACGAGCTTGTCGTAGCCCTTTTCCTCGCAGGTTGCGGTCTTGATCCCGGTACCGTTGCTGTTGGTCTCGCCACACAGCGTGATCTTCACCGGTGCACTGCTGGCAGCGCGGAGGAAATCGTCCATGGCGTGGCAGGTGACGGGAGCGAGTACGGCGGTGGCAGTGATGAGCGCGAGGCGAAAGGGGGCGAGCATTGGCGGCTCTTGGCTGGAGCGGGATCGTGCCTGCCCGTTGGTCGTCCGCGGCGTCGCCGAGGTTCAGAAAGGGCCGTCGTGCCGACGGGGTCAGTTCAGCTTCCTGCGGAGCGCCTTCACCGCTTCTTTCTGCAGCTCGATGTACTCGGCGATCGCCTTGCGCAGCTCGCGCGAATGGAGCTCGTCGGCATCACGCAGAGGTACGCTGGGCACGGCGTCAGCTTGGGCATTGGCGGGGGTGGTCTTCATGCGCGAGCTCCGTCTACGAAGCGGTCCCGGAGAGCCTAGGAGTCCGGGGCCATAACCTCAGCACCTCAACGCCAGGCTGCTCGGCTATGTTTCGTAATATATCGCACATGGGATTTGCGGAAATTGAGATGGCTCAAGCTCCGTAATTTATCGGTGTCTGCGCAGGATATGCGATGGGCGGGCTCAGAACGTCGGCGGCGTGCAGGCCGAGATCACCTCGCACGGCTTGCCGCCGACGCAGCGAAATCGGTGCGGGCGGCGGCTCTCGAAATAATAGGCATCGCCGGGATTGAGGACGCGGCGCTCGTCCTCGACGGTGACTTCGAGCTTGCCCGAGATCACGATGCCGCCTTCCTCGCCCTCGTGCACGAGGTGGATGCGGCCGGTGTCGCTGCCGGGCTCGTAACGCTCTTTCAGGATCTGCAGGGTGCGGCCGAACAGATTGTCGCCGACCTGCCGATAGGAGATCGGCTTCTTGCCGACCTCGGTCAGCTCCTCGGCGCGGTAGAAGATCTTGCGCCGGGTCTCCGGCTCCAGCGCGAAGAACTCGGCGAGCCCCATCGGGATGCCGTCGAGGATGCGCTTGAGCGCGCCGACCGAGGGGTTCATCTGGTTGGATTCGATCAGCGAGATCGTCGAATTGGTCACCCCGGCGCGCTTGGCCAGCTCGCGCTGCGACAGCTTGTGGCGCGCCCGGATGAATCGCAGTCGTCCACCGATGTCGACGCTCATGCCCAAGTCCCGTGTTGCAGGTGTTGCGGATCGCACAAATATGGACCGGCAGCCCCAGACAAATCAATGGGTTGCGGCGCAACAGAAAAGGACTTGTTGCGGTATCGAAGCCGTGGCTCTGCTACCGGGTCAGCAAAGGAGCGCGGCCGTGACCCTTCATCAGATTCCGAACACTATCAAGACCGACTCGTTCTGGATGCCGTTCACGGCCAACCGGCAGTTCAAGAAGGCGCCGCGCCTGTTCTCCTCGGCCGAGGGCATGCACTACACCACCGTCGACGGCCGCAAGGTGATCGACGGCTCCGCCGGCCTCTGGTGTGTCAACGCCGGCCACGGCCGCAAACAGATCGCCGCCGCGGTCGAGCGCCAGCTCATGACGCTGGATTTCGCGCCGTCGTTCCAGATGGGCCATCCGCTCGCCTTCGACTTCGCCGAGCGTCTCGCCGAGATCGCGCCGAAGGGCCTCGACCGCATCTTCTTCACCAATTCCGGCTCCGAGTCGGTCGACACCGCGTTGAAGATCGCGCTCGCCTATCACCGCGCCACCGGCCAGGCGAGCCGCACCCGCCTGATCGGCCGTGAGCGCGGCTATCACGGCGTCGGCTTCGGCGGCACCTCGGTCGGCGGCATGGTCGCCAACCGCCGCGCCTTCACCACCCTGCTGCCGGGCGTCGACCACATCCGCCACACCCATGATCTCACCCGCAACGCCTTTGCCAAGGACCAGCCCGAGCATGGCGCCGAGCTCGCCGACGACCTCGAGCGTCTGGTCGCCCTGCACGGCGCCGAGACCATCGCCGCTGTCATCGTCGAGCCGGTGCCGGGCTCGACCGCGGTGCTGCCGCCGCCGAAGGGCTATCTGCAGCGCCTGCGCGAGATCTGCGACAAGCACGGCATCCTGCTGATCTTCGACGAGGTCATCACCGGCTTCGGCCGCCTCGGCACGCCGTTCGCCGCCAATTTCTTCGGCGTCACGCCGGACCTGATGACGACGGCCAAGGGCATCACCAACGGCACCATTCCCTGCGGCGCCGTGTTCGCGAGCCGCAAGGTGCACGACGGCATGATGGTCGGCCCGGAGAATGTGATGGAGCTGTTCCACGGCTACACCTATTCGGCGCATCCGACCGCCTGCGCCGCCGGCATCGCCACGCTCGACATCTACAAGGACGAGGGCCTGCTGACGCGCGGGGCGTCGATCGCCGAATATTGGCGCGATGCGCTGCATTCGCTCAAGGGTCTGCCGAACGTCGTCGATATTCGCAATTGCGGCCTGATGGGCGCGGTCGAGCTGGCGCCGCGCGACGGCGCCGTCGGTGCGCGCGGCTACGACGTCATGGTCGACTGCTTCAACACCGGCCTTTACCTGCGCACGAGCGGCGACAGTTTTGCGATGTCGCCCCCGCTCATCGTCGAGAAGAGCCATATCGACCAGATGGTCTCGATCCTCGGCGACGCCATCAAGAAGGTGGCCTGATAATTGCTCTCGCCGTTGCGAGTTGTTTCCTTGCAGCGGCGAGCGTGATGCCGCGGGAGTTTGACCAAGCGTGAAAGTTCTGATCCTCGGCAGCGGTGTCATCGGTGTCACCTCTGCCTACTACCTCGCCCGCGCCGGCCACGACGTGACGGTCGTGGATCGTCAACCCGAGCCGGCGCTGGAGACCTCGTTCGCCAATGCCGGCGAGGTCTCGCCTGGTTATTCCTCGCCCTGGGCGGGCCCCGGCGTGCCGGTGAAGGCGGTGAAGTGGCTTCTGATGAAGCACGGACCGCTCGTGATCCGGCCGAAGCTCGATCCCGTGATGTGGGTCTGGCTGCTCAAGATGCTGCGCAACTGCACCAGCGCACGCTACGCAGTCAACAAGAGCCGGATGATTCCGATCGCGGAATACAGCCGCGACTCCTTGCGCGATCTGCGCCGCGACATCGGCATCCAGTACGACGATCGCGCGCAAGGCACGCTCCAGCTGTTCCGCTACCAGGCCCAGCTCGACGGCACCGCCGAGGACATCGCCGTGCTCAAGCAATATGGCGTGCCCTTCGAGGTGCTGAGCCGCGAGGGCTGCATCGCGGTCGAGCCGGCGCTTGCAGGCGTGAAGGAGAAGTTCGTCGGCGGGCTTCGCCTGCCGCAGGACGAGACCGGCGACTGCCACATGTTCACGCAGGCGCTGGCCAAGCACGCCCAGGCGCTCGGCGTCCGCTTCATGTTCAACACCTCGATCGACCGCATCGTCACCGAAGGCGCGCGCGTCAGCGGTGTCGCGACCGGCGCCGGGATGCTGCAGGCGGACGCTTACGTGCTCGCGCTCGGCAGCTGGTCGTCGCGGCTCGCAGCGCCGCTCGGCATCTCGCTTCCGGTCTACCCGGTGAAGGGCTATTCGATCACGGTGCCGATCAAGGACGCCTCCGGCGCGCCGGAATCGACCGTGATGGACGAGAGCTACAAGGTCGCGATCACACGCCTCGGCGATCGGATCCGCGTCGGCGGCACCGCGGAAATCTCCGGCTATTCGGACAAGCTCTACGATGCGCGCCGCGCCACGCTGGATCATTCGCTGACCGACCTGTTTCCGCGCGGCGGCGATCTCACCAGGGCGACATTCTGGAGCGGCCTGCGTCCGATGACGCCGGACGGTCCGCCCGTGATCGGCCCGACCCAA
>RXJC01000331.1 GCA_003963435.1 Bradyrhizobiaceae bacterium | reverse complement strand
CGCCGTTCGAGGGCACTGTCGGCGGCCCTTCGGTGAGCGGCGGCGGTGCAACAGGGTCTGCGCGCTTGTTGCCTCCGAGGATGCTGCTGATCATGGCCACAAGGCCAGCATCCTTCACGTCGTCACTCATCATTCCCCCCGGGATTCGGGCCTACTCTAGCATTGCGCCCGCAGACCGCCATGGGGGATGTGGGGCCGGAAGGCGCGCGGCCAGCGCTGCCCTTCGATGACGCGTCGGTCCGAAGGTATCGGCGGCGCAACGGCTGAACACGTCGCGCCGCCATGCGACCGGCTACTGCTTCTCGAACGGAATATACTGCTGGTACTGCTTGGGCACCGAGTTGCGATAGCGCGCCGGCACGGTGCCGGTGTCGACGGAATGGTCGATCTCCTGCTGCCGCGTCATCTTCTTCTTCACCGGCTTCTTCGACGCGCTCTTCTTGGCGTCGGATGGCTGGCCGGACGCGTCGGTGGTCGCGGCCGGTGCCGCCGTCGTTGCCGGCGCGGTGGTTGTCGCCGCAGGCGCCGTGGCCGTACCGGCGGCCGGCGCGCCCTGCGCCGAGGCGAGCGATGTTTGCGCGAAAAGCGCCAGCGCTGCTGTCGCAGCCAGCAGATATGATTTTTGCATCAGAACCTCCAAAAATGAGCTGACCCGAATGAGGAAAGCGTGAGCCTTGCGGAAGCAACGCGGTCCAATCACCATAGGCCGAGAAGCCCGTCGCGAACTGTGGCCGAGATCACATTGCTCGCCGCGGCTTGCCGCATCATAGACGCATGTCGAACGCAATGCCCACTGCGGATACCAAGACAAGTACGACAACATGTCGGGCAAATCCCGGAACCTGCAGAACGAGCTGCGTGTTCCCTCATATCAGCCGCTCTTCCAACCGTTCTCGATGGAGACTGAAATGCGCCGCACCATCCTCACCCTTGCCTCGTTCGCGGCCTTGATGGTCGCGATGGCCCCGACGGCCCAGGCCCACCCCGCCAACGACAGATATTGCCTGCAAGGCCGCATGTGGGGCTATCCCGGCAATTGCCAGTTCGCGAGCTATCAGCAGTGCCAGGCCAGCGCCTCCGGCACCTCCGCCTATTGCGGCATCAACCCGCGCTACGCGTTTCCGCAGCGCTACCACTACTGACGACATTGCGGCGTGCGCCATGATCGCGCGCGCCGCAACAGCTTGCAGGAACACGCTCGTCCGGATCGCATCTTCGATGGGCGCCAGCTTCTGCGTCTCCCGAGTTCGGATCGATTGATCCGAAAAAGAGGCAAGCGGACAGCCCGCTCAGCATCACATCCGAGCTTCAAGCAAGCGATAGCCATCAAGTGGCTTCAGCTCGCCAGCTTCTTTTCCTTTGCGAATGGACTGAGTCCAAGCCAAGTCTGGATCGAGGATGCAATCTGCCGATCTCCGGTCAGCATCATTCGGCGGGCGCCGAGGGCTGCCCGGACCGTGTCCAGCCCCATCCAGATAGCGGTCATGGTGCGCAGATCGACCGACACGTAGAGATCGATCTCGAATCCGGGATCGACTGAGCAGAGATCGACGCCCTCCCCTGGAGCGACGATCAGCCACCAATGTCTTTGCACCGCAGGCAGCTCCGGATAAACGAATTGAATCACGCACCGGCGCCGCGGCATCGGCGTCGGGTTGAGGTTTCGACGCATGTCCCACATCAGGAGCTGAACATCGAGATGCTCGAGCGACAGCGCCGCGGAGATCCGGCGCTGGCCCCATTTGCCGAAGCCTTCGACGATGGGCCCCAGCTCCTGTCCGGACGGGGTCAGCCGATATTCGAACACGCCGGAGTCTGCGGCCGATGCCTCTCGCGCGACGATCCCTGCAGCTTCGAGCTCCTTCAGGCGCTGCGACAATAGCGCCGGAGACATGCGCGGCACGCCGCGCCTGAGATCGTTGAAGCGCGTCGAGCCGGCGATGAGTTCGCGCAGCAAAACCACCGTCCAGCGCGTGCACAGGATCTCGGCGGCCATCGCCACCGGACAGAATTGCTTGTAGCTGCCAGCGGCCATGCTTCGCTCCCTCTGTCAATCATGCGAGCGTACCGCCGAGGCGCCCCCCGCAGCTAGTTCAATTTCTGTACCGGGCAGATTCAGTTCCTGAACTGGCGATGCTGCACGCCCTCCGGCTACCTCGCCGACATGCGGACCTGAACCGCTCTCGCCGAGCCGCTCGACGGCGGCCGGATGAGATGTCCCAACCACGTAACGAGGCAACGACAAATGACGACGATCCAGCTTTCTCCGAGGCAGATGCTGACGCGCGCCGCAACGCTCGGCCTGGTCCTGCTCGGCACGACACCGGCATTCGCGGCGACGATCTCGCGCAGCCTGGAGGTAAAGGCGCCGGTGTCGGACGTGTGGTCCGTGATCGGGCCGTTCTGTGCAATCAAGAACTGGTTGCCGCCGGTCGGCCAATGCATCGAGGACGGCAAGGCTCCGCCGACGCGCATCCTGGTGACGAAGGACGGCAAGGCCGCCTTCGTGGAGGC
>RXJC01000310.1 GCA_003963435.1 Bradyrhizobiaceae bacterium | reverse complement strand
ATGATCGCAGGCCTGATCGATCTGAACCGCGGCGACGACGACGGACTGGTGGCTCAGCTGACGAGCCAGATCCGAAGCCTGATCGCGACTGGCCGTCTCGGCAAAGGCCGCGTGCTGCCGTCGAGCCGCCGGCTTGCAGCTGACCTCGGCGTTTCGCGCAATACCGTCACCTATGCGTTCGAGCAGCTTGCCGCAGAAGGATATCTTGCGGCATCGCATGGTCGCCGGCCGGTGGTGACGGTCGATGGCGGCCCGCACGGTGATGGCGTGGAGGCGGCCGTATCCGGCGTGCGCTCCGCAAGGCCGACGCTCTCCCCTTGGGCCGCGAAGCTCACGCAGACCGACTGGCCGATGTCCTATCAGGCGCCGCTCAAGCCGTTGCGTCCAGGGCATGGTGATGCACGAGAGTTTCCGAACGAAGTCTGGGCACGCTGCCTGCGCCGCGGTGCCGTGCTTGCGGCCCGGCGCGAGATTGGTCCGGTCAACCGCCCACGCCTTTGCGAAGCGCTGGCACACTACCTCGCGACCAGCAGAGGCGTTCGCGCCACAGCCGATCAGATCCTGATCCTGCCCAGCGCGCAGGCTGCGCTGACATTGATCGCGGCCGTGCTTATCACGCCCGGCGACGAGGTCCGGGTCGAGGATCCCGGTTATCCCGGCGCGGCAGCCGCGTTCCATGCATCCGGCGCGCGCGTGACCGGCATGAGGCTGGACGAGCAGGGCATGCAGTGGACATCTGGATCGGCCGCGCCAAAGCTCATCTTCATGACACCGTCGCATCATCACCCGACCGGACGATTGATGTCGCTGGCCCGCCGCAACGAGTTTCTCAGGGCAAGCCGGCCAGGCAAGACCTGGATTGTCGAGGACGATTACGACGGCGAATTCCACTATGACAGCCGGCCCGTGCCGGCCTTGCAGGGCTTGGACAGCCATGGCCGCGTATTCTACGTCGGGACGTTTTCCAAGGCGATGACCTCGGATATCCGCCTCGGCTATCTCGTTGTACCGCCGGCGCTGGTCAAGACGTTTGAGATCGCACAGCGGCACGTCGGACTGATCGCTTCCAGCCACATCCAGGAAGCGCTGGCCGACTTTGTCGTCGATGGGCATTTCCTCGCGCATCTGCGCCGGGTGCGTCGGCTCTATCATGCGCGCCGGGATCATCTCGTGGAGGGACTGGAGCGTCACCTCGGTGAGGTGCTCACGGCCGAAGTGCCTTCGGGCGGCATCCAGCTCGTGGCGCGCCTCAAGCGCGGCCGCGTCGATCGAACGGCGGTCAAGCGGCTATTCGAGGCGGGAGTTGTGACGCGTGCCCTGTCCAGCCTGGCGCTGGGCAAGCCGCGAGATCACGGCCTGCTGCTCGGCTTTGCGGCATGGCGCGAAAGCGAGATCAGCGCGGCGCTGCGGACCATGGCATCGTGCTTCTAGTCCGCTAGTCGATCGCCTTCGTCACGATGCGGATCTCCGATGTCAGCGTCCGGTGCACCGGACATTTGTCCGCGATCTCCATCAGCCTCTTGCGCTGCTCGGCATCGAGCGCACCGTCCATCGTGATGTCCCGCTCGATCTGGTCGAGCATGCCCTCGCGGGTCTCGCATTCCGCACAATCCTTGGCGTAGATCTTGGAGTGCTTCAGCGCGACCGTGACGCGGTCGAGCGGCAATGACTTGCGGTCGGCATAGAGCCGCATGGTCATGGAGGTGCAGGCGCCGAGGCCTGCAAGCAGAAAATCGTAAGGTCCGGGGCCGGCGTCGGCACCGCCAGCCGCAACTGGCTCGTCCGCGACCAGACGATGCGGGCCGACGGTGATGATCTGGTTGAACTTGCTCTTGCGGGTCTCTTGCACCACGACCTGCCGCGGCGCCTCGGGAAGATCCATTGTCTTCGCAGGCCTTGCAGTGTCGACATAGCGGCTGGCCCAGGCCGCGATCACATCGGCCGCGTAAAGCGCGTCGGTTGGCTTGCTCAGCAGATGGTCGGCATGGTCGAGCGAGACGAAGCTCTTGGGATGCTTCGCCGCGACGAAGATCTTCGTTGCATTGTCGATCCCGACGGTGTCATCGACCGGTGAGTGCATCACCAGCAGCGCCTTGTGCAGGCCGCTGATGTCTGTCATCAGCTCGTGCTCGGCGATGTCGTCGAGAAACTCGCGCTTGATCCGGAATGGGCGTCCCGCGAGCGAGACCTCCACCTCGCCCTGCGCGCGGATATCGTCGAGATGCTCCCTGAACAGGCCGGTCACATGCGCCGGGTCGGATGGGGCCGCGATGGTCACGACCGCCTTGGCTTCCGGGATCCGTCCCGCGGCCACAAGGATGGCGGCACCGCCAAGGCTGTGGCCGATCAGGATCGACGGCGCCTTGCGGACGCTGCGCAGATGATCGGCGGCGCGGACGAGATCGGCGACGTTGGACGAGAACGTCGAATTGGCGAACTCGCCTTCGCTCGAGCCGAGCCCGGTGAAGTCGAAGCGCAGCACCGCGATGCCCTTGGCAGCGAGCGCGACCGCGATGCGCTTGGCCGCCAGCGTATCCTTGCCGCAGGTGAAGCAATGCGCAAACAGCGCATAGGCCACGGGTTCGCCGTCCGGCAGCTCCAGCGCGGCCGCAAGCTGGTGACCGCCTTCGCCTGTGAATTGAAAGCGTTCGGTCGGCATGGGCTTCCCCTAGTTCTGGTCTGACATCTGATCGTCCGAATATCGCTGCTCGGCCCAGGGATCGCCGCGGTTATGATAGCCGCGAACTTCCCAAAAGCCTGGCGCGTCCTCGGTCAGGAATTCGATGGCCTGGAGCCATTTCGCGCTCTTCCAGAAATAGAGGTGCGGCACGACCAGCCGCACCGGGCCGCCATGTTCCTCCGTCAGCGGCTGGCCGGACCAGCTATGGGCGAGCAGCGCATCCTCGGCGGCAAAGTCGTCCAGCGAAAGGTTGGTGGTGTAGCCGTCATAGGAATGCAGCACCACGAAGCGCGCATCCTCGCGCGGCTGGCAGGCCGCGAGCAGCTCGCGCGTGGCGAGCCCCTCCCATTCATTGTCGTAGCGCGACCAGGTGGTGACGCAGTGGATGTCGGAGGTGAACTTCGCCTGCTTCTGGGCGGCGAATTCGGCAAAGGTCCAGAACACGGGCGTCTCGATCGCGCCGTAGACGTCGAGCCGCCAGCGTTCGCGCGACACCGGCGGCATGACCCCGAGATCGAGCACCGGCCAATCCTTGGTGAGGTGCTGGCCGGGCGGCAGGCGCTGATCCGCAGGACGCGTGATCTTGCCGGTGAGGAAGCGGCCTTCGCGCGCCCATTTCTCCTTGGTGCGCGTCAGCTTGCTGTCGGGCGGCTGGTGGTCGTCTGACATGGCCGTCCAGCCTTTCCGTGCTCGTGTTGGAAAGGCCTACATTGCCTTTCCGAGCAAAAATGGCAACTGGCGGGGGCCTCGTACAGTGCCTTGCGACCAGGTCACCCTGCCTGCCGGATCGAGGCGGAAATCAGGGATCCGCTTCAGCCATTCCTCCAGCGCAACCTGCATCTCCATGCGCGCCAGGTTGGAACCGACGCAGCGGTGGATGCCGAGGCCGAACGCGGCGTGGCGATTTTCTCGGCGGTCGATCACGACTTTGTCAGCATCCGGAAACACCGCAGGATCGCGATTGGCGGCCGGGAACGACAGCAGCACCATGTTGCCCGCTCTGACCGGGCAGCCCGAGATCTCGGTGTCCTTGACCACCTCGCGAGCCATCGTCACCGGCGAATAGGCGCGCAGCAGTTCCTCCACCGCGGTCGGCATCAGCGCAGGCTCGGCAATCAGCCGCTCGCGGTCGGCCGGCGTCTTCGCAAGATGCCAGAGCGAGGACCCGATCGCGCTCCAGGTGGTGTCGATGCCGGCGATCAGGAGCAGACGCAGCGAGCCGAGGACGTGGGAGTCTTCGAGCGGATTGCCCTCCTTGTCCTTGGCGTTCATCAGGTAGGAGATGAGATCGTCGGTCGGCCTGGTCTTGCGCTGCTCGATATGCGCGCTGAAATAGGCGCTCATCTCCTGCACGGCCTGCAGCAGCTTGCTCTCGTCCTTGATGCCGAGCTCGAGGATCATGTGGATCCACTTGATGAAGAGATCGCTGTCGCTCTCGGGAATGCCCAGCATGTGCGCGATCGCCCGAACCGGGATGTATTTGCTGTAGCGCGCGGCGGCGTCGACCTTGCCGTCGGCGATGAACCCGTCGATCAGCTCGTTGCAGATCGCGCGCATCCGCGGTTCCAGCTTCTTCATCGCGTCCGGCGTGAAGGGCGGCAGCAGCAATTGCTTGGCCGGTTTGTGCACGGGCGGATCCGAGGTGATCGGCGGGGCGGCGTTCCTCGCCACCTCGGGCCGGACGTCGCGTACGATGATGCGGCGTGAGGAGAAATGCTCGGTGTCGTTGGCGATCTCGCGCACGGCCTCGTAGGTCGTCGGCATGTAGCAGCCGAGGAAGCGCTTGGTATGCACGACCGGGCTTGCGGTGCGCAGCTCGTCCCAGATCGGGAAGGGGTCCTCCGTCCATTGCGGATCGGTGTGGTCGAAATCATGGACCCAGTCGGTCACGGGCGGGTGGGCGACAGGCTGGCTGACGTCGGACATGGCAGGGAAATCCCTTGGCTTGATTCGCTGGTAAGGACGCAAGGCCGCGAGAGGCCGCGCTACTCTTCGATCACATCGATTGCGATTTCAGGGCAGTTGGATTTGGCCAGCCAGGCCTTGTCCTCGAGCCCAGGCGGGACCGTGCCGTCGCCGGCTTCGTGCGCGTTGCCAAATTCGTCGAGCTCGAACAGCTCCGGCGCGAGCGCCTTGCAGCGCGCGTGGCCCTGGCATTTGTCGGGATCGACGTGAACCCTCAGTCGCTCTGTCATGGCGGCTTCCTCGGTCGTATGCACGCGGCTCGAAGACCGCGCTTTCCTCGTGTAAACATTGTCGGCGGCATTCGCCGCTTGTTCTAAGTTATATGCTATTACATTCGCGACAGGCTTTCCCTGTCAAGCGCAAACTTATAGGCTTGCTGCAACATGCGCTCCCAACTCGCCCGCAAGCCCGAAAACACCTATCATCATGGCGATCTTCGTGACGCCCTGATCAAGGCCGCGCTGCGCGAGGCGGAGCAGGGCGGCGCCGAGGCGATCAGTATCAAGGCGCTCGCCAAGCAGCTCGGCGTCTCTCAGCCGGCGCCGTATCGGCACTTTGCCGATCGCGAGGCGCTGCTCGCGGCGGTGACGGCGGAGGCGTTTCGGCAGCTCAGCGCGATCCTGCGCGAGGCGATGGCAAAGCCGTCGAAGCAATCGAAGCTGTCGCGGCTGGCGCAGGCGACACTCGAGTTCGGCCTGCGCCGCAACGGCATCTACCGCCTGATGTTCGCATCGCGCACGGTCTCATGCGCGGCCAAGGGCAGCGAGCTGCACGAGGCCACGCGCGAGACGTTTGCGCTCGTGATCGAAGCGCTGGAAGCTCCCGCGGTCGGCTATTTGCGCGAACGGCAGGCACTCAAGATCTGGGCGGCGCTGCACGGGGTCGTGATGCTGGCCGAGCAGGGCCTGTTCACCGGCGAGGCGGCGCATGCCACGCGCGAGGAACTGGTCGAGGATTTCGTCAGCGAAACGAAAGCCGCGCTCGCGGCTGCAATCAAGGGCGCGCGGCGTCAGAAAAAGGCCGGCTCCTAAGCCTCCGCTTTCAACAGCTTCATCAGCTTGTCGACCGCGCTGTCAGGCGTGGTCACGACGGGACGTCCGGTGGCCTCCGCGACCAGCGGTGCAGTGGCAGCGATGCTGAACTGCGCCAGCGCAATGACGTCGCAATCACCGAGGTCCTTCGACGCTTCGACGATCAGCCGGTCATGCGTGGCGCGGTCGCCGCGGTCGAGCGCCGCAAGCGCCCCTTCGGCGAGCTTCGGCACGACCTGAACCGAAGCGGGGAATTCCGGCGGCATCGAGACCAGGGTCGGCGGAAAGGTGGAAAGCAGGCCGATGCGCCTGCCCATCGTCACCGCGCGCTCGATCATGGCTTCATTCGGCTTCAGCACCGGCATCGGCGCCTGCGCGCGCGCGACCGCCTCGATGCAGGGGCCGAAGGCGGAGCACGTGAACAGGATCCCGTTCGCCCCGGTTGCCGCGGCATAGTCGCCGAGCGCCAGAAAGCGCTCGGTCATGGCATCGTTGAGCGCGCCGTCGCGGGCCAGATCCGCCGACAGGCTGTCGTCGAGCAGGTTCATCAGCCGCGCCTGCGGCCAGGCCTTCGCAAACGCCGCTTCGATCGGGGCGATGGAATGCTTGAGGGCGTGGATGAGGGCGATGCGCATGGAACGCGGCTATGCCTTCCCCTTCGGATCGATCGGCGTCGTGCCGCGGAGGCCCAAAATATCCTCCAGCACCTTCGCGCCTGCGATCACGTTTGCATCGCCCCTCGGCGCGCCGACGACCTGCACGCCGACCGGCAGGCCGGACGCCGTGAAGCCGCACGGCAGCGACAGCGAGGGGCAGCAGGCCAGCGTGATGGCGTAGACGATGCCGAGCCACTCGACGTAGTTGTCGAACCGCTTGCCGGCGCATTCGGCGACATAGCGGTTCTCGATCGGGAACGGCGGCACGATCGTGGTGGGTGTCAGCAAGAGATCATAGGTCTTGAAGAACTCGACCGCGCGCGCGGTCATGTCGACACGCTGGGCCTCGGCGCGCGCGATCTGCTCCACCGTGAGCCTGAGGCCCTCCTCGATGTTCCAGATCACCTCGGGCTTGAGCAGGTCGCGCTTGGTCCGCAGCAGATTGGCCTTGGTCATCGCGAAATCAAAGGCGCGCAGCACGTGGAAGCACTCATGCGCCTCGCGCCAGTCCGGATGCGCCTCCTCGACGATGGCGCCGGCCTCGGCAAAGCGTTCCGCCGCCTTGCGCGTGATCGCCTTCACCTCGGGATCGACGGGCGTAATGCCGAGATCGGGCGAATAGGCGATGCGCTTCGGCCTCTTGCCCGACTGTGCCGCCGACAGGAACGAGGTCGCGGGCGCCGGAAGCGACAGCGGGTCGTCAGCGTAATCGCCGCTCATGGCGTCCAGCAGCAGCGCGAGGTCCTCGACGTTGCGCGCCATCGGGCCGACCACGCCGAGATTGCGATCGATTCCGGATTTTGGGGTATGGGCGACGCGGCCGATGCTCGGCCGCATGCCGACGACGCCGCAGAACGCGGCGGGGCTGCGCAAGGAGCCGCCCATGTCGGAGCCCTGCGCCAGCCAGGCCATGCCTGTGGCCAGCGCCACCGCAGCGCCACCGGAGGAGCCGGCCGCGGATTTCGTCGTGTCCCAGGGATTGAGCGTTGCGCCGAACACCTCGTTGAAAGTGTTGGCGCCGGCGCCGAATTCCGGCGTGTTGGACTTGGCGTAGACGAGCGCGCCATTGGCTTCGAGATTCTCGACCATGAGGTCGGACTTGGCGGGAATGTTGTCCTTGAAGA
The DNA here is from genome assembly GCA_003963435.1 of Bradyrhizobiaceae bacterium. GTDB lineage: Bacteria > Pseudomonadota > Alphaproteobacteria > Rhizobiales > Xanthobacteraceae > Bradyrhizobium. The sequence continues at coordinate 12,751 of RXJC01000310.1, read as the reverse complement.
TCGGCGAGCCCTGCGTGTTCAACACGCCCGCGACGTCGGTCAGATCCTTGATCGGCACCGGCATGCCCGCCAGCAGCCCGCGCGCGCCGGCGGGTTTTCGCATCAGGGCCTTGGCGCTGTCCCGCGCGCGGTCGAAACAAAGTGTCGGCAGTGCGTTGACCTTGCCGTCGACCGCGCTGATGCGCCTTTCCACGACGTCCAGCAGTTCAAGCGGCGAGACGTCGCCAGAGCGCAGCTTGTCGACGACGGCGCATGCGGTTTCGCGGATCAAGTCTTGAGACAATTATTTTACTCCTGTGTGTATGCTTGGTTCGTCATTGCGAGGAGCGAAGCGACGAAGCAATCCAGACTGGTTGCTGCAGAGGCATTCCTGGATTGCTTCGCTGCGCTCGCAATGACGGGGATAAAGTTAACCCCAGCCCGCGCTGATGCCGCCGTCCACCGTGTAGATCACGCCCGACGTGTACCCGGCGCGATCCGACGCCACGAACGCCATGAGGTCGCCGATCTCACGCGCATGCGCAGGACGGCCGAGCGGCAGGCTCTTCTGGAATTCCTTGTAGCGGCTTTCGTCACCGAACTGGTGCTTGGCCCGCGTCTTCAGCAGCGTGACGTGGCGGTCGGTGCCGACAGGGCCGGGATTGATGCCGACCACGCGGATGTTGTCGGCGAGGCTCTTGCCGCCGAGCGCGCGGGTAAAGGCCATCAGCGCGGCATTGCCGGCGCTGCCGCAGATGTAATTGGCGTCGAACTTCTCGCCGGCGGCGCCAATGTCGTTGACGATGACGCCGCCGCCTTTGGCCTTCATCTGCGCGTAAATATGCCGCGTCAGGTTGATGTAGCCGAACACTTTCAATTCCCAGGCGTGACGCCAGGTCGCCTCGTCGATCTTGTCGATCGAGCCGCCGGGGATGTCGCCGGCATTGTTGACGAGCACGTCGATGTCGGCGGCTTCTTTCGCCAGCCGCACAACGTCCTCTTCCTTGCGCAGATCGACGATGCTCGTTGCAGCATCGATCTGGTGCGCGGATCGCAACCGCTCGGCCAGCGCCTTGAGCTGGTCGCCGCTGCGGGCCGCGAGCAGAAGATGCGCGCCTTCCTCGGCAAACGCCTCGGCCGCTGCAGCGCCAATGCCCTTGGACGCGCCGGTGATCAGAACGCGCTTGCCGCGCAGATGCAGGTCCATGAGGGGGGCTCTCGGAATAGGAACAGGATCAAACCAGTAGGCGCCCCACCGCGCCACGGTCAACATTGCAGTGCAGCGTTGCACTGCCGCCGCGTTTGGTCCATTGCAGTGCGGTCAAAAAGGCGGCGGCTGCCGGACCAAAAAGGGACGTTCTCGATGAGCAAGAAACAATACCGGATCGCGGTGATTCCCGGCGACGGCATCGGCAAGGAAGTGATGCCCGAGGGGCTCCGCGTCCTGGAGGCGGCGGCGAAGAAGCATGGCGTCTCCCTGCATTTCGACCATTTCGACTTCTCGTCCTGGGACTATTACGAGAAGCACGGCCAGATGATGCCCGATGACTGGAAGGAGAAGATCGGCAAGCACGATGCGATCTATTTCGGCGCGGTCGGCTGGCCGGCCAAGATTCCCGATCACGTCTCGCTGTGGGGTTCGCTGATCAAGTTTCGCCGCGAGTTCGACCAGTATGTGAACCTGCGCCCGGTGCGGCTGATGCCCGGCGTGCCGTCGCCGCTGGCGGGCCGCAAGCCCGGCGACATCGATTTCTGGGTGGTGCGTGAGAACACGGAAGGCGAATATTCCTCCGTCGGCGGCCGCATGTTCCCGGACACCGACCGCGAGTTCGTGACGCAGCAGACCGTGATGACCCGCACCGGTGTCGACCGCATCCTGAAATTCGCCTTCGAGCTCGCGCAGTCGCGGCCGAAGAAGCACCTGACCTCGGCGACCAAGTCCAACGGCATCTCCATCACCATGCCCTATTGGGACGAGCGCGTGGAGGCGATGGCGAAGAAGTTTCCGGGCGTGAAGTGGGACAAGTACCACATCGACATCCTGACCGCGAACTTCGTGCTGCACCCGGACTGGTTCGACGTCGTGGTCGGCTCCAACCTGTTCGGCGACATCCTGTCCGACCTCGGCCCGGCCTGCACCGGCACCATCGGTATCGCACCGTCAGGCAACATCAATCCGGAGGGCGACTTCCCGTCGGTGTTCGAGCCCGTGCACGGCTCGGCGCCTGATATTGCAGGGCAGGGTATCGCCAACCCGATTGGTGCGATCTGGTCCGGCGCGATGATGCTCGAGCATCTCGGCGAAAAGGAAGCCGGCAAGTCGATCGTCGAGGCGATCGAGCGCACGCTGGCAGAGCGTACGCTGCGGACGAAAGATCTCGGCGGCAACGCCGACACCACGGCCTGCGGCAAGGCTGTCGCGGATATGGTGGATTGAGGGAGATCAGGTAGGGTGGGTTAGCGCAGCGTAACCCACCTCTGCTTTCCCAGTGAACAAGGCGGTGGGTTACGCCTGCGGCTAACCCGCCCTACGGTCTCTGGCTTATCAGCACAGCTGATCGCTATCCCACGATCTTCTCGATCGCCGCCTGATCCAGCCCGAATTTCTTCCCGGCCTCCAGAATCTCCTGCCAGGTGGTCGGGTCGACCGGAATGCCTTCGGCGAGACGTTTCTTCTTGGTCTCGCGCTCGGGCTCGCCGGCGATCTTGACCTTGTCGACGCCGGGGGCCGGAGGCGAGCCGGTGTGCCAGGCGACGAAGCTCTCGACTTCGCGCGCGAGGTTCTCGCCGGTGCCGAGCTTGCCGGGATCGATGACGATCGAGAGCATGCCGTTGAGGACGTTGTGCTTGCCGTCGGACGGACCCTTGACCACCTGACCGCCGGAGAGCGCGCCGCCGAGGATTTCGCATACCAGCGCGAGTCCCGAGCCCTTGTGCTCGCCGAAGGGGAGGATAGCGCCGTAGGGCGGGATCACGGTGTAGCGCGGATTGACCGTGGGCTTGCCCTCATTGTCGATGATGGTGCCGGGGTCGAGCTCGACGCCCTTGTTGTGGGCGACGCGGGTCTTGCCTTGCGCGATCCTGCTGGTGGCGAAGTCGAGCACGATGGGCTCCTTGCCGGCGCGCGGGATGCCGACGCAGAACGGGTTGGTGCCGTGGCGGGCATCGCTGCCACCCCAGGGCGCCACGATCGGCCGGGAGATCACGTTGACGAAGTGGATCGAGACCAGTCCATGGTCGATGCACTGCTCGGCCCAATGGCCGATGCGGCCGATGTGGTGCGAGTTGGAAAGGCCGACAAGGCACACGCCATTTTGCTTGGCGCGCTCCGCCGCCAGCTCCATCGCTTCATGGCCGATCACCTGGCCGTAGCCGGTGAGGCCGTCGAGGGTGAGAAGGGGACCGGTGTCGAGCACGATCTTGACGTGCGCGTTCACGGCGAGACCGCCGTTGGTGACGCTCTGGACATAGCGCGGGATCATGCCGACGCCGTGGGAGTCGTGGCCCTTGAGATTGGCTTCGACGAGATTGGTGGACACCAGCTCGGCCTCGCTGTCCGAGGAGCCGCCGGCCTTGACGATGGCGCGGATGGCGTTGGTGAGTGGCTCTGCCTTGATGGTGCGATAGTCGGCCATTGTTGCTCTTATCCCTTCGCGATTTGGCGGGGTGAGTAGGGTGGGTCAGGCGAAGCCGTAACCCACCGCTTCTGTCCCCGCGGAATAGACAATGGTGGGTTACGAATTCACGATCCGGCGGCAATGGACCAATGCCGCTTCAATCAGGTTCTCGCTGGCTTCCGGCGTGCGGAACGCCGAATGCGCCGATAGCGTCACGTTCGGGATCTTCGTCAGTGGATGATCGCCGGGCAACGGTTCGGTGTTGAAGACGTCGAGGCCGGCATGACGAATATGGCCTGACTTCAACGCGTCGATCATCGCCGCTTCGTCGACGATCGCGGCGCGCGCGGTGTTGACGAAGATGACGCCCGGCTTCATTTTGCCGATCTTCTCGCGCGTGATCATGCCGCGCGTGTCGTCGTTGAGCAGCAGATGCAGCGACACCACGTCGCTCCTCGCCAGCACCGTGTCGAGATCGGTGAACTCGACGCCCGGATGGCTCTTCGGCGACCGGTTCCAGGCGATCACCTTCATGCCGCTGCCCGAGGCAATGCGCGCCACTTCCGCGGCGATGCCGCCGAAGCCGATCAGGCCGAGCGTCTTGCCGGTGAGCTGCATGCCGTCCTCGCGCAGCCAATTGCCGGCGCGCATCTCGCGATCCATCATCGCGATGACGCGGGCCGAGGCCCACATCAGCGCGATCGCGGATTCCGCGACAGCCGTGTCGCCATAGCCTTTGATCAGATGCACGGAGATGCCGAGCTCGGCGAGCTCCTCCGGGTTCATGTAGCTGCGCGCGCCGGTGCCGAGGAACACGACGTGCTTGAGGCCGGTGCACTTCTTCGCGATTTCGGTCGGCAGCGCGGTGTGGTCGACGATCGCGATCTCGGCGCCATCGAGGATCTCAGGGTATTGCTCCGGCTTGATGTCGGGATTCCTGTGGATCCGGACCTCGGGATCGCCGGGCTTCGTTAGCCGCTCCATGATCACGGCGAGGGGTTCGTTGGCGTCGACGAAAACTCCGCGCATGGCTCTCTCCGGTCAGGACGCGACGCCGGCGATCGCCAGCACGGTATGCATGAGGACGTTGGTGCCCGCGGCGCAATCGGGCTGCGTGGCGTCTTCCAGCTCGTTGTGGCTGATGCCGTCCTTGCAGGGCACGAACACCATCGCAGCCGGCATCACTGTGTTGAGGTTGCAGGCGTCGTGGCCGGCGCCGGAGGTGATGCGGCGCGAAGAGTAACCGAGCGTCTTGGCGGCGTTCTCGACGGCTGCGATCAGCTTGGGATCGAAATGCGTCGGCGGCTTGCGCCAGACCAGATCGATCTTGACCTCGACCTTGCGGCGCGCGGCGATCTCGGCAATCGCGGCGCGCAGGTCGCGGTCGAGCGCGTCCATGATCGCGCCATCTGCGCTGCGGCAATCCACGGTGAAGGCGATCTCGCCGGGAATGACGTTGCGCGAGGGGTTTGCGATCACGGCCTCGCCGATGGTGCCGACGGCGTTGGGCCCATGCTTCTTCGCAATTGCCTCCATCGCCAGCACGATCTCCGACAGCGTCGCCAGCGCATCGCGGCGCAGCGGCATCGGGGTCGAGCCGGCATGGCTCTCGAAGCCGGAGATCTTGCCGTCGTACCACAAGACGCCCTGGCCGGAATCGACGACGCCGATGGTCTTGCCTTCGGCCTCCAAAATCGGGCCCTGCTCGATGTGCAATTCGACGAAGCAGCCGAGCTTCTGGAAGCCGACCGGCTTGTCGCCGCGATAGCCGATGCTGTCGAGCGCCTGTCCGACGGTGGTGCCGTCGATGTCCTTGCGCGACAAAATGTCGTCGGTGGCGAAATCGCCGACGTAAGCGGCGGAGGCCATCATCGCGGGCGCGAAGCGCGAGCCTTCCTCGTTGGTCCAGTTGACGACGCAGATCGGCGCGTCGGTCTCGATGCCGGCATCGTTCAGCGTGCGGATCACCTCCAGCGCGCCGAGCGTGCCCAGGATGCCGTCATACTTGCCGCCGGTCGGTTGCGTGTCGAGATGCGAGCCGATGCCGACAGGCAGCTTGGACATGTCGCGGCCCTTGCGCAGGCCGAACTGCGATCCCAGCGCGTCGGTGTGAACCTCGAGGCCGGCGTCCTCGCACGCCTTGCGGAACCAGTCGCGGACCTGCTTGTCCTCGGCACTCAGCGTCAGCCGCCGCACGCCGCCCTTGGCCGTCGCGCCGAATTGCGCGGTCTCGTGGATGGAGCCCCAGAGGCGGGCGGAATCGATCTGCAAATTGGTGGCGGCTCGGCTCATGCGTCAGTCCATTTTAATCCGTCATTCCGGGGCGATGCGAAGCATCGAACCCGGAAGCTCGAGATTCCGGGGCTGGTGCTTACGCACCATCCCGGAATGACGGGAAAGGTTGTCCGGCGCCTTTTTCAATGACGCGCCAGCGCGGGCGCGTCAACCGCGAGGCTGCTCTGCGCAATCTGCCGTGCAAGCTCGGCGACACGCTCCACGGCAACGACGTCGGGCGAGGCGAGCCAGCTTGCGGTGAAGGTCAGCGGCGCGATGGCAAGATCGGTGTCGAGCAGCTGCAGCCGCCCATCGGCAAGCTCGTTCTCGACGATGGCGTCCGGAATCACGGCGACCCCGAGCCCTTCGACCGCCATGTGGATGACAGTGGCCAGCGAGGCGGAGGCGTGCAGCCGGATCGGCGGCAGCTCGGGGCGGTCGAATACCTCGCGCACGACCTCGTAAGGCTTGGTCTTGCGCGGGAAGGTGATGATCGGAAACCGCGCAAGCTCGGCCGGCGTTACCGGGCCCTTGCCAAGGCCGAGCGAGGGACTTGCGAGAAACCCGATCGGATAATCGGCGAGCACGCGATTGTGCACGCCGGAGGCGGACAGCGGCCCCACCACGAAGGCGAGCTCGATCTCCTGCGCGAGCAGCCGCGCGGTGAGGTTCGGCGTGATGTCGACCTCGATCTCGAGCGACAGGTTCGGATAGACCTGGTTGACGCTCTTCACGAGGCGCGGCAGCCAGGTGTGCACGATGGTCTCGGCGACGCCGAGGCGCATCACCCCGCGCATCGCGGAGGCATCGCCGATCTCCGCCATCATCTGGGCGCGCAGGCCGATCAGCTTCTCGGCATAGACCATCATCTGCCGGCCGCTCGGGGTCGGTGAGGCCACGCGGTGATCGCGGTTGAGCAGCTTCACGCCCATCTCGCGTTCGAGCTGAGCGATGCGCTGGGAAATCGCCGGCTGGGTGGTGTTGAGGCGTTGGGCGGCGCCCCGAAAGCTGCCGAGCTTCACCACCCAGAGGAACGTCTCGATCGACCTGAAGTCCAGCATTTGGATGGATTTCCCAATCGATAAATTAAATTTATCGAGATTGATTAGAAACGACGATTAGACTTTATAGCACGCTTGGTGTTGGCTTGTCTTTGTCGAGTTTATAGGCAGGTCGATTACATGACTGTTTTGGTGGCAGCGCAGCAAACTGAAACGCCCGACACGCTCCCGAGCCGCAAGGCCCGGCTCGCCTACCGCGAGGGGCTGGTCGCCTCCACCGCCGGCGTCGCCCCCGGCTTCGTCCAAGGCAATCTCGCGATCCTGCCGGCCGAATATGCCGGCGCCTTCCACCGCTTCTGCCAGCTCAATCCGAAACCGTGCCCGATCATCGGCATGTCCGATGTCGGCAGTCCCTTTATCCCGGCGCTCGGCGCCGATCTCGACATCCGCACCGACGTGCCGCGCTATCGGGTCTGGCGCGACGGCGAGGTCGTGGACGAACCGACCGACATCACCAGGCATTGGCGCGACGATCTCGTCACCTTCGTGCTCGGCTGCTCGTTCTCGTTCGAAGAGGCTTTGCTCGACGAGGGCATGCCGATCCGCCACATCGAGCAGAACGTGCGCGTGCCGATGTACCGCACCAACATCGCCTGCGGCGAGGCCGGTCCGTTCGCCGGCCCGATGGTGGTGTCGATGCGCCCGTTCAAGCCGGCGGACGCGATCCGCGCCGTGCAGATCACCTCGCGCTATCCCGCCGTGCACGGTGCGCCCGTGCATCTCGGTCATCCGCATCTGATCGGCATCAAGGACATCGCCAAGCCCGACTATGGCGATCCGGTTCCCGTCGCCGACGACGAGATTCCGGTGTTCTGGGCCTGCGGGGTGACGCCGCAATCGGTGATCAACGCCGCGAAACTCCCGTTCGCGATCACGCACTCGCCCGGCCTGATGCTGGTGACGGATCTCAAGAACAGGACCATGGCCGTGATTTAGTGGGCAGCATTTGCTGCTTCTTCGAGCTTTACCGCATCCATCAATCGCTTCATTCGATCAACCGAAATTCAGTCACAGAGGACTCTGCCATGACGATCACTCGCCGCGACGTATTGTTAGGTGCCACCGCCACCGCTGCGCTGGTTCCGCTCGCTGCACGCGCACAGACTTCGGAAGTCGTGATCGGCGTGATCTATCCGTTCTCCGGCGGCAGCGCGCAGCAGGGCGTCGACGCGCAGAAGGCCTATGAGACCGCGCTCGAGGTCATCAACAAGAACACCGATTTCGACCTGCCGCTGGCCAAGGGTGAGGGCCTGCCGGGCCTCGGCGGCGCCAAGATCCGTCTCGTGTTCGCCGACCACCAGGCCGATCCGCAGAAGGGCCGCGCCGAGGCCGAGCGCCTGATCACGCAGGAGAAGGTCTGTGCCATCATCGGCACCTATCAGAGCGCGGTCGCCGTCACCGTCAGCCAGATCTGCGAGCGCTACCAGGTCCCGTTCGTCTCCGCCGACAATTCCTCGCCCAGCCTGCATCGCCGCGGCCTGAAGTACTATTTCCGCGCCGCACCGCACGACGAGATGTACTCGGCCGCCATGTTCGACTTCTTCGACGCCATGAAGAAGAAGGGCACCAAGATCGAGACGCTGTCGCTGTTCCACGAGGACACCATCTTCGGCACCGATTCCGGCAACGCCCAGGCCAAGATCGCCGGCGAGCGCGGCTACAAGATCGTCACCGACATCAAGTACCGGGCCAACTCGCCCTCGCTCTCGGCCGAGGTGCAGCAGCTCAAGTCCGCCAACGCCGACGTGCTGATGCCCTCGAGCTACACCACCGACGGCATTCTCCTGGTCAAGACCATGGCTGAGCTCGGCTACAAGCCGAACGCGATCGTGGCGCAGGACGCCGGCTTCTCCGAGAAGGCGCTTTATGATGCCGTCGGCGACAAGCTCGAAGGCGTGATCTCGCGCGGCACCTTCTCGCTCGACCTCGCGCAGAAGCGCCCGATGGTCGGCAAGATCAACGACATGTTCAAGGCGCGCTCGGGCAAGGACTTCAACGACCTCACCTCGCGCCAGTTCATGGGCCTGATCATCCTCGCCGACGCCATCAATCGCGCCAAGTCGATCGACGGCGAGAAGATCCGCGATGCGCTGGCGGCGACCGACATCCCGGGCGAGCGGACCATTATGCCCTGGAAGCGCGTCAAGTTCGACGAGATGGGCCAGAACAACGACGCCGACCCGGTGCTGCTGCAATATGTCGGCGGCAAGTTCGTCACCATCTTCCCGCCGCAGGCCGCGATCGCCGAAGCGATCTGGCCGATGAAGTAAGCGCTGCGAGAGCAGGAGCCGGGCGTTGTAGGAAGCAGACTGCTCCCACGCCGTCATTGCGAGGAGCGAAGCGACGAAGCAATCCAGACTGCTTCCTTGGAGACATTTCTGGATTGCTTCGCTTCGCTCGCAATGACGAAGCCTGTCGTGACGTTTCGAACGGGGGACGACTTTTGACAGCCCAAGCCATAATCCAGAGTCTCGCGAGCGGCCTGCTGATGGGCCTGCTGTACGGACTGATCGCGGTCGGCCTCGCGCTGATCTTCGGCCTGATGGACGTCACGAACTTCGCCCATGGCGAGTTCCTGATGATCGCGATGTACCTGTCCTTCTTCCTGTTTGCGTTCTTCGCCATCGACCCCTTGCTGTCCGCGCCGTTGGTCGCCGCGGCGCTCTTCATCTTCGGAGCGGTGGTCTACTTGCTGATTGTACGCTTCGCCATGCGGGCCAAGGCCAATGCCGGCATGGTGCAGATCTTCACCACCTTCGGCCTCGCCATCGTCATGCGCGGCCTCGCGCAGTTCTTCTTCACGCCGGACTATCGCAGCATTCCGCACTCCTGGCTCGGCGGCAAGACCATCTCGATCGCGGGCATCTTCTTGCCCGAGCCGCAACTGGTCGGCGCGCTGGTCTCGATCCTCGCCTTCGTCGGTCTCTATTTCTTCATCCACCGCACCGATTTCGGCCGCGCACTGGAAGCCACCCGCGAAGATCCCGGTGCGGTCGCACTGGTCGGCATCGACAAGAACCGCGTGTTCGCGTTCGGCTGGGGCCTTGGCGCCGCGCTGGTGGGCCTCGCCGGCGCGATCATGGCGAGCTTCTTTTACATCTATCCCGACGTCGGCGCGTCCTTCGCGCTGATCGCCTACGTCACCGTGGCGCTCGGCGGCTTCGGCAGCGTGTTCGGCGCGTTCGCCGGCGGCATCATCGTCGGCCTCGTCGAAGCCACCACCGCCCTGGTGCTGCCGCCGTCGCTGAAGTCGGTCGGCATCTACGCGGTCTATCTGCTGGTCGTCTTCATCCGGCCGCGCGGCCTGTTCGGATCGATCTGATGGACAAGGAATTTGCAGCGCGGCGCCGCCGCGACCTCATTATCGCCGCGGTGCTCGCCGGGATCGCGGCGCTGACGCCATTGTTCGTGAAGGACGTCGTCGTCCAGAACATCCTGATCCTGACCTTGATGTATGCAGGACTATCGCAGAGCTGGAATATCCTGTCCGGCTATTGCGGGCAGATTTCGCTCGGGCACGCGCTTTATTTCGGCCTGGGCGCCTACACCACCGAGCTTTTGTTCACCAAGTTCGGCGTCCTGCCCTGGTTCGGCATGCTGGCGGGCGGCGTGGTGTCGGCGCTGATCGCGATGGGGCTCGGCTATCCCTTCTTCCGCCTGCGCGGCCATTACTTCGTGATCGCCACCATCGTCATCGCCGAGATCGGGTTACTTCTGTTCCACAATTGGGATTGGGCCGGCGCCGCGATGGGCATCACCATTCCGATCCGCGGCGACAGCTGGCTGAAATTCCAGTTCTTGCGCACCAAGCTGCCGTATTTCTATTTCGCGCTGGCGCTGTGCTGCCTCGCCTGGTTCGTCACCTGGTGGCTGGAAGATTCCAAATGGGGCTTCTGGTGGCGCGCGGTGAAGGACAATCCGGACGCGGCCGAGAGCCTCGGCGTCGACGTGTTCAATTCCAAGATGGGCGCGGCCGCGGTCTCCGCCTTCCTGGTTGCCGTCGGCGGCAGCTTCTACGCCCAGTTCGTCTCCTACATCGATCCTGAGAGCGTCATGGGCTTCCAGTTCTCGCTGCTGATGGCATTGCCCGCCGTGCTCGGCGGCATCGGCACCCTGTGGGGGCCGGTGCTAGGGGCCGCCATCCTGATCCCGCTGACGGAGCTGACTCGCTTCAAGTTCGGCGGCTCGGGGCGCGGTGTCGACCTCATCGTCTACGGCACGCTGATCGTCCTGATCTCGCTGGCCTTGCCGCGGGGACTGCTCAGCCTGTTCTCACGGCCGAAGAAGACGGGAGCCGCCCGATGACCGCGCTGCTCGAAACCCGCGGCGTCTGGCAGCGCTTCGGCGGCCTCGTCGCCAACAGCGACGTCTCGATCTCGGTCGGCCGCGGCGAGATCGTCGGCCTGATCGGCCCCAACGGCGCCGGCAAGTCGACGCTGTTCAATCTCATCGCCGGCGTGCTGCCGCCGACGCAGGGCTCGATTCTGTTCGACGGCGAAGACGTCACCCAGATGCCGGCGGCCCAGCGCTGCCAGCGCGGGGTGGGGCGTACCTTCCAGGTGGTCAAGAGCTTCGAGACCATGACCGTCATCGACAACGTCATCGTCGGTGCGCTCGTGCGCAACACCGTGATGCGGGAGGCGCGCCGCAAGGCGCACGAGGTGCTGGAGTTCACCGGCCTTGCCGCGCGCGCCGACGTGCTCGCAAGCGACCTCGTGCCGGCCGAGAAGCGCCGCCTCGAAGTGGCGCGCGCGCTCGCGACCGAACCAAAACTGCTGCTGCTCGACGAAGTCCTCACCGGCCTGACGCCGACCGAGGCGCAGACCGGCGTGGCGCTGGTACGCAAGGTGCGCGATACCGGCATCACCGTGCTGATGGTCGAGCACGTCATGGAGATCGTGATGCCGCTGGTCGACCGCGCCATCGTGCTCGACCTCGGCAAGGTCCTGGTCGAGGGCAAGCCCGCCGATGTCGTCCGCGATCCCAAGGTGATCAAGGCATATCTGGGAGATCGTCATGCTGTCGGTGCGTGAAGTCACGACCGCCTATCAGGGTCTGGTCGCGATCTCCGCGGTCAGCATCGAGGTCACCAAGGGCGAGATCGTCTGCGTCGCCGGCGCCAACGGTGCCGGCAAGTCGACGCTGCTCAAATCGATCGCCGGTGCCGAGCGGCCGCGCTCGGGCAGCGTGACGTTCGACGGCAAGCAGCTCAACGGCATGGCGCAGCACCACATCACGGCGGCCGGCATCGCCTATGTGCCGGAGAACCGCCGCCTGTTTCCACGCCTGTCGGTGCGCGACAATCTCCGTCTCGGCAGCTATCTCTATCGTGCCGAGGCCGACCGCGAGGCGCCGCTCGATCTCGTCTTCACCCTGTTTCCGCGCCTGTCCGAGCGCCTCGACCAGCGCGCAGAGACGCTTTCCGGCGGCGAGCAGCAGATGCTCGCGATCGGTCGCGCGCTGATGACGCGTCCGCGGTTGTTGATGCTGGACGAGCCTTCGCAAGGCATCATGCCGAAGCTGGTCGACGAGATTTTCCAGGCGGTGTTGCGCATCCGCGACGCCGGCATGACCGTCCTCATCGTCGAGCAGCGCATGGCCGAGTGCCTCGAGATCGCCGACCGTGCCTACATCCTGCAAACCGGCCGCGTGCTGATGCAGGGTGCGGCCGCGGAGATCAAGGGCAATCCGGACGTGCGCAAGGCGTATCTGGGGCTGTAGCTACGAAGTGTGGTGCTTGCGGATCCCACACATTCGATGTCATCGCCCGCCTTGTGCGCACTTGCGCACTGGGGCGGGCGATCCAGTACTCCGAGACGC
>RXJC01000198.1 GCA_003963435.1 Bradyrhizobiaceae bacterium | reverse complement strand
AAGGCCGCGATCAGCGCCATGCCCGGCATGGCGTTGCCGAGCCCGATGCGAAGCTCGCCTCCCGCGAGCTCATCGCGCTGCTCCAGGATGCCGAGTGCATCCGCCTCCAGCGCCTGCATCCGGTTCGTCGCCGCATAGAGGCGCCGGCAAAGCGGCGTCGCAATCAGGTTCTGTCCGTGGCGGTCGAACAGCGCAACGGCGAACTCGGCCTCCAGGTCGCGCACCGATTGTGCGACGGCGGGCTGCGACACGCCCAGCTTCCTGGCCGCGGCAGCAAAACTGCCGGTATCGAACACCGCATTGACCGCCCGGACACGCGACGACGTCAATGCCACGACAAGAACTCCAAGACCGGCATCCTCCCTTCAGGACGCCGCAAAAGCAAAACCTGGGATCAACATAAGCAATGCCATTGACCGTTATGTGACTGTCAGATGCCCTGCTTAAGTCCTCATGCGCCGCAACCGGCAGCAGGGGGACCCGCGCGAATGGCGCAAATCGAGCTTTCCGCAATCCGCAAATCCTTCGACGGGACCGACGTCCTGAAAGGGATCGATTTCCGGATCGAGGATGGCGAGTTCATCTCGCTTGTCGGTCCTTCCGGCTGTGGCAAGTCGACCTTGCTCCGCATCATCGCCGGGCTCGAGCCGCAGAATTCCGGCGAGGTCCGCATCGACGGCCGCCCCGTGGACGCCATTCGTCCGAGCGCGCGCAACCTGGCGATGGTCTTCCAATCCTATGCGCTCTATCCGCATTTGAGTACCTTCGACAACATCGCCGTGCCGCTGCGGATGCGGCGCCTCTCTGCGATCGAGCGGCTGCCGCTGCTCGGCCCGCTGCTGCCGGGCCGGCGCGTCAAGGAACGGGCCATCCGCGCCGACATCACGGCCATCGCCGAGCAGCTCGACATCGCGCCGTTGCTGCGGCGCAAGCCCGGGCAATTGTCCGGCGGACAGCGGCAACGCGTCGCAGTCGGACGCGCCATGGTGCGCGAGCCCCGCGCCTTCCTGTTCGACGAGCCGCTCTCCAATCTCGACGCGAAGCTGCGCGTCCACATGCGTGCCGAGCTCGCCGAGCTGCATCGCCGCCTCGAAGCGACGTTCGTCTACGTCACGCACGACCAGGCCGAGGCGATGACCATGTCGAGCCGGATCGCCGTCATGATGGGCGGAGAACTGATTCAGGCCGGCACGCCTGCGCAGATCTACAACGATCCCAGCGACATCCGTGTCGCCGAATTCATCGGCAGCCCCAAGATCAACATCCTGCCCGGCCGGATCCGGAATGACGGCGGCATCGACGTGCTGGGGACTGCCTTGAGGCTGGCGTGCAAAGCGACCGCTGGCGACTGCCGCGTCGGCGTGCGCCCGGAGCGGATCGAGCTGGGCGCGGGGCCGTTCTCCGGAAGCGTCGTCCATCTCGAAAACCTCGGCGCGGAGGCCTTCGTGCACCTTGCGATCGAAGGCACCGCCTTGCGCCTGATCGCGCGGCTCGCCGACGTCAGGCACCTGCCTGCGATGGGAAGCGCTCTCGCGTTCGGCTTCCCGCCCGACGCCGTGCGGGTGTTCGATCCGGCCGGGAAGCGGATCGAGCTGAGAGCCGAGCAGGCCGAGCGCATCCGCGAGCCCGCCCATGTCTGACGGCTCGATGACCATTGACGCCGCGATCGTCCCGGCCGCCGCCGCGAGGCAGACGCTGCCGGCGCATGGCAGCCGGCGTGCATACGCCGCCTATGCGCTGGTGACGCCGGCCGCCGCGCTCATGCTGGTCATGTTGCTCGGCCCGCTCGCCGGCGTAATCGCCCTCTCCTTCACCGATTATCAGCTCGGCGCGCCGCATTTCTCCTGGATCGGGCTTGCCAACTACCAGGACCTGTTCGCCGACAAGGTGTTCTGGACCGCGCTGCGCAACACGCTGACCTATGTCGTGGTCGTGGTGCCCGGCGCCGTGGTCGCGGGCCTTGCGATCGCGCTGCTGATCCAGAGCGGCACCAGCCTGCGCAGCCTTTATCGGACGATCTATTTTCTGCCGGTCATGGCGACCCTGATCGCCATGGCGGTGGTGTGGGAATTCATGCTGCATCCGCAATTCGGCCTGGTGAACGGGCTGTTGCGCGGCGCGGGCCTGCCGGCCTTCGCCTGGCTGCAGGACCGCAACACGGCGCTGTACGCGCTGTGCGCGATCGGCATCTGGCAGGCGGTCGGCTTCAACATGGTGCTGTTCCTCGCCGGCCTCGTCTCCATCCCCAAGCAACTCTACGAAGCGGCCGAAATCGACGGCGCGTCGAGCGGCTGGGCACGCTTCCGCCTCGTGACCTGGCCGATGCTCGGGCCGGTCACGACCTTCGTCGTCGTCATCTCCGGCATTCGCTCGTTCCAGGTGTTCGACACCGTGCATGTTCTGACCAAGGGCGGTCCGTCGAAATCCACCGAGGTCCTGATCCACACCATGTACACGGAAGGGTTCGAGTTCTTCCGCTCGGGCTACGCCGCGGCAATCACCGTCGTCTTCCTGGTGTTCGTTCTCGCGCTCACGCTCATCAAATCGAGGCTCGCCGATCGCGGCGTGCATTACACATGAGCCGCACGCATTCCGTCACGCTCCGGGCGGTCCTCCGCCACGTGCTCCTGATCGCGGGCGCCGCGATCATGCTGGCGCCCTTCATCTGGATGATTTCGACCGCGTCCAAGCCACAGACCGAGGTGTTCTCCAGCGAGCTGCATTTGATCCCCTACCGGTTCGCGCTGGTGGAGAATTTGCGCGAGGCCTTCGCCAAGGCCAATCTTTTGCGCTTCCTGCTCAACGGCGTCATCGTCACGATCTCGATCTTCGTGCTGCAGGTCATGGTGGCGCTGCCGGCGGCCTATGCGCTGGCAAAGCTTCGCTTCGTCGGCCGCGAGACGCTGTTTGCACTGGTTCTGTTCGGGATCCTGATCCCGCCGCAGGCGACCGCGATCCCGGTCTTCCTGCTGCTGCACAAGGTCGGTCTGCTCGACAGCTATGCGGCGCTGGTCCTGCCCTTCACGATCTCGGTGTTCGGCATCTTCCTGATGCGCCAGTTCTTCAAGACCGTGCCGGACGATCTCGTCGATGCCGCGCGCATGGACGGCATCTCCGAATTCGGCATCGTCTGGCGGGTGATGCTGCCGGCCGCGATCCCGGCTGTCACCGCCTTCGGCATCTTCTCCGTGGTCGCGCATTGGAACGACTATTTCTGGCCGCTGATCGTGCTCAACAGCGAGCAGCTGCGGACACCGCCGCTCGCGGTCGCGCATTTCCGCAACAACGAGGCCGGCACCAGCTACGGCCCGCTGATGGCCGCGGCGATGGTGATCATCGCGCCGCTCGTCATCGCTTTCCTCTTTGCCCAACGCCGCTTCATCGAGGGCATCACCCTCACCGGGATCAAGTAACCGCATCACCTCAAACAGGGAGTTACCCATGCTGAAGACCATCATCGCCGCTGCGGCTCTGTCGCTTGCGGCCGGCTCTGCGCTCGCGCAGACCCAGACCGAGATCGTGATGCAGTATCCGTATCCGGAGCTGTTCACCGAGACCCACAAGCGCATTGCCGACGAGTTCGCCAAGGTGCACCCGGAGATCAAGGTGACGATGCGGGCGCCTTACGAATCCTACGAGGACGCCACCCAGAAAGTGCTGCGCGAAGCCGTCACCAATCAGATGCCGGACGTGTCCTTCCAGGGCTTGAACCGCATTCGCGTCCTGGTCGACAAGAACATCCCGGCCGCGCTCGACGGCTACATCGCCGCGGAAAAGGACTTCGACAAGCAGGGCTTTCACCAGGCGATGTACGACATTGGCACCGCCGGCGGCAAAGTCTACGCCCTTCCCTTCGCGATCTCCCTGCCCATCGTCTACGTCAACCTCGACCTCGTGAAGCAGGCCGGCGGCGACGTGAACAACCTGCCGAAGAGCTGGGACGAGTTGATCGCGCTCGCCAAGAAGATCAAGGCACTCGGCAACGACACCAACGGCATCACCTATGCCTGGGACATCACCGGCAACTGGCTGTGGCAAGCCCCGGTGTTCGCGCGCGGCGGCACCATGCTCAATGCCGACGAGACCAAGGTCGCCTTTGACGGACCTGAAGGCAAATTCGCCATCAACATGATCGCGCGGCTCGTCAACGAAGGCGGCATGCCCAACCTCGACCAGCCGTCGATGCGCGCGGCGTTCGCGGCGGGCAAGACCGGCTTCCACGTCACCTCGACCTCGGACCTCAACAAGGTCACGCAGATGACCGGCGGCAAGTTCGCGTTGAAGACGATTCCGTTCCCGGACGTCGCCGCTCCGAACGGCCGGCTGCCGGCCGGCGGCAACGTCGTGCTGATCCTCGCCAAGGACAAGGCCAAGCGCGACGCCGCCTGGGAAGCGGTGAAGTTCTGGACCGGCCCCAAGGGCGCTGCGATCATGGCGGAGACCACCGGCTACATGCCGCCCAACAAGGTGGCCAACGAGGTCTACCTGAAGGACTTCTACGTCAAGAACCCCAACAACTACACCGCGGTCGGCCAGCTCCCGCTGCTCACGAAGTGGTACGCCTTCCCCGGCGACAACGGCCTGAAGATCACCGACGTGATCAAGGATCATCTCAACTCGATCATCTCGGGGGCCCGCGCCAAAGAACCCGAAGCCGTCCTCGCAGACATGACGGCGGACGTGCAGAAGCTGCTGCCGAAGACGACCGGCGCCGCGCGCTGATCATCGCGACACATTTGCCAAACACGGGGCGCCACCGGCGCCCCGTGCCATACGAACGGAGGGAACGATGAAGCTGCTGCATCTGAGCGACATTCACCTGACGGCGCCCGGCGCGACCATCGGCGGCCGCGATCCGCGCGCCAATTTCGACCGCGCGCTTGCGCATGCCCTGAAGGACCATCATGACGCCGAGTTGATGGTGATCACGGGCGACCTCTCCGACTGGGGCGACGCCGCCGACTATCAATGGCTCAAGCAGCGCCTCGACGAATATCCGCTGCCGGTCCGGCTTTGCATCGGCAACCACGACCGGCGCGCCGCCTTCCTCAGCGTGTTCCCCGACCTCGCCGACGAGAACGGCTTCGTCCAGGGCGTCCACGATACCGCCGCCGGCCGCTGCCTGTTCCTCGACACCGCTCATCCGGAGACGCATGCCGGCCGCTATTGCGACGACCGCCTCGGCTGGCTCGAGGCACGGCTTGCCGAGCATGACGGGCCGTTCCTGCTCTTCATGCACCACAACCCCATGCCGGTGCACCTCGCCCCGCTCGACCAGATCCGCCTGCTGGACGAGGCTCCGTTCCGGCGTCTCGTCGGCCGCAACCGGTCAAAGATCCGTCACGTCTTCTTCGGGCATTGTCACTTGCCGCTGGCCGGCTCGGTCGCCGGCGTTCCCGTCTCGTCGCTGCGCGGCACCAACCATGCGAGCTATCCGCTGTTCTCCGAGACCAGGCTTCTGAGCGCATCCGATCTGCCGCAATCCTACGGAGTCGTGTTTTTCGGAGAGGACTATGTGACCGTACACATGGTGGAATACGGCTACGACGGACCGATCCGCGTCGAGAGCTCGCCCGACTACCAAGCCTGGGATCGCGAGACCATGGTGCGGTGACCGGCGAGCGCCGACCGTTTGCAGGGCGTGTCCTCATAAACCCGCGCTGCGCTTCCTGCAGCGCCCGCTCCACCTCCAATAGCGGCGCGTTGGCGTCCTTAACCCTAGGTCGGAGATGGGCCCAATAAGCGACATCACCCCGTGATACAATCAAGGTGCTGCGATGATGAATGTCATCGGCAGGATAAAATATTGAATTGCCGTATTTCTCCGCAGAGGTACTGTAATTAGGCTCTTCCGATCATGATTTTCTATCTTGTCTTATGAAGCCCCCGATCATCGAGAAAATCATCACGGAATAAACAAGCGAGATGAGAATTTCAGCACATGCAAGCAGTCGCGTCCAATCCTGTGTCGGAGCTATATCGCCATACCCGACGGTAGCGAAAGTGACGACGCTGAAGTACAGCGCTTCGGTGATGCTTAGCGGCGCTTTGATATTGAAGGCGATCTCTGGCGACGCTCTTGAGAATTCTTGATACGCGAGCGCGAAACCAACTATGCAAGTTGTCACAGACACCCCGAGCATTGAGAGAACAAACCATTTCCGCGTATTCGTTGTTCTCGAATATAGAAAATAAATTACGAAACCGGCCGAAAACATAGAAACAGATGATGTTTCAACTTCCAACAACAATAGCCACGATGTCACTCGTCGATCGAAAATCAAGAGATCAGGATTTATTGAGTATAAGATGAGAAACGAGCCAATAACGATGATCAAGCCGAAAAGAGCAGAGCGCGTTTGAGCTTTCGCCTTTTCGACGTCAGAGAAAGACTCGGACAACAGATATCGGACGGCGCCGACGGTTAGAAAAATGACCGCGAGGACCACTGACAATACGACGAGGTAGTGATAGGCTGTAGCGAGTAGTGCAGCGAGTGAACTTCCGTCACCACCGCTGCTTAGCGGCTCCAGTGGAACGTATCCCGGACCAGTCATCGAGCGCCCCTATCCCCACTGCCGAACTTCCAACCTTTTCTGCAACCTGTCTATGAGCATCTGGGGCGGATCACCTACGGCACGCGTGCCAATGCGGTGAAGGGTCGCGTTTCATGACATAAATGTTCGCGATGTCAGGCTTGGGTCACAAGCTGCCGATCATATTCAAGCTGGCAGACTTCCGCTGTGCGTTGGCAAGCCGGCGCTTCGAGCACACGCCCTACTCCACCAGCACCACATCGACGGCGACGCCGAGCTTCTGCTTCGGCGAGCCGACGATGATGCCGTCGACCGGCGAGACGTCGGAAAAGTCGCGCCCGACCGCGAGCACGATATGGTCGTTGCCGATCAGCAGATCGTTGGTCGGGTCGAGATCGACCCAGCCGAGCTCGGCCCCGCACCACAGCGACACCCAGGCATGGGTGGCATCGGCGCCCTGCAGGCGCGGCTGGCCCGGCGGTGGAATGGTGCGCAAGTAACCGCTGACATAGGCCGCCGGCAGACCGAGCCCGCGCAGCCCCGCGATCATTACATGGGCAAAATCCTGGCAGACGCCGTGACGCTTGTCGAAGACCTCGCCTAGCGGCGTCGAAATCACCGTCGCCTTGGGATCGTAGCGGAACTGGTCGCGGATGCGATGCATCAGATCGACCGCACCTGCGAGGATGTCGGCGCCGGGTGGAAAGCTCGAAGCCGCATAAGCGCTGACCTGACGCAGCACCGGCACCAGCGGGCTCGCGAAGACATAGCCGACCGGCGCGGCCGGCCCGAGGCTGGTCGCCTCGAACGCGAGATCGCGAACGCTCTCCCAGGGCGGGCTCGCGGCATCGCGCGACGGCGGCTGGCGCGACACCGAGACACGCGAGCGCGAGTCGATCCGCAGATTGCGATGCGCCGCCTCGATCACGACGTTCTCGGTGAGCGCGCCGAAGAAATCGCGCCGCACGGTCCGCTCGGCAGGCCGCGGACGGATCTCGACACGGTGCGAGATCAGCTCCTGGCCGCCGCCGCTGCGCGGCTCCAGCCGCAGCGTGCAGCGGGCGAAGCTGACCGGGTTCTCGTACTCATACGTGGTGACGTGACGGATGTCGTAGATCACGCCAGCCCCGTCAGCTTTTCCGGCCGGCTGGCATTGGGACCGTGCGGGAAGTAGTGCTGCCCGATCGCCTCGGCGAGGCTGAGCAGATCCTGCTCCAGCGCAAACAGCGTCTTGACCTCGAGCTTCTCGGCCTCCGCTGTCGCAAGCATCGCCTGCGTCGCCACCGCAAGCCGCTGCGGCTTCTCGATCAGCCCGTGCTCCTTCAGGCTCGGCAGCGCGGCGATGTGCTCGTTCAGCGTCGACACCTGGAAGGCGACCGAGCGCGGATTGTAGGGATCGAGCACGGCGAGGTCGCGCACCGGCGCCAGGATCGGGGCCAGCAGATAGCGTGAGCGGTAGGTGATCTGGCAATCCACCAGCGTCAGCAGGATGTCGAGATCCTCGTCGCCGGCCTCGTCATAGGCGAACTGCCGCGTGAAGCGCGTGGTGTTGATGGCGCGCTCGATGCGGCGGCCGATGTCGAGGAAGCGCCAGCCGGCGGCGCGGTTCATGTTCTCCTGCGCAAGGCCGGCGAGGCTCGCCAGCTCCTGCAAGGTCAGCTCGGCCGCGCTCACCACGCTGTCGTCGTCCTCCACCTCAAAGGCGAGGCGCTCGGCCATCTCGGTGATGACCTGCCAGGCGTCGGGCGACAGCCGCTCGCGCAGCGAGGTTGCCGTGCGCTGCGCCGCGCGTACCAGAGAGAGGGCCGAGCCGAAGCGCGCCTCGCTCTGCAGGGCCTCGGCGACGATGCGCCCGGGCGCGGTGCGCGAGGTCTGCGAGACCGCGCCCCAGGCCACCAGCAGGCGCTGGATGCGTTCGGCGGCCTGCTGCGAGGCGGCGGTGCCCTTGTTGGGCCCGCTCGGCGAGCCCAAGGCGCGCACGAGGCGCAGTGTCGCCTCGGCGCGTTCGAGATAGCGGCCGAGCCAGAACAGATTGTCGGCGGCCCGGCTCGGCAGCACGCCGGCGATGCGGCGGATGCGGACCTTGTCGGTCGCCGGCAGCAAGGTCGCGGTCGAGACCTGCTTGTCGGAGACGACCCAGACGTCGGCGGCGCGGGCACCGTCACCCATCGACACCGCGCGCGCGTCAGCCTGCTCGGCGATCCGGCAGAAGCCGCCGGGCATGATGGCCCAGCCGTCGGGCGTGGCGGCTGCGAATACGCGCAGCACGAACGGACGCGGCGTGAGCTGGCCCTGCTCCCATACCGGCATGGTGGAGAGCCGCACCACCTCCTGGCCGACATAATCCATGCCGCGCGCATTGATGGCCTCGACCAGACGCTGGCGCTCGCTCGCATCCAGCTCGCTGGCCAGCACCGGCCCGCTCGAGTCGAAGCCGGGCACGCCGCGCCGATAGGCGCCTTCGATCGCGACCTCGTCGAGCCGCGCCAGCACCTCCTCGCGCGCGCCGCGCTGGCCGCACCACCAGGTCGCGATATGCGGCATCTTCAGCTCTTCGCCGAGCAGGCGGCGGCTGAGTGCCGGCAGGAAGCCGAGCAGCGCCCGCGCCTCCAGGACGCCCGAGCCAGGCATGTTGGCGACGACGACGCCGTCCTTGCGCAGCACGTCGACCAGGCCGGGGACGCCGAGACGCGAGGACGCGTCGAGCTCGAGCGGATCGAGCGAATTGGAATCGACGCGGCGGAGCAGCACGTCGAGCCGCTTGAGGCCGGCAACGGTGCGGATGTGGATGCGGTCATCGCTGACGGCGAGATCGTCGCCCTCGACCAGGAGAAAGCCGAGATAGCGCGCCAGCGTGGCATGCTCGAAATAGGTCTCGCTGAAGCTGCCCGGCGTCAGCACGCCGATGCGCGGCTCGTCACGATCGGCGCGCGCGCGCAAGGAATCGCGAAAGGCTTCGAAGAACGGCGCGACGCGCGGCACGTTCATCGACTTGTAGAGGTCGGAGAAGGCACGCGAGAGCACCAGGCGGTTCTCCAGCGCATAGCCCGCGCCCGACGGCGCCTGGGTGCGGTCGCCGAGCACCCACCAGCGGCCGTCGGGACCGCGGCCGATATCGGCGGCATAGAGCGACAGATAACGCCCGCCCGGCGGCGGCACGCCGCAGACGGGGCGGAGGAATTCGGGGCTACCGGCGATCGCGGCCGCCGGCAGCGCGCCCTCAGCGACCAGCCGGCCCTCGCCATAGATGTCGGCGAGCACGCGTTCGAGCAGCTCGGCGCGCTGGGTGATGCCGGCGCAAAGCTGCTGCCAGTCGGCCTCGTCGATCAGAAGCGGCAGGTGGCTCAGCGACCAGGGCCGGTCGGCGCTGTCGCCGGGGGCGCGGTAGGTGACGCCGGCCTCGCGGAGGTGACGGTCGGCCATGCCGAATCGCCGCTCGATCTCGTCGGGAGCGAGCGCGCCGAAGGCATCGAAGAACCGGCTCCAGGCCGCGCGCGGAGCGCCGTCGGCCCCCAGGAACTCGTCGGGAATGCCGGGCAGACGGCGATAGTCGCGGACCCATTGCGCGAGGCGGCGCTGGCCTTCACGCTGGCCTTGCGTTCTGCCCGCCTTGTCGTCCTGTTCGGCCGCGCCCATGCGCCTCTCCCTGCCCCACCATCATACTCATTGCAGGAGCGGGGTCCGCAAGTCGAGGGTCAGCGGGAACTCATTTGTGCGTTCCTCGGGCGCCGGCCGGACCGGCCCCGGCGTATGGCCGTGGTCCTGGAAGCGGGCCAGCCGGCGCGCCTCGGCCTCGTAGGTGTTGACCGGCTTGGTGTCGTAGCTTCGGCCGCCGGGATGGGCGACGTGATAGACGCAGCCGCCGAGCGAGCGGCCGTTCCAGCTGTCGACGAGATCGAAGGTCAGGGGCGCGTGGACGGGGATGGTCGGGTGCAGGCCGGAGGCCGGCTGCCAGGCCTTGAAGCGGACGCCCGCCACCGCCTCGGCGGAGCGGCCGGTCGAGGTCATCGGCAGGCGGCGGCCGTTGCAGGTGACGATGTGGCGGCCTTCCACGAACCCCTCCGCCTTGACCTGGAGCCGCTCGACCGACGAGTCCACATAGCGCACGGTGCCGCCGGCCGAGCCCTCCTCGCCCAGCACGTGCCAGGGCTCCAGCGCCTGGCGCAGCTCCAGCGTGACGCCGCCGTGATGGACGCGGCCGAAGGCGGGGAAGCGGAATTCGAGCTGAGCCAGATACCATTCCGGCTCGAACGGATAGCCGAACTCCTTGAGCTCGCCGAGCACGTCCAGAAAGTCTTCCCAGATGAAATGCGGCAGCATGAAGCGATCGTGCAGCGCGGTGCCCCAGCGCACGAACTTGCCGGCCTGCGGCTCGCGCCACATCTTCGCGATCAGCGCGCGGATCAGGAGCTGCTGCGCCAGCGACATCCGCGGGTCCGGCGGCATTTCGAGCGCACGGAATTCGACGAGGCCGAGCCGCCCCGTCGGCCCTTCCGGCGAATAGAGCTTGTCGATGCAGATCTCGGCGCGGTGGGTGTTGCCGGTGATGTCGACGAGCAGGTGCCGGAACAGCCGGTCCACCAGCCACAAGGGCGCCTGAGTGCCCGGCGGCGGCACGTGCGAGAGCGCGACCTCGAGCTCGTAGATGCTGTCGTGACGGGCTTCGTCGATGCGCGGCGCCTGGCTGGTCGGGCCGATGAACAGCCCGGAGAAGAAATAGGACAGCGAGGGATGCCGCTGCCAGTACAAGACCAGGCTCTTGAGCAGATCCGGCCGGCGCAGGAACGGCGAATCCTGCGGGCTCGAACCGCCGACCACGACGTGATTGCCGCCGCCGGTGCCGGTGTGGCGGCCGTCGACCAGGAAGCGATTGGCGCCGAGGCGAACCTTGCCGGCGTCCTCATAGAGGCCGGTGGTGATCTCCACCGCATCGCGCCAGCTCCTGGCCGGCTGGACGTTCACCTCGATGACGCCAGGATCCGGCGTCACCTTGATCACCTCGATGCGCGGGTCGAACGGCGGCGGATAGCCCTCGACGTGAACCTGGAGCTGCATCTCCTCGGCGGTCGCTTCGAGGGCTGCGACCAGCTCGAGATAATCCTCGATGCGCTCGACCGGCGGCATGAAGGCGCAGATCACGCCGTCGCGGATCTCGACAGACATCGCCGTGCGCACCGGGACGGACGTGTTGAGCTGCTCGGGCGCGGTCCGCACCGGCGATTGCGGACGCGCGGGAAGCGTGAACACGGGCAGCTTGTCCCGCGCCTCCATCGGGTCCTGTTCGACGATATAGGGATATTGGTTCGGCGGAACGTAGCCGAGCGAACCGATCGGCAAGCGCAAACCGAGCGGTGAATCGCCCGGCATCAGGAACAGGTGATTGCGACGGAGCTGCCAGCGCTCGCTGCGCCAGCGCGGCGGCGCGTTCCACCGCTGCACCGGCAGCACGAAGCCGCGCGGCGTGCCGAGACCTTCGTCGAACACGCGCGCCATCCGCGCGCGGGCCTCGGCATCGGACAATTTGGAGTCGGAGGGATCGACGTTGACGGGAAGCTCAGCCTCTTTCTGAAGCCAGTAGGCGGGGTCTTCATAGGCCGGCACGATGTAACCGAGATCGAGCCCGAGGCGCGCCGCCGTGCCCTCCATGAAGGCCTCGGCATCCTTCGTCCCGGCGCGCCGCGGGTTTTCGATTTTCGCGATGAGGTCGGCGTTCTTCCAGATCGGCACGCCGTCCTTGCGCCAGTACAGGCCAAAGGCCCAGCGCGGCAGGCTCTCGCCCGGATACCATTTGCCCTGGCCGTAATGCAGCAGACCGCCGGGCGCAAAGCGATTGCGCAGGCGGCGGATCAGGTCATCGCCAAGCGCGCGCTTGGTCGGGCCGACGGCCTCCGTATTCCACTCCGCCGCTTCGAGATCGTCGACCGAGACGAAGGTCGGCTCGCCGCCCATGGTCAGCCGCACGTCCGCGCTGGCGAGATCGCCGTCGACTTGCTCTCCGAGATCGTTGAGCCGCGCCCAGGATTCGTCCGAAAACGGTTTTGTGATGCGCGGCGCCTCGCGGATGCGGCGCACGCTCATGTCGAAAGAGAACTCGACTTCGGCAAAGCCGGCCCCGCCGGAGATCGGCGCGGCGGAGCGATAGTGCGGTGTTGCCGCGACCGGGATGTGGCCCTCGCCCGCGAGCATGCCGGATGTGGCGTCGAAGCCGATCCAGCCGGCGCCGGGCAGATAGACCTCCGCCCAGGCGTGCAGGTCGGTGAAGTCGTTCTCGACTTCCGGCGGCCCTTCGATCGGATCGATGTCAGGACGGATCTGGACGAGATAGCCGGAGACGAAGCGCGCGGCGAGCCCGAGATGCCGGAACGTCTGGATCAGCAGCCAGGCGGAGTCGCGACATGATCCGGCGCCCGAGGCGAGCGTCTCCTCCGGCGTCTGCACGCCGGGCTCCATCCGGATGATGTAGCGGATCTTCTTCTGCAGCTCGCGATTG
Source organism: Bradyrhizobiaceae bacterium (assembly GCA_003963435.1). Classification (GTDB taxonomy): domain Bacteria; phylum Pseudomonadota; class Alphaproteobacteria; order Rhizobiales; family Xanthobacteraceae; genus Bradyrhizobium. Next base: position 15,383 of record RXJC01000198.1, on the reverse strand, counting down.
AGCTCGACCAGGAAGTTGACGGTGTTCGGCGCGTCCTGCGGGATCGAGTCCAGATATTTCGCAAACAGGCGATCGGGCTTGATGGTCTCCAGATAGGGCGCGAGCTCCGTCTTGAGATCCCCAGGGTACTCGAACGGAAAGCTGTCGGCATAGGGCTCGACGAAGAAGTCGAACGGGTTGACCACCGTCATCTGCGCCGTGAAGTCGACCTCAATCTTCAATTCGGTCGTCTTCTCCGGGAAGACGTAGCGGGCGAGCCAGTTGCCTTGGGGGTCCTGCTGCCAGTTCACGAAATGGTTGGATGGCGTGACCTTGAGCGAATAGCTCAGGATCGGCGTGCGCGTATGCGGCGCCGGGCGCAGCCGAATGGTCTGCGGGCCAAGGTCGATCGGGCGGTCGTATTTGTAGTGCGTGACGTGATGCAGTGCGACGTAGATCGACACGGGGTGTGGTGCTCCAGCAGCTTTTTTGAGCAGAACACCTGAGGTCGGTGCGATCAAGCACTAACAACGGGCAGAAGGTGCCTAGGAACTATCCCGGGTGCTGTAGGAGTGATTGCACTCGACGTCAGAACTTGGCGCGTGATGCTTCCACAGCGTCATGGCCGGGCTTGTCCCGGCCATCCACGACCTTCGCCGCGGCACGAAGAACGTGGATGCCCGGGAAAAGCCCGGGCATGACGACCTCATTGGGAAAACCCTACGCCGCCGAGGTCAGCCGCTGCAGGAATTGCGTCACCTCGCGGCGGAGCGTCTCGACTTCGCCGTGGACGCGCTCGGAGGCGCTGTTGACGCGGGCAGCGACGCGTCCCGTATCGGCGGCGGCTTCGCTGATGCCTGACACGTTGGAGGACACCTGCGAGGTGCCGGCGGAGGCCTCGTGAACGTTGCGCGCGATCTCGCGCGTCGCGGAGCCCTGCTGCTCGACCGAGGCCGCAATGCTCGCGGTGATGCCGTCGATCTCGGCGATGGTCTGCGCGATCGCCTCGACGGCCGCGACCGAATTGCTGGTCGATTGCTGCATCTCGCCGACCTTGGCGCTGATCTCCTCGGTCGCCTTCGCGGTCTGGTTAGCGAGGCTCTTGACCTCGGAGGCGACGACCGCGAAGCCGCGTCCGGCCTCGCCGGCCCGCGCCGCCTCGATCGTGGCGTTGAGCGCCAGCAAATTGGTCTGCGAGGCGATCTCGCTGATCAGCTTGACGACATCGCCGATCCGCATCGCGGCTTCCGCGAGGGAGCGGATCTCGCTGCCGGCGCGATTGGCTTCGTCGACGGCGCGGCTGGTGCTGGTGGTCGAGCCGGCGACCTGGCGGCTGATCTCCGCAATCGAGGATGCGAGCTGTTCGGCGGCGCTCGCCACCGTCGCAACGTTGCTCGAGGCCTGCTCGGAGGCGCTGCGCATGCCGGAGGTCTGGCGGTTCGTCGTCTCCGCCGCAGCCGCCATCTGGCCGGCGTCGGATTCGAGGTCGGTCGCGGCGCTCATGAGGCTGCCGGCAACCTCGTCGAGATGCGTGCCGAACTGTTTTGCAAGGCCGGCGATCTCGGCCACGCGGCGGCCGAGGCTGTCGGTACCGGCATTGATCACGGTGGCCGAGTGGCGGAACGAGCCGGGCAATCCGCGCGCGAGGATCTTGCGGAAATACTTGCCGCGGCTGGCATAGTCCATCGACGCCGAAGCCTCGCGGACGAAGGCATCCGCGATGTCGAGCATGTCATTGACCGCCTTCTGGATGGCACCGATCCGTCCGGCCTGGCGCTCGCTCAGGATCCGCGCTTCGAGATCGCCGCGCGCCGCCTGGCGGCAGACGTCGGCGACCTCATCGACGGCCACTGCCGTGAGATGCTGGCACCACACGGCATAGCCGAGCAGCGCGACCGTCGCGCCAAGCAACGCAGTACTAGCTGCTCCGGTCACACCGAAAGCTGAGAGAACGAAAGCAACGGCGGCAACAACACACGCGAGCGCGGTCGCTCCCTGCGCCTTAGAGAGAGAGCACAAATTCATCGTATCCGACACCGTTTTGCTTGAGCAGGCCGACCATCATGTCGAGGCTCGCACGCATGCCCTCCTTGGCATTGGCATGGCGGGCCTCTTCCGCGCAGAGCGCCTTGTAGATCGGTTTGATTTTCTCGACCGGCGCCGGATCAGGCCTGCGTCGATTGGAGTGATAGCCGATGATGTTGCCGCGATCGTCGAACGTCGGGGTGACGTGGGCAAACACCCAATAATGGCTGCCGTCCCCGGCGAGATTGACGACGTAGGCGAAGATTTCCTGCTTGGCCTGGAGCGTATCCCACAGCAGCTTGAAGACACAGCGCGGCATTTCGGGGTGGCGAATCAGGCTGTGGGGCGCGCCCATCAGCTGCTTCCAGGGGAATTTCGCCATGCGGATGAAGACGTCATTGGCGTAGGTGATGCGGCCCTTGAGGTCGGTCTTGGATACGATCAGCTCCTCCTCACCGAGGAGATTTTCCACCCCAGTGGGACGTATCGCTTGCATCGTTTGATCCCCAGACAAAGGCCGGCCCCGCCACGCTGTGGAGCCGCATCACCCCCTGTCTACGGCAACAGTGTTAATCAGATGTAAGTTTGGGAACCTCCGAGCGGAGATGCTCGCCTCCGTATCATTACTTAGCGAGCGATCGTTGCGTCCGGCGAACTACCCCCCTCGCCAATCACTTGATTCAATTGCGACCGTGTTGCGGTTGCGACCGCGCACGCAGCCGGTTACATCGTCGCGCCCAGCACCCAGGGCGCGAACTCGGCGCCGCCGAAATCAAAACTCTCGCTCTTGGTCGGCTGGCCCGATGCGGTCTTCAGGATCAGATCGAAGATGCGCTGGCCGCATTGCTCGACGCTCTCCTCGCCTTCGAGGATGGTGCCGCAATTGACGTCCATGTCCTCTTCCATGCGCTTGTACATCGGGGTGTTGGTGGCGAGCTTGATCGAGGGCGCTGGCTTGCAGCCGAACACGCTGCCGCGGCCGGTGGTGAAGCAGACGAGGTTGGCGCCGCCGGCGACCTGGCCGGTCGCCGCGACCGGGTCGTAGCCGGGCGTGTCCATGAAGACAAAGCCCTTCTTGGTGACGGGCTCGGCATAGCGCAGCACCTCGACGAGGTTGGTGGTGCCGGCCTTCGCCATCGCGCCCAGCGACTTCTCCAGGATGGTGGTGAGGCCGCCGGCCTTGTTGCCGGGGCTCGGATTGGCGTTCATCTCGGCGCCTTCGCGCGCGGTGTATTCGTCCCACCAGCGCATCAGGTCGACCAGCTTCTCGCCGACCTCGCGGCTGACGGCGCGGCGCGTCAAGAGATGCTCGGCGCCGTAGGTCTCCGGCGTTTCCGACAGGATCACGGTGCCGCCGTGACGTACGATGAGATCGCTGGCCGCGCCGAGCGCGGGATTGGCCGACACGCCGGAATAGCCGTCCGAGCCGCCGCATTGCAGGGCCACGGTGAGCTCGCTCGCCGGCACCGTTTCGCGCTTCACCTTGTTGGCATCAGCCAATGCCTCGCGCACGAAGGCGATGCCGGCTTCCACCGTCTTGCGGGTGCCGCCGACCTCCTGGATGTCCATTGCGCGCAGGCGGCCGGCGAGCTTCTGCTCCTCCATCAGGCCGCCGATCTGGTTCACCTCGCAGCCGAGGCCGAGCACGATGACGTGGGAGAAATTGACGTGCCGCGCATAGCCGCCGAGCGTGCGGCGGAGCAGGGCCAGCGGCTCGTTCTGCGTCATGCCGCAGCCGGTCTTGTGGGTCAGCGCGACGACGCCGTCGACGTTGGGGAAATCGGCCAGCGGATTGTCGCCGGTGAAGGGATTCTTCTTGAAGACGTCGGCGACGAGGCTTGCGACATGCGCGCTGCAATTCACCGAGGTGAGGATGCCGATATAGTTGCGCGTGGCGACGCGGCCGTCAGGACGGCGAATGCCCTCGAAGGTCGCCGGCAGGTCGAAGTTCGGCGTCGGCTTGACGTCGGCGCAATAGGCATAGTCCTTGGCGAAATCGCCCATGCCGCAATTCTGCACGTGGACGTGCTGACCCGGCGCGATGGCCTGGGTGGCAAAACCGATGATCTGGCCGTAGCGCTTGACCGGCTCGCCCAATGCGATCGGCTTGATCGCGACCTTGTGGCCGGACGGAATGCGCTCGACCGTGGTCACGCCGTCGGCCACCATTGTCCCCGGCGGCAGGCTGGCGCGCGCGATCACCACGCCATCATCGGGATGCAGGCGGATGACGGGGCTGATGGTCATGGGAGGTCTCCTTCGGAGGCGAGTAGCGAATGGGGAGTGGCGAACGGAAAAAGGGGAGCAGCGCTATTCGCCACTCCCCATTCGCCATTCACAAGTTTCTCAAGCCTTGCCGCCGGAATCCTTGCGGGTGGCGTTGACCTGCATCTTGGCGTAGGTCGTCATCAGGCCGACCTCGTTCGACAGCGTCACCAGCTTGAAGCCCATGTTGATGGCGCGCGCCGCGCCTTCGGCGCCGCTGCAGTGGATGCCCGGGTTGAGGCCGCGCTTGCCGCACTCCTTGATGATCTTCTCGTAGATCGCGAGGATCTCGGGCTCCGAGCGGTCGAGCTTGGGCTCGAGGCCATAGGAGAAGCCGAGGTCGGAGGGGCCGATATAGACGCCGTCGATGCCTTCGACGTCGAGGATCGCTTCCATGTTCTCGACCGCGGTCTTGGTCTCCATCATCGGCAGCAGGATGGTGTCGGTATTCGCCGTCTTCTGATAGGAGCCGGCGGTGCCGTACATGCCGGCGCGGATCGGGCCGTTGGAGCGCACGCCCTGCGGCGGATACTTCGAATAGGAGACCAGGTTCCTGGCTTCCTGCGGCGTGTTGACCATCGGGCAGATCACGCCATAGGCGCCGCCGTCGAGCACCTTGCCGATGATGCCGGGCTCGTTCCAGGGGACGCGGACCATCGGGGTGACCGGATGCTTGTCCATCGCCTGGAAGCACTGCACCATCGACAGATAGTCCTGCACGCCGTGCTGCATGTCGACGGTGACGCTGTCGAAGCCGCATTGCGCGATCATCTCGGCCGAGAAGCCGGAGGGTATCGCGAGCCACGCATTGACCACGGCCTTGCCCGACTTCCAGATTTCCTTGACCTTGTTCGCCACGTTGCCTTCCTTCCCTGTTGCTCTCACTCGCCGCGGATCGGGTTGGGCCGCACTTTGAGCGAAAAAAAGCGTGAATGTCCATGGCTCTCGCCGCGCACGCACGCATATCTGGGTTCACTCCTCCGCGCGTGCATCGTCCGCGCTTCCGAGCCCGGCAAGGCTGTGTTCGAGCTCGCCCAGCATCTCCTGCAATTCGGCGAGCTTACGTGCGCCAAAGCGCCGCGTGATCTCGGCATAGATCGCCTCCGAATTCGGCGCCACCGAGGCCATCAGCTTCACCCCTTCTTTCGAGATCGAGACCATGCTGCGGCGCTGGTCCGCTTTCGCGATTCTGCGCTCGATCAGGTTGCGCGCCTCGAGATCGCGCAGGATGCGCGACAGGCTCGGGCCGAGCAGGAACGCGGTGCGCGCCAGTTCCGTGACCTCGACCGCCTCGATCGCCGCCAGCGCGCGCAGGATGCGCCATTGCTGCTCGGTCAGGCCGTGCTCGCGCAGCGAGGGGCGGAACTGCCGCATCACCGCTTCACGCGCCCGCAGCAGCGACATCGGCAGCGAGCGCGAGAAGTCGCGCATCGGCACCTGTCGTGCGGCAGATCCTGCGGCAGGCGCGCTTGCGTTGGCGGGATCCGCGGATTTTTTGGTCATGACGCCCTTTCAAGCCGCAAAACGTTTGCAGTGCAGCAAGCCGGATTTGTGTTTGACGCATTCACTTAACATGTTAAGTATCTCGGGCATCCCGACTTATAGGATCGCAAATGGCGTTTTCCAACGACGATATCCAAGCTTGCGCGCGGCGTCTGCACCAGGCGGAGAAGACCCGAACGCAGATCCGCCAGCTCTCGCAGGACTTTCCTGACATTACCATCGCTGACGCCTACGCGATTCAGAAGGCCTGGGTCGACGACAAGATCGCGGAGGGGCGCATCGTCAAGGGCCACAAGATCGGCCTGACCTCGAAGGCGATGCAGAGCGCGCTTGACATCGACGAGCCGGATTCCGGCGTGCTGCTTGACGACATGTTCTTCGCCGACGGCGGGATCGTTCCGACCGAGCGCTTCATTGCCACGCGGGTCGAAGCCGAGCTCGCCTTCGTCATGAGCAAGCGGCTCTCGGGGCCGAATTGCACGCTGTTCGACGTGCTCAACGCCACCGACTTCGTGGTGCCGGCGCTGGAGATTCTGGACACCCGGATCGAGCGCGTCGACCCCACCACCAAAGCCACGCGAAAAATTTTCGACACCATCGCCGACAACGCCGCGAATGCCGGCATCGTGCTCGGCGGCCGGCCGATCCGTCCGCTGGATGCGGACCTGCGCTGGATCGGCGCGCTGTGCTTCAAGAACGGCCAGCTCGAGGAGACCGGCCTTGCCGCCGGCGTGCTCAATCATCCCGCAACCGCTGTCGCCTGGCTCGCCAACAAGATCGCGCCGCTCGGCCTTGCGCTCGAACCCGGTCAAGTCGTGCTCGCGGGCTCCTTCATCCGTCCCATCGAGACTCGCAAGGGCGACACAATTCAAGCCGACTATGGCGCCTACGGCTCGGTGAGCTGCTACTTCGCGTAAAGCAACAAGACGACACAGGGAGTGAAACCGCGATGCCGCATTTCACCATCGAATATTCGGCCAATCTCGACAGTCGGCTCGACATGAAGCTCATCTGCGAAATCGTGCGCAAGGCCGCTAGCGAGACCGGCATCTTCCCGCTCGGCGGCATCCGCGTCCGCGCCATCCGCTGCGAGCATTATGCCATCGCGGACGCGCGGCAGGATTACGGCTTCCTCGACATGGTGCTGCGCATCGGCGAGGGCCGCGACCTCGCCACGCGCCAGAAAGCCGGCGAGCACGTCTTCCAGGCGCTCTCGAAGCATCTCGATCCCGTCTTCGCCGCCAGCAAGTTCGCTCTGTCGTTCGACATGCAGATCAACGACAAGGACACCAGCTGGAAGCGCAACAACATCCACGACGCCCTGAAAGCGGAGGCCGCCCATGGATAAGCCTACTCCGAAAACCGACGTGTTCCAGGCCAATCGCGACCGCGTCGCGCCGCTCCTGAAGAAGCTGCGTGGCGACGGCATCGGTCACATGATCGACGGCAAGACCGTCCCTTCGATCTCCGGCGAGACGTTCGAGACCAAGTCGCCGGTCGACGGCACGACGCTCGCGAGCGTCGCGCGCGGCACCGCCGAAGACATCGACCGTGCCGCAACGGCCGCAGCGCTCGCCTTCAAGTCCTGGCGCGACATGGGCCCGGCGATGCGGAAGAAGCTGCTGCATCGCGTCGCCGACGCGATCGAGGACAACGCCGAGGACATTGCGGTGCTCGAATGCATCGACACCGGGCAGGCCTATCGCTTCATGGCCAAGGCCGCGATCCGCGCCGCCGAGAATTTCCGCTTCTTCGCCGACAAATGCGCCGAGGCCAGAGACGGCCTCAACACGCCGAGCGACGAGCACTGGAATGTCTCGACCCGCGTGCCGATCGGCCCCGTCGGCGTGATCACGCCGTGGAACACGCCGTTCATGCTCTCGACCTGGAAGATCGCGCCGGCGCTGGCGGCCGGCTGCACCGTCGTGCACAAGCCGGCCGAATGGTCGCCGGTCACCGCGGACATCCTGTCGAAGCTGGCCAAGCAGGCCGGCATTCCCGACGGCGTGCTCAACACCGTGCACGGCTTCGGCGAGGAAGCCGGCAAGGCGCTGACCGAGCATCCCGCCATCAAGGCGATCGGCTTCGTCGGCGAGAGCGCGACGGGATCGGCGATCATGGTTCAGGGCGCGCCGACCCTGAAGCGCGTGCATTTCGAGCTCGGCGGCAAGAACCCCGTGATCGTGTTCGACGACGCCGATCTCGACCGCGCGCTCGATGCCGTCGTGTTCATGATCTACTCGCTCAACGGCGAGCGCTGCACATCGTCAAGCCGCCTGCTGATCCAGCAGAGCATCGCGGACAAGTTCATCGAAAAGCTGACTGCGCGCGTGAAGGCGCTGAAGGTCGGCCACCCTCTCGATCCCTTAACCGAGATCGGGCCGCTGATCCACGAGCGGCATCTGGCAAAGGTCTGCTCCTACTTCGACGTCGCGCGACAGGACGGCGCGACGATTGCGGTCGGCGGCAAAGCCCATGACGGCCCCGGCGGCGGACATTATGTCGAGCCGACGCTGGTCACCGGCGCGCACGGCAAGATGCGGGTGGCGCAGGAGGAGGTGTTCGGCCCGTTCCTCACGGTGCTGCCCTTCAAGGACGAGGCCGACGCCATCGAGATCGCCAACGACATCCGCTACGGCCTGACCGGCTACGTCTGGACCAACGACGTCGGCCGCGCTTTGCGCGTGGCCGACGCGCTGGAGGCCGGCATGATCTGGCTGAACTCCGAGAACGTCCGTCATCTGCCGACACCGTTCGGCGGCATGAAGGCGTCAGGCATCGGCCGCGACGGCGGCGACTATTCGTTCGACTTCTACATGGAAACCAAGCACGTCTCGCTGGCGCGGGGCACGCACAAGATTCAGAGACTTGGAATTTAACGCTGGTCGTTCCGGAGCGGTGCGCAGCACCGAATCCGGAACCTCGAGATTCCGGGTCTGCGCCTTGCGGCGCATCCCGGAATGACGGGGCCTAACGAGGGGAAACGCACATGCCCATACCGCAACACGTCTTCGAGCCGCCGTTCAATATCATCCGCTCCAGCCACGTCGTGCTCGACGTCACCGATCTGAAGCTGAGCCGCGAGTTCTACGAGAGCATTGTCGGCCTGCATGTCGAGGACGCCGACGACAAGATCGTCTATCTGCGCGCCGCCGAGGAGCATCAGCATCATTCGCTGGTGCTGCGGAAGGCGGCGGTGCCCGCTTGCGCCCGGCTCGGCTTCAAGGTCGGCAACGACGGGGATCTCGACAAGGCCGCCGCGTTCCTGTCCGAGAATGGCCTCGCCTACGCCTTCGCCGACCAGCCGTTCCAGGGCCGCACCCTGCAGTTCACCGATCCCTTCGGCTTCCAGATCGAGCTCTATGCGACGATGGACCGCCGGCCGCATTTGCTGCGCCGCTACGACCTGTACCGGGGTTGCCACCCGCAGCGGCTCGACCATTTCAACGTCTTCGCCGCCGAGGTGCAGGACACCGTCGATTTCTACGCGCGGCTCGGCTTCCGCCTCACCGAATACGCCGAGGAGGACGGGCCGAACGGCCGCATCGCCGCGGCCTGGATGCATCGCAAGGGCAATGTCCACGACTTTGCCATCACCAACGGCAAGGGGCCGCGGCTGCACCATTTCGCCTATTGGACGCCGACGGCGATGAACATCATCCATCTCTGCGACGTCATGGCTTCGCAGGGCTTCGTGAAGAGCATCGAGCGCGGCCCGGGACGGCACGGCATCTCGAACGCGTTCTTCCTCTATGTCCGCGACCCCGACGGGCATCGCCTCGAGCTCTACACCAGCGATTACTTCACGGGCGATCATGACCACGAGCCGCTGCGCTGGTCGCTGCGCGATCCGCGCCGCCAGACCCTGTGGGGCGCCCCCGCCCCGCGCTCATGGTTTGAGCAGGGCTCGCCCTTCACCGGCCAAGCCGTGCGCGAGCCGAAATTCGTGGCCGACGTGCTGGTGGCGGATTGATGCTGGTGACAACCTCTCTCCCCGTCGTCCCTGCGAACGCAGGGACCCATAACCACAGGACGTGGTTTGGTGAAGGCTGGTCGTTCGGGATTAGCCTCGCGTACAATCGATGGATCACTCGGTATGGGTCCCTGCGTTCGCAGGGACGACGGAGAGATTGCCGATGAAGCTCCCCCGCCTCGCCACTTATTCCGTCAAAGGTGATGTCAGCTACGGCGCCGTCCTGGAGGGCGGCATCGTCGATCTCTCCGCGCGCTACGCAAAGGATTATCCGACGCTGCGGGAAGTGATCGCGGCCGGCAAGCTCATCAGCCTTGCCGAGGAAGCCGCCGGCCGCACGCCGGACCACGCGCTCGGCGACATCACATGGCTGCCGCCGGTGCCGGCGCCGGAAAAGATCATCTGCATCGGCGTCAACTATCCCGATCGTAATGCCGAGTACAAGGACGGCCAGGACGCGCCGAAATATCCGAGCATGTTCATGCGCTCGCCCCGCTCCTTCGTCGGCCACGACACGCCGCTGGTGCGCCCGCGTGCCTCGAGCCAGCTCGACTATGAGGGCGAGATCGTGCTGGTGATCGGCAAGGCCGGCCGGCACATCCCCGAAAGCAGCGCGCTCGACCACATCGCCGCGCTCACGCTGTGCAACGAAGGCTCGGTGCGCGACTGGCTGCGCCACGCCAAGTTCAACGTCACGCAAGGCAAGAATTTCGATTCCAGCGGCAGCCTCGGACCGTGGCTCGTGCCTTACACCAGGGAATCGCAGATTGCGGACATTCGCCTCACCACGCATGTCAACGGCGAGCTGAGGCAGGACGACCGCACCAGCCGGCTGATCTTCCCGTTCCGCTATCTCTTGAACTATATCTCGACCTTCGCAACCCTCGTCCCCGGCGATATCATCGTCACGGGCACGCCGACCGGCGCTGGTGCCCGGTTCGATCCGCCGCGTTATCTGAAGCCCGGCGACGTCGTCGAAATCGAGGCCGAGGGCATCGGGCGCCTGCGCAACGGTGTCGTCGACGAAGCCTGACCAACCATCGAAGTGGAATGATGCAATGACCACCCTCACCGGCGGCGAAGCGATCGTAAGCGGCCTTGTCGCCCACGGCGTCGACACCGTGTTCGGCCTGCCCGGCGCGCAGGTCTACGGCCTGTTCGACGCCTTCCACCAGGCCCAGCTCAAGGTGATCGGCGCGCGCCACGAGCAGGCCTGCGGCTACATGGCGTTCGGCTATGCGCGCTCCAGCGGCAAGCCCGGCGTGTTCAGCGTGGTGCCCGGCCCCGGCGTGCTCAACGCCAGCGCGGCGCTGCTCACCGCGTTCGGCTGCAACGAGCCGGTGCTGTGCGTCACCGGCCAGGTGCCGACGCAGTTTTTGGGCAAGGGCCGCGGCCATCTGCACGAGATGCCGGACCAGCTTGCGACCTTGCGCACTTATGTGAAGTGGGCCGATCGGATCGAATATCCCGGCAACGCGCCGACGGTCGTCGCCCGCGCCTTCCAGGAGATGATGTCGGGACGGCGCGGCCCCGCCTCGGTCGAGATGCCCTGGGACGTCTTCACCCAGCGCGCCGCCACGGCCGCGGCGCAGGTGCTGGAGCCTCTGCCGGCGCCGCAACCCGACCCTGATCTCGTCAAGCAGGCGGCCGCGCTGATCAAGGCCAGCAAGGCCCCGATGATCTTCGTCGGCAGCGGCGCGATCGAGGCGCGCGAGGAAATCCGCGAGCTCGCCGAGATGATCGACGCGCCCGTCGTCGCCTTCCGTAGCGGCCGCGGCATCGTCTCCAACGCGCACGAGCTCGGCCTCACCATGGCCGCGGCCTACAAGCTTTGGCCGACGACGGATCTGATGATCGCGATCGGCACCCGCGCCGAACTGCCGGCATCGGGCTTCCGCTGGCCTTATCAACCGAGCGGCCTGAAATCCATTCGCGTGGACATCGACCCGGCCGAGATGCGCCGCCTCGCCGCCGATGTCGCGATCGTTGCCGACGCCAGGGATGGGACCGCCGACCTCGTCGCCGCCGTGAAGCGGGCCGGCTATGCGAAGAGCCGTGGCCGGCGCGGAGAGATCCGCGAGGCCGCATCGGCTGCACAAGCCGAAATCCAGCGCATCCAGCCGCAGATGGCCTATCTCAACATCCTGCGCGAGGTGCTGCCGGCGAACGCGATCGTGACCGATGAATTGTCGCAGTTCGGTTTCGCCTCCTGGTACGGCTTTCCGGTCTACGAGCCCCGCACCTTCATCACATCAGGGTATCAGGGCACGCTCGGCTCGGGCTTCCCGACCGCGCTCGGGGCCAAGGTCGCCAACCCCGACAAGCCGGTGGTGGCGATCACCGGCGACGGCGGCTTCATGTTCGGCGTGCAGGAGCTTGCCACCGCCGTGCAGTTCAACATCGGCGTGGTGACGCTGGTATTCAACAACAACGCCTATGGCAATGTCCGCCGCGACCAGCGTGAACGGTTCGACGGCCGCGTGGTCGCCTCCGAGCTGGTCAATCCGGATTTCGTCAAGCTCGCGGAGTCCTTTGGCGTGGCGGCGGCGCGCGTCACCGCGCCGGACCAGTTCAAGGCGGCGATGGAAAAGGCGCTCGCCCATGGCGGGCCGTATTTGATCTCGATCGAGGTGCCGCGCGACTCCGAAGTCAGCCCGTGGGCGTTCATCCACCCGCCGAAGCCTTGATCTGAGCACCGCCCTGTAGCCGCGCTGCTGCGATCACCAGGAGGCCTGCGCCGGCGACCGACCAGCAGGCGACCGGCGCCCAGTGTAGCAGCGGCGCGTACTCCGGCATCTTCTGCAAGCCCCCGGCCACGGCTGCCATCCGCGCGAAGGTGCCGAGCGCCAGAGCTGAGAACACGAGGCCCGTGACCTTGCCCTCCGCACCGGTCGAGCCGATCGCAAGCGCCGCGGAGACCGCGCTCATCAGCATGCAGCCCCAGGCGGCGCCGGCGAGAAACTGCGCGGCGATGAGCATGTTGAGGCTGCCGGCCAACTCCGCCGCGGCAATCGCGACCGCGCCCATCAATCCGGCCGCGCCCATCACGATCAGTCCGCCGCGATGCTTGACGACCAGGCTCGCCGGAAACATCGCGATATTGAAGCCGATCCAGAACACCGGCATCAGCCATTGCAACTCGCCGGCTGCGGCGAACCGCAGATAGGACGGGGCGCTGTTCATGGCAAAGTGCAGCTGGTAGCCGAGGGCGAGCGCGACCATCGCGACGATGAAGGCGATCGGGACGAGACCAAGCGGTTTTGCTACTTCGTCTGGCCTGGGCGGCACGGTGTCGCGCGCCACGTCGTGCTCGATCCGCGACAGCCCGAGCGCCGTGAGCAGCAGCACCACGCTGGAGATCACGAACGGCAGCCGCGCATCGTGCTCGCGCAGCACGACGCCGAGATAGGGCGAGACCGCGCCGGCGATGCCGTAGCCGAGCATCGCCAGCGCGGCGAGAAACGGCACCTGCGGCTTGGCGCGATACTTGCCGAGCAAGGTCAGCGGCGGCGCGCGCAAGGCCGAGGAGGTTATCGACCACACGACGATCAGGCCGATGAACCAGCCCTGCGCCGCCGCGCCGGCCCCGGCGACGAAAGGCAGCGCGACAAACGCTGCACAGGAGATCGCAGTCACGAGCCCGACGAACAGGCCGAGCCTGCCGGCAATCGGCGCCATCTTGTCGGCGGCGATTCCCATTGCGGTGTCGGCAATGGTGAAGATCGCCTGGTCCAGCATCAGGATGAGGATGACGGCCGATGGCGCGATCCCGACCTCGGCGGCGAGCTTCGGCAGGTAGATGACGTAGGTGGTCCAGCCCAGCGTGAACACCAGTTGCAGCGCGGCCAGATAAAGGCCGGTGCGATTGGCCGTCCCGGCATCCGCCGTGTGCTCGATGGTCGTCATTCGGCCGCCTCCCAGGTCCCGAGCTTAGACGAGCGAAGCGGGCGAGGAAACACGTCAGCGCGTTCGGCGAAACGTCAGATTGATCCGCTTCCGTCCCAGCAGCGCGTGCTCGCCCTCGGCGAGCGGCGCGACGCCGTGATAGGCGAGCCGAGACGGCCCGCCCCAGACCACGACATCGCCATGGACGAGGCGGAAGCGGCGGGGCTTGTCGGCGCGCGCCAGGCCGCCGAACAGGAAGGTCGCGGGCAGGCCGAGCGAGACCGAGACGATCGGTGCCGCATAATCCAGCTCGTCCTTGTCCTGGTGCAGCGACAGCCGCGTGCCGGGCTCGTAGCGGTTGACGAGGCAGGCGTCGGGCGCGAAGTCCTGGAAGCCGCCCTGCTCTGCTGCGCGGCGGGCGAGATCACGCAGCACCGGCGGCATCGCCGGCCATGGCATACCGGTGCGCGGATCGATGGGATCATAGCGATAGCCGGTGTGATCGGTGATCCAGCCGCGCTCGCCGCAATTGGTCATCGCCACCGACATCAGATGGCCGCCCGGCGTGGTCATGCGGCGGAACGGCGACTGCGCCACGATGGCGCGGACGGCGTCGATCAGCTCGCTCTCGATCGGCCGGACGAAGCCGCGCAGCAGCACTGCGCCATCGGCGATCGCCTCGCGCGACGGCTGCGCCTCGGCAACGCTGTCGAACAGATCAGCCGTCAATCGCAGCGCTCATTTGGCATCATGGAAGATCACACCCAACGTGTGGCGCTGGCCGGACCTGATCCGGCTGACGCCATGGCGCAGATTAACGCGGTAGGTGCCGCGTGTCCCCTGCACCGGGCGGTGATGCACAGCAAAGGCGACCGCATCGCCCTGCGCCAGCGGCACCACCTCGGCGCGGGACTGCATGCGCGGGCGCTGCTCCGTCAGCACGAACTCGCCGCCGGTGAAATCGCGGCCCGGTTCGGACAGCAGGATCGCGACCTGCAGCGGGAACACGTGCTCGCCATAGAGGTCCTGATGCAGGCAATTGTAGTCGCCGGCCTCATATTGCAGCAGCAGCGGCGTCGGCCGCGCCTGCCCCGCCTCGTGGCAGCGCTTGAGGAACGCCGCGTGCGAGGCGGGATAGCGGATGTCGATCCCCATCGCCTCGTTCCAGCGATTGGCGACGGCTTGAAGATGCGCATAGAGCGCGGGGCGCAGCTGCGCGATCAGGTCGGGCAGTGGGTAGGAAAAGTACTTGTACTCGCCGCGGCCGAAACCGTGGCGGCCCATGACGACGCGGCTGCGGAAATGCGCATCGTCCGGATAGAGCGCGGCGATGGCGCGGCACTGGTCGGGCGTCAGCAGGTTCTTCAGGACGGCGCAGCCCTGGGAGTCGAGCTCGGCGGTGACCTGGGACCAATCGAGGGTGTCGATGCCGGTGGCGAGGTCGGCGAATGGCGGTTGGGGTGATTTGCGTGCTGTTGCTATCATGGCGGCCACCTTCGCAAGCTCGCGCATCTACCGCCACCCGATTTCCGATGAGCCTCTCCACCCGTCATTGCGAGCGCAGCGAAGCAATCAGTCTTCCTCCACGGAATCAGTCTGGATTGCTTCGTCGCAAGAGCTCCTCGCAATGACGCGGAGACAGATCGGCCCGGCCCTGGCAGCGATATCTCGTAGGGTGGGCAAAGGCGCTCTTGCGCCGTGCCCACGCCGCCGCAAGACGTGGGCACGCTTCGCTTTGCCCACCCTGCGAGGC
>RXJC01000304.1 GCA_003963435.1 Bradyrhizobiaceae bacterium | reverse complement strand
GTCGGCTCCGGCGCGATCGGCATCGAGTTCGCCTCGTTCTTCCACACCATGGGAAGCGAGGTCACCGTGGTCGAGGTGCTGCCGCAGATCCTGCCGGTCGAGGACGCCGAGATCGCCGGCCTTGCCCGCAAGCGCCTGGAGAAGCAGGGCATCAAGATCATGTCCTCGACCAAGGTCACGAAGCTGGAGAAGAAGGCCGATAGCGTCGTCGCCACCATCGACGACGGCAAGGGCAAGCCCGTCACATCAGAGTTCGAGCGGGTGATCTCGGCGGTCGGCGTCGTCGGCAACATCGAGAACCTCGGCCTTGAGAAGCTGGGGGTGAAGACCGATCGCGGCTGCATCGTAATCGACGGCTACGGCAAGACCAACATCCCCGGCATCTACGCGATCGGCGATGTCGCTGGTCCCCCAATGCTCGCGCACAAGGCCGAGCATGAGGGCGTCGTCTGCATCGAGGCGATCAAGGGGCTGCATCCGCATCCCATGGACAAGCTGATGATCCCGGGCTGCACCTATTGTCATCCGCAGGTCGCCTCGGTCGGTCTGACCGAAGCCAGGGCCAAGGAGAACGGCCGCGAGATCCGCGTCGGCCGCTTCCCCTTCGTCGGCAACGGCAAGGCGATCGCGCTCGGCGAGGACCAGGGCCTGGTCAAGGTGATCTTCGACAAGAAGACCGGCCAGCTGTTAGGGGCCCACATGGTCGGCGCCGAGGTCACCGAGCTGATCCAGGGCTACGTCGTCGCCATGAACCTGGAGACCACGGAAGAAGAGCTGATGCACACGGTGTTCCCGCATCCGACGCTGTCGGAGATGATGAAGGAGGCCGTGCTGGATGCTTATGGAAGGGTGTTGAATATCTAAGCTAATCTCCGCTCGTCATGCGCGGGATTGACCCGCGCATCCATCAAGCGAAGCGCTCAAGCCCGGCAATGACGGACGCAAGAAACTGGCGACACAAGGAAGAAGAAAGAAGCGAGCCATGCACGACAACGACAATCTCACCATCGAACGCCCGACCTTCGTCACCCATCTCGAATGCGCGATGGAGGGCGACCATTACGCCGCCGATCAGGTCCACAACCTCTCCAAGGCCGGCAAGCCGCTGCTGGTCCGCTACGACCTCGCTGGGGTGAAAAAGGCGCTGACCAAGGATGCGCTGGCCCAACGCCCCGGCGACATGTGGCGCTACCGCGAGCTGTTGCCGGTGCGCAAATGTCAGGACATCGTCTCGCTCGGCGAAGTGACGACGCCGCTGATCCGGCTGCCCAAGCTCGGCAAGAAGCTCGGTGGCGGCGAGATCATCGTCAAGGACGAGGGGCGTTTGCCGACCGGCTCGTTCAAGGCGCGCGGCCTGGTCATGGCGGTGTCGATGGGCAAGGCGCTCGGCATCAAGCACATGGCGATGCCGACCAACGGCAATGCCGGTGCGGCGCTCGCGGCCTATGCGACGAGCTGCGGCATCAAGACCACGATCTTCTGCCCGGCCGATACGCCCGAGGTGAATGTCAGCGAGATCGAGCTGCAGGGCGCGACCGTCTACCGCGTCAACGGCTATATCGACGATTGCGGCAAGATCGTCGGCGAAGGCAAGGCCAAGGTCGGCTGGTTCGACACCTCGACGCTGAAGGAGCCGTACCGCATCGAGGGCAAGAAGACGATGGGCCTCGAGCTTGCCGAGCAGCTCGGCTGGGACGTGCCCGACGTGATCTTCTATCCGACCGGCGGCGGCACCGGCCTGATCGGCATGTGGAAGGCCTTCGACGAGCTGGAGAAGATCGGCTTCATCGGTTCGAAGCGACCGCGCATGGTCGCGGTGCAGGCCTCCGGCTGCGCGCCGATGGTGCGCGCCTATGAGGCCGGCACTGAGCATGCGACGCGCTGGGAGGACGCCCACACCATCGCCTCCGGCATCCGCGTGCCCCAGGCGATCGGCGATTTCCTGATCCTGCGCGCGGTGCGCGAGAGCAAGGGCTTTGCGATTGCGGTCGACGACGACAAGATCTCGGCGGCGCTGAACGAGGTCGCGCGCGAGGAGGGGCTCTTGCTGTGCCCGGAGGGTGCCGCGACCTACGCCGCCTACAAGGAGAGCCTTGCCGACGGCCGTGTCTCGAAGAGCGACCGCGTCATGCTGTTCAACTGCGCCACCGGCCTGAAATATCCGCTCCCGCCGGTCACCCGCACGCTCGATCGCCACAAGCCGATCGACTACACGCAGTTCTAGCGCGGCAATACGCCACGAACGATTCCTCTTCCCGTACGCGGGAAGAGCAAAAACAACAACGACATCGCTGGGGAGAAAACAATGACGAAGGCCGTCTGGGCTGCGCTGTTTGCTGTTCTCGCTGTGACCGGCGCCGCGCGCGCCGATGACTATCCCACCCATCCCATCACCATCATCGTGCCCTTCGCGGCCGGCGGCCCGTCGGATGCGATGGCACGCGTGCTCGCCGAGCGGATGCGCGTCTCGCTCGGCCAGGCTGTCGTGGTCGAGAACGTCACCGGCGCCGGCGGCTCGATCGGCGTCGGCCGCGCCGTGCAATCGCCGCCGGACGGATACACCATCTCGTTCGGCCATCTCGGCACCCACGTCGCCAACGGCGCCGTCTACAAGCTCAAATACGACCTCGTCGCCGACCTCGAGCCGGTGGTGCTGCTGCCGAGCAATCCGATGATCGTCGTCAGCAAGAACGCGGTGCCCGCGACCTCGCTGAAGGAGCTGATCGAATGGCTGAAGTCGCGGCCGTCGCCGCCGACGGCGGGCACCGCCGGCGCCGGTTCCGGCAGTCACATTGCCGGCGTCTATTTCGAGAGCGTCTCCGGCATCAAACTGCAATACGTGCCCTATCGCGGCACCGCGCCCGCGCTGAACGATCTGATCGCCGGTCAGATCGACATCATCCTCGACCAGACCTCCAACTCGATCGGGCAGGTCCGCGCCGGCACGATCCGCGCCTATGCCATCACCGACAGCAAGCGCCTCGCTTCGGCGCCCGACATTCCGACCGCGGAGGAGGCCGGCCTGAAGGGCTTCAACATGACGCT
>RXJC01000620.1 GCA_003963435.1 Bradyrhizobiaceae bacterium | reverse complement strand
TGATGCCCTCGCTGAAGAACATCACCTGGGAGCGGCTGGTGCGCGAAGGCGCGGTGACCTATCCGGTCGATGCGCCCGACAAGCCCGGCAACGAGATCATCTTCACCACGGGCTTCCCGACCGCGAGCGGTCGCGGCAAGATCGTGCCAGCCAAGGTAATCCCGCCGGACGAGATTCCGGACGACGAGTATCCGATGGTGCTCTCGACCGGCCGCGTGCTCGAGCATTGGCACACCGGCTCGATGACGCGCCGCGCCCAGGTGCTCGACCAGATCGAGCCGGAGGCGGTCGCGTTCATGTCGCCAAAGGACATGCGCAAGAAGCAGCTCGCGCCCGGCGATTTCATTCGCCTGGAGACCCGCCGCGGCGCGATCGAGGTCAAGGTCCGCTCCGACCGCGACGTGCCGGAGAACATGGTGTTCATGCCGTTCTGCTACGCGGAAGCCGCGGCGAACCTGCTCACCAACCCGGCGCTCGATCCATTCGGCAAGATTCCGGAATTCAAGTTCTGCGCGGCCAGAGCCGAGCGGGCGGAAATGCGGGACGCGGCGGAGTAGCGAACGCCGCCGGCATTAGTTGGCACAGCTGTCGTCCCGGCGAACGCCGGGACCCATACCGCGTGATCTCTCGTTGCGGACGGACGTGGTACCGAACAACGAGTCTTCGCCAAACTCCTCCCTGGGGTTATGGGTCCCTGCTTTCGCAGGGACGACACCGAGGGTGTAGCGGGCGGTCGTACCCACCTCGTCGTCGCTTCGCTCCTCGCAGTGACGGTGGTAAGTATCACCCATGTCCAAAGCCACTCCCGCCACCCGCGCGCTAGCCGCCGCCGGTGTTGCCTTCACCGTTCACACCTACGATTATGATCCCGACGCTGAGAGCATCGGGCTGCAAGCCGCGGCCGCGCTTGGCGAGGACCCGGCGCGTGTGCTCAAGACGCTGATGGCGCTGGTCGACGGCAAGCCGGTCTGCGTGATCGTGCAATCCGATCAGGAAGTGTCGATGAAGAAGCTCGCGGCAGCCGCGGGCGGCAAGTCGGCGCAGATGATGAAGCCGCCGGAGGCCGAACGCGTCACCGGCTACAAGGTCGGCGGCATCAGCCCTTTCGGCCAGCGCAAGCAGGTACCGACCGTGATCGAACAGAGCGCGCTCGCGCATGATCTCATCTATCTCAATGGCGGCCAGCGCGGCTTGCAGGTACGACTCAAGCCTGCCGATGTGCGGGACGTTGTGAAAGCGGTTGTCGCGGATGTGCTGGCGTGACCCGCAACGGGGGCGTCATGAGGCAGGCCTGGCGCTGAATACAAGAACTCCGCTTTGATCCCAGGCCAGATGCGGTCGCCTGTTCGCTTGGCTCAGAATTTGAATTGCCGAGCGAGCCCTGCCGCATAAGGCCCCTTCCTTCGCGCGTCAAATGTGAAGCTCGTCTGGGCACGATCGGCATTTCTTGGATGCTGCACCCTTGAGTCCCCGGCCACCTCTGTGTAGGACTACTCCATAAATAGAATATCGTTCTGTTTGATCGAACGATCCCCGGGGGGCTCCGCGATGCAATCCGAACGTATGGGCCGAGACGACCCGCCGGTGCCGTTCTCATCGGACACGGTGATCGCGGCTTTCAAGACGATTCCCGATTTGCTGGTGCGCGACGAGGCCCTCGCCGCTCGTGGCCGCTGGCTTGATGTCGATTGCCTGCTGGGGCCGAGCACACAGCCTTTTCACGTCGCGATCCGCTCCGGAAAGATCGTGGATATGGCGCCGGCACCAGTGCTGATGCGCTCCTGGCGCTTCGCCTATCGCGCGACGCCGGCTGCGCTTGCCGCCTATTGGCACGAGATGCCGCCGGCGGGCTGGCACGATCTCCTGGCGCTGACCAAGCGCGGGCAGGCGACCCTCGAAGGCGATCTGCATCCCTTCATGACGCATCTTCAGTATTTCAAGGATCTGCTGGCGCTGCCCCGGCGCAGTTCTGGAGGCGTGTCATGAACGGCTTCATCGAGCCGATCGTCGGCCGCTACGTGCATGTCGAGATCGAAGGTGAGACCAACCGGATCTATTTCGAGGAGAATGGCAGCGGCATTCCGTTGGTCTGTCTGCACACCGCCGGCTCGGACGCGCGGCAGTGGCGTCATCTGCTCTTAGATGACGAGTTCACCAGGCATTTTCGCGTCATCGCCTTCGATATGCCCTGGCACGGCAAGTCCAATCCGCCGGACAGCCAATATGGCAGCGAATATCGGCTGACGACGGCGGGCTATACCGCGACCATTCGCGCGTTCTGCAATGCGCTCGGATTGGATCGGCCGGTCGTGATGGGGTGCTCGATCGGAGGCCGCATCGTGCTCAATCTCGCCATCGAACATGCGCGCGAGTTCCGCGCCTTGATCGGGCTCGAGGCGGCGGACTTCCAGCAGCCCTGGTACGACACGGCCTGGCTCAACCGGCCCGACGTCCATGGCGGCGAGGTCTGCGCTGCCCTGGTATCGGGATTGATCGCGCCCAATGGTCCGGAAGTCGCGCGTCATGAGACGCTGTGGGGCTACAAGCAGGGCGGTCCCGGCATCTTCAAGGGCGATCTCTACTTCTATCGCGTCGACGGCGATCTGCGCGGACGCACCGGCAACATCGACGTCAACGCGTGTCCGCTCTATCTCCTCACCGGCGAGTACGATTTCTCCTGCACGCCGGAGGACACGCTGCGCACCGCCGCCGGCATTCCCGGCGCGAAGGCGACCGTGATGGAGCGGCTCGGTCATTTTCCAATGAGTGAAAATCCAGAACAGTTCCGGCGCCACATCGCGCCGGTGCTGCAAGACATCCTCGATAAGCAAAGATTGTAAACGGGAGGCGTGAGTTATGAAGTTGCGTTGGATGATGGCGGCCGCTCTGGCCGTGCAAACGAGTGCTGCATTTGCGGCCGACAATGTCATCAGGATCGGCGTTCTCAACGACCAGTCCGGCGTGTTCGCGGACAATGGCGGACGCGGCTCGGTCGCCGCGGCAAAGCTCGCGGCGGAGGATTTCGGCAACGAGCTGCTCGGCAAGAAGATCGAGATCATCTCGGCCGACCACCAGAACAAGCCGGACATCGCGGCGGCCACCGCGCGAAAATGGTTCGACAATGAGGGCGTCGACATGATCGCGGACGGCGCGGCGTCCTCGGCCGGCTTTGCCATCCTCGAAGTTGCCAAGCAGAAGAACAAGATCTTCGTCATCTCGGGTCCCGGCTCGTCCGATTTCACCGGAAAATCCTGCTCGCCGGTCAGCTTCCACTTCAACTACGACACCTATGCGCTGTCGAAGCTGACCAGCGATGCGATCACGCGCGCCGGCGGCAAGACCTGGTATTTCGTGACCGCCGACTACGCGTTCGGCCACGCGCTGCAGCGCGATGCGACGAAGTTCATCGAGGCTGCCGGCGGCAAGGTGATCGGCTCGGCCGCGCATCCGCTCGGCACCGCCGACTTCGCGTCGTTCCTGCTGCAGGCGCAGGGCTCGAAGGCCGACGTCGTCGGCCTCGCGACGTCAGGCGCGGACGTGCAGACCGCGATCAAGCAGGCAGGGGAATTCGGCATCGTCGAGGGTGGCCAGAAGCTCGCCGGCCTGCTCGTCTTCATCACCGACGTGAATTCGCTCGGCCTCAAGGTCACCCAGGGCCTGCAGGTGACGACCTCGTTCTATTGGGACCTCAACGAAGACACCCGGGCCTGGTCGAAGCGCTACGCCGGCCTGATGGACGGCAAGGTCGCCAGCATGGTTCAGGCCGGCGTCTATAGCGGCGTCCATCATTATCTTGCCGCGGTGAAGGCCGCCGGGACCACGGATGCAACGGCCGTCGCCGCCAAGATGCACGAGCTGAAAGTCAATGATATGTACAACAAGGACGTCGCGATCCGCCCTGACGGGCGCGTGCTCCACACCATGTATCTGGTCCAGGTGAAGAAGCCGGAGGAGTCCAAGTACAAGTTCGACTATTACCGGGTCGTCAGCGCCAAGCCGGGCGAAGAGGTGTTCCGGCCGATGAGCGAAGGCGGCTGCCCGCTGGTCAAGTAACTGCGGCGACCGGGCGGGCATTCGCGCGCGTCCGGTCGCAAGAATTCTCAAGGGGAATACGGAATGTCTGGTTCGATTGGATTCATCGGCCTCGGCGTCATGGGCGAGCCGATCTGCCGCAACCTGTTGCGCAAGAGCGGACGTACAGTGCTTGCGTTCGACCTTGCCGCGGAGCCGCTGGCGCGGATCGCGGCCGATGGTGCGACGGCGGCGAAGTCGATCGGGGAGGTCGTCGCCGGCGCAGAGACGATCTTCCTGTGCCTGCCCAGCGCCAGGCACGTGATGTCGGTCTTCGCTGGCATTTTGCCTGAGATCAGGCGCGGGCAGACGGTGATCGACCTTGGCACCTCCGATGTCGGCCAGACGCGATCGTTCGCCGCGCAGCTCGCCGACAAGGGCGCGCTCTGGATCGATGCGCCGATCGCACGCACGCGCCAGGCCGCGCAGGACGGCACGCTCAGCGTCATGGTCGGTGCCGCGCCCGAGCAGTTCGCTGCGGTCGAGCCGCTGATCCGTCATTTCGCCACGGATGTCACCCTCTGTGGCGGGACCGGCGCGGGTCAGGTGACGAAGATCCTCAACAACATGGTGCTGTTCGAGACGGTCAACGCGCTGGCCGAAGCGGTCGCGCTCGCCAAGCACAGCGGCGTCGAACCGAAGCTGCTGCTGGAGACGCTGTCGAAGGGGTCGGCGGATAGCTTTGCCCTGCGCAACCACGGCATGAAGGCGATCGTCGCCAAGGAGTTTCCGCTGCGAGCCTTTTCGACCGAATATGCCATGAAGGATCTCTCCTACGCGCTGGAGCTGGGCGCGCAGGCCGGCCTGAATCTGCGCGGTGCGGCGCTGATGCGCGAGATTTTCCAGGAGACGATCGACAAGGGCATGGGGGATGCGTATTTTCCCGTCATCGCAAAGCTGATCGATCCCTCCGGATTTGCTCAATAGGAGACGACATGCCTTCGCCCGGCGTTGCAGCCGTCGACCGCGCTCTCAGCATCCTGGCGGCCTTCGAGGACGCGCCGGAGCCGATGACGCTGGCCGAGCTCGCCCGGCGCACCAAGATGTACAAAAGCACGCTGCTGCGGCTGATGACGTCGCTGCAGGAATTCGGCTATCTCGTCCAGTTCGCCGACGGACGCTACCATCTTGGCCCGACGCCGTTTCGCCTCGGTGCGGTCTATCAGCGCAGCAACAATCTGCATGACCGGGTCATGCCGCTGTTGCGGCAACTCGTGGCCGACGGCACCGAAAGCCCGTCGTACCACGTGCGGCATGACGCCAAGCGCAGGCTCTGCGTCTTCCGCGTCGATTCCCAGCACTCGACGCTCGACCGCGTCGAGGCCGGCATGCTGCTGCCGCTCGACCGCGGTGCGGCCGGCCGGGTCATCCTCGCCTTCGACGGCGAAAAAGGCGAGGGCTATGACGAGATTCGCGAGGACTGCATCGCCGTGTCCTTCGGCGAGCGTGATCCCGATTGCGCCGGGCTGGCCTGCCCGGCGTTCGGTCCTGGTGGCAAATGCGTCGGCGCCTTGTCGCTCTCGGGGCCGAAGCCGCGGTTCACGCGCGACAACATCAAGACGATGACGTCGCTGCTGCTGAAGGCCGCCGTCCGGTTGACGCGCGCGCTGGGCGGGCCGACTGAAGCTCTCGATGCTGCGCTGGCCCGCGCGGCCGACGATGCGCGTGCTCCGCGCCGGGCACGACGATAGGCTACTGCTTCTGCAGCAGCTTCAGCCGGCAGCGCAGCGCTTCGCGGATATGCGCCCGCGCAAGCTGCTCGGCCTTGTCGCCGTCGCGCGCGGCGATGGCTTCGATGATGGCCTGATGCTCGGCGTGGCTGGTCGAGGGGCGACCCGACACGGTAAAGGTGGTCGGGCCGAGCAGGGCGATCCAGTCCTGCAATTCCCGTGAAGCGTTGTCGAGGTAGCGATTGCGCGCGGCGCGGCAGATCGCTTCATGGAAGGCGCGGTTCAGCCTTGCCCTTTCTCTTGCCATCTCGGCGGTGTCCGTCACGGAGGTATCGACGAAAGCCTGCTCGATGTCCCTGAGCGCGTCGATCTCGGGCGGCGAGGCATGTTCGGCGGCAAGGCGCGCCGCGGCACCCTCCATGATCTCGCGCATGGCGTAGAGCTCGAGCACCTCCGAGATGTCGAGGTCGCGGACGATCACGCCGCGGCCGCCGGCGGGCTCGACGAAGCCGCGCGCGGCGAGCCGGCCCAGCGCTTCGCGCACCGGCGTCCGGCTGACCTTGAGCCGCTGTGCGACCTCCTCCTCGCGCAGGCGGTCGCCGGCGCGGTAGCTGCCGGCCTGGAGCGCCTCGCAGAGCGAGCGGAACACGGCTTCGCCCAGCGCAATGCCGCCGCTCCGCACGATCGGTCCGCCTGCCTTTGCCGGGCGTCTGGCCATGATGTCCTCGAACCGCGCGACGCATCCTGCCCATGCAGAGATGTGGCTTGCGCCGGCCATGTATATCTTTGTATGCAAAAGTGCGCAATGGCGGATCGGGTTGACCGAGGCCGCTGGCGGGCAGAATGTCTCCAACTTCGTTGCATCGGGCAGACGGCATGAGCAGCAAGTACGACGTGCTGGTGATCGGCGGCGGCAATGCGGCGCTGTGCGCGGCGATCGCGGCGCGCCGCGGCGGCGCCTCCGTGCTCGTGCTGGAGGGGGCGCCCAAGTTTTACCGCGGCGGCAACACCCGCCACACCCGCAACATGCGCTGCGCCCATGACGCCGCCACCGAAATCCTGACAGGTCCCTACACCGAGGAGGAATTCTGGGAGGATCTGCTGCGCGTCACCGGCGGACAGACCGACGAGGTGCTCGCGCGCCACATGATCCGGGAGTCCAAGGACATCCTGAACTGGATCGTGGAGCAGGGTGTGCGCTGGCAGCCCTCGCTCGGCGGCACGCTGAGCCTTGGCCGCACCAACTCCTTCTTTCTCGGCGGCGGCCGGGCGATGCTCAACGCGCTGTATCTGACTGCCGAACGGCTCGGCGTCGAGGTCGAATACGATGCCGAGGTCACCGACCTCGTGATCGAGGACGGCATGTTCCTCGCCGCGCGCCTCAAGCGTCCGGTCAAGGGCGAGACCGAGATCCGTGCGACGTCGCTGGTCGCGGCGGCCGGCGGGTTCGAGGCCAACATCGAATGGCTGAAGCAATATTGGGGCGAGGCCGCCGACAATTTCCTGATCCGCGGCACGCCGTATAACCGCGGCTCGATCCTGAAGATGCTGCTCGACAAGGGCGTGCAGGAGGTCGGCGACCCCACCCAGTGCCATGCGGTCGCGATCGACGCCCGCGCGCCGAAATTCGACGGCGGCATCATCACACGGCATGACTCCGTCGTGTTCGGCATCGTCGTCAACAAGCACGCCCAGCGCTTCTATGACGAAGGCGAGGACATCTGGCCGAAGCGCTACGCCATCTGGGGCCGGCTGGTCGCGGCGCAGCCCGACCAGATCGCCTACATCATCTTCGACTCCACAGTGGTCACCAGCTTCATGCCGACCCTGTTCCCGCCGATCGCAGGGCAAACAATTGCCGAGCTCGCCGGCAAGCTCGAGCTCGATCCGGCCGCGCTGGAAAAGACCATCACCGAGTTCAACGCCGCGGTGCGGCCCGGGACCTTCGACTACACCATCCTGGACGATTGCGTGACCGAAGGCATCACCCCACCCAAGACGCATTGGGCGCGCAGGATCGAGACGCCGCCTTATCTCGCCTATCCGGTGCGGCCCGGCATCACCTTCACCTATCTCGGCACCCGCGTGACCAAGGAGGCGCGGATGCTGATGGCTGGCGGCAAGCCGTCCGCCAACATGTTCGCGGCCGGCGAGATCATGGCCGGCAACGTGCTCGGCAAGGGTTACGCCGCCGGCATGGGCATGACCATCGGCAGCGTGTTCGGACGGATCGCAGGACGGGAAGCGGCGAAACATGCACGGAACTAGGATTCTCGACGAAGCCGACCGTCTGATGACGGTCTGCAATTCCTGCCGCTATTGCGAGGGTCTTTGCGCGGTGTTTCCCGCCATGGAGATGCGCCGTGCCTTTTCTGACGGCGACCTCAACTATCTCGCCAACCTCTGCCATGCCTGCGGCGCCTGCTATGTCGACTGCCAGTTCTCGCCGCCGCACGAATTCAACGTCAACGTTCCCAAGACGCTCGCGATTGCGCGCGCCGAATCCTACGCGGCCTATGCCTGGCCGCAAGCGCTGTCCGGCGCTTTCGCGCGCAATGGTCTCGTCATCAGCGTCGTCGCCGCGCTCAGCATGGCGGCTTTCATCCTCGGCTTTGCCGCATTGAACGACCGCAATGTGCTGTTTGGCGTTCACACCGGTCCCGGCGCCTTCTACAGACTGATGCCGCACAACGCGATGGCCGCGCTGTTCAGCGCCGCCTTCCTCTATGCCATTCTCGCGCTGGTCATGAGCGTTCGCGCCTTCTGGCGCGACATCGGTCCGCCCATCGGCGGTCGCGCCGACGGCGGCTCGATCTTCCAGGCGATCCGCGATGCCGGCGAGTTGCGCTATCTCCATGGCGGTGGCGTCGGCTGTTACAACGAGGACGACAAGCCGACCGACCGGCGCAAGTTTTTTCATCACCTGACCTTCTACGGCTTCATCCTGTGCTTCGCGGCGACGTCGGTAGCGACGCTCTACCACTATCTGCTCGCCCGCGAGGCGCCGTATCCGTGGTGGGACCTGCCCGTGGTGCTCGGCACGCTCGGCGGCGTCGGCCTGATCACTGGCCCGATCGGCCTGTTCACGGCCAAGCTGCGGCGAGATCCCGCTCTGCTCGACGAGACCCGCCACGGCATGGACGTCGGCTTCATCGCCATGCTGTTCCTGACCGGGCTGACGGGCATGCTGCTTCTGCTCCTGCGCGAGACCGCTGCCATGGGGCCGCTTCTGGCGCTGCATCTCGGCGCCGTGTTCGCGCTGTTCATCACCATGCCCTATGGCAAGTTCGTGCACGGCATCTACCGCTTCGCCGCACTGGTGCGCTATGCGCAGGAGCGGCGGACGGCGGCGTGACAATCACCCCGGCTGAAAGCGGCCGTCGCGCAGGAAGGCGATCGCCTGTTTGATCGCGCCGGCGTGGCGTGGAAGCCCGGTATGGGATGCCTTCACGACGATATGGTCGGCCATGCCTGAAAGCATCGCGCTCTGCACCGACACCCGTCCGTCATTGGGCTTCGGCAGAACCAAAAGTCCGGCGACGGGGTCGATGAAACGACTTCCCGCAATGACGCCGACGGGATAATCCACGGGAGGGAAGGCGTCCGCTCGGGCCGTCGTCAACTCGAGTCCCGCCGGCCCGTAGAAGGCGCGATAGAGACGATATCCGCTCAAGAGATCGGCGACCTCGCTGCCGCCGTTCGGCGTGCCCAGCATCACCACGCTGGCAAGCTGGGCCGGGCGGTATTTCGCGACATAGGCGCGCGCGACGAGGCCGCCCATCGAATGCGCGACGAAGTGCAGCGGTGCGTCGCGTTCGGCGAAACGACTGACTTGCGGGTGGATATCATCCGCGAGGGCCGCGATCGGCTTGCTGCGGCTGGGATAGTCCACGTTGACCGTTGCGAACCCGGTCGCCGCGAGTGCTCGCTCGAGGCTCCTCAGGGAGGCCGAGGTCCGCGCGATGCCATGAAGCAGAACCACTCCCGGGCATCGCGCGTCGCCTGATTGAGGCATTTCGTGCATCCGGCTTACGCCACCTCGCGCTCCGGCGCAGAGGCCTGCTCGCGGGCCATCGTCGTTGCCGTGACGTAGTCGGTCTTGCCGGTGCCGAGCAGCGGTACCTTGTCGACCACCATGATCGCGGCAGGAACGGTCAGCTCGGACGCACCGACCGCCTTGGCCTGGGCCTGCATCGCGCTGCGTTCGGCGTTTTTCTCCGTCGTCAGCAGCACGATACGCTCGCCCTTGCGTTGGTCGGGAATCGACACGGCGACCGATCCGGCCTGCGGCCACAAATTGGTCGCGATGGCCTCGACCGCCGACAGCGAGACCATCTCGCCCGCGATCTTGGCGAAGCGCTTGGCGCGCCCCTTGATGGTGATGAAGCCGGCGGCGTCGATCGCCACGATGTCGCCGGTGTCGTGCCAGCCCTCGGGAAGCTTTTCGAGCACGCCGGGATTCTCGGCCCTGAGGTAACCGAGCATCACGTTCGGTCCGCGCACCGACAGGCGTCCGCCTTCCTCGATGCCGGGGACCGGGTCGAGGCGGCTTTCCATCAGCGGCGAGAGGCGGCCGACGGTGCCGGGACGGTTGGCCATCGGCGTGTTCATCGCCAGCACCGGCGCGGTCTCGGTGACGCCGTAACCTTCGAGGATGCGGATGCCGTAGCGCTCCATGAACACCTGCCGCGTGCGGTCCTTGACGGCTTCGGCACCGGCGATCACGAGGCGCAGGGTGCGGAAGTCGTAAGCGTGGGCCGAGCGGGCATAGCCGGTCAGGAACGTGTCGGTGCCGAACAGGATCGTGGCGCCGGTCTGGTAGATCAGCTCCGGCACGATCCGGTAGTGCAGCGGCGACGGATACATGTAGATCGGAATGCCCGCGAGCATCGGCATCATCATGCCACCGGTGAGCCCGAACGAGTGGAACACCGGCAGAACGTTGAACACCTTGTCGTTGGCATTGGCATCGACCCGCGCCAGCGCCTGCGCCGCGTTGGCGAGGATGTTGCGGTGGGACAGCACCACGCCCTTCGGCGTTCCTTCCGAGCCCGAGGTGAACAGCACGACGGCGGGATCGCTGGCCTGGCGGGTGACGCGCGGCGTCGTGCCGGCGAGCAGGCCCTTGACCTTGTCGGCCACGCCGATCGAGGCGCGGACGTCTTCGAGATAGACCACGCGCGCTTCCGCGGAGATCGCGGCCATCAGCTTGTCGAGCTTGCCCTTCTCGATGAAGGCTTTCGACGTCAGCACGGTCTTGACCTCTGCGGCCTTCATGGCGGCGAGGACGTTGACCGGACCTGCCGAGAAGTTGAGCATCGCCGGCACGCGGCCGATGTTTTGCAGCGCCATGAAGACGACGGCGACGCCTGCGGAGTTCGGCAGGAGCACGCCGACATTCTCGGCGACGTCGGTACCGCTCTCGAGCTTGCGGCTGAGGACCTGCGCGCCGAGGATCAGCTTGCGATAGGTCAGCTTGGTGCCGAGCGCGTCCTCGATGATGACCTTGCCGGTGTCGCGGTCGCGATAGGCGTGGCCAAGCGCCTCGAACAGCGAGTGATCGAGCATGGCGTTCTTCACCAGAGCGTCGATCATCACGTCCTGCAGCGCGGCGCCCGCGGCATTGCGGCGTGCCTTGCCCTTCAGCGCTTCATCGACCGGCAGCTTGATCGGCGGCAGGATGGTGACCGTCACCCGCGGAAACCACGAGCGCTTGATCTGGCTGGAGGTGAGGTAGCTGAGATGCGAGCGCTGCGCGCCCTCGATGCGGACCGGCACGACCACTGCATCGGCCTTGTCCGCGATCATCGCGGTGCCGTCATAGACCTTCATCAGCGAGCCGGAGACGGTGATGCGTCCCTCCGGGAAGATGACCAC
>RXJC01000442.1 GCA_003963435.1 Bradyrhizobiaceae bacterium | reverse complement strand
ACCACGTCGACCACGTTCCAGGAGCTGGCCCGCTCGATCCAGGATTTCATCCGCGACGAGATGCCGGTCTGGAAGACGAAATATCCGGGTGTCGAGGAGCTCAACGTCGCGGTGATGGGTTGCATCGTCAACGGCCCCGGCGAATCCAAGCACGCCAATATCGGCATCTCGCTGCCGGGCACCGGCGAAGCGCCGGCTGCGCCGGTCTTCGTCGACGGCAAGAAGTTCCGCACGCTGCGCGGTCCCACCATCTCCGCCGACTTCAAGGCACTGGTGATCGACTACATCGAGCAGCGCTACGGTCAGGGCGCCAAGGTGCCGGTGACCGCGGCGGAGTAGGCGTCGCCTCAACATCGGAATCGTAGGGCGGGTTAGCGTAGCGTAACCCGCCTTATTTTATTGCGGCGCGAAGTGGCGGGTTACGCTTCGCTAACCCGCCCTACGTTGCTACGATGCCTCCCAATCAACAATGATCGGGAGCAACCGCCATGAGCTCACTCGCCGGCAAGCAAGGCCCTCGTTACCGCCACACGGCCGAGGACGGCGCGCCTTACGAGACCATCGCGGTCGAAAAGCTTACCCCCATCATCGGCGCCGAAATTTCCGGCGTCGACATCGGTTCGCTCGTCGATGGCAATGCCCGCTCCAACCGGCAGATGGACGAGATCCATCGCGCGCTCGCCGAAAACCTCGTCATCTTCTTCCGCGACCAGCACATCACGCCGCAGCAGCATCTCGCTTTCGGCCGCAAGTTCGGCGAGCTGCATTTTCATCCCGCAGCTCCCCATGAGGACGAAGATCCGGCCTTGATGAAGATCTATGCCGACAAGAACTCGCCGCGGGCGAACGGCGAAGGCTGGCACTCCGACGTCTCCTGCGATCTCGAGCCGCCGATGGGCTCGATCCTCTACATCAAGCAATGCCCGCCGCGCGGCGGCGACACGCTGTTCGCCAACATGTACGCGGCTTACGAAGCTCTGTCGGATCGCATGAAGACCTATCTCGACGGCCTGACCGCGCTGCATGACGGCGAGCCGATCTATCGCGGCCTCTATGCCAACTACGGCGTCGCCGATCGGCCAAGCTATCCGCACGCCGAGCATCCCGTGGTGCGCACGCATCCGGTCACCGGCAAGAAGGCGCTCTATGTCAACCGCGGCTTCACCCGCCACATCAACGGCATCCCCCGCGACGAGAGCGACGCGATGCTCGCCTATCTCTACCAGCACGCCGAGAACCCGCTGTTCCAGTGCCGCTTCCGCTGGACCGAGAACGCGATCGCCTTCTGGGACAATCGCTGCACCCAGCACCGCGCGATGTGGGACTACTGGCCGCATACGCGCTCGGGCACGCGCGTGACGGTGAAGGGGGAGCGGCCGGTTTAGCCATTGCCGTCGGTTCGCCCGATGTCTTGCCAAACAAAAAGGCCCCGGCAATGCCGGGGCCTTCGTCGTCTGGTCGAGCAGAGGTCTGGGTCTGGATCAGTACTTTGCCATGACCGGGCCGCCAAACTTGTAGCTCACCCGCGCAACCACCGACTGGATGTCCTTCGGTTTCACGTCGAACGTATAGAGCGCGGGCGCGGCGGCGCCGGCGAGCTGATAGCTCTTGGTCTCGAAGGCGGCGTAGTTGTATTCCACGCCGACAATCCAGTTGCGCGTGATGCCGTATTCCCAGCCGGCGCCGACAGTCCAGCCGTTGTGCCAGGTGGTCTGCGAACCGGAGCCCGTAAGGGCAGGAACTGTGTCGGACACCGACAGCTTGTTGTTCACGCCGGCATAGCCGCCCTTCACGTAGAACAGGTTGTTGTTGTAGGCGACGCCGGCACGGCCAACCACCGTGGCCATCCAGTCCGTCCGCCAGCTGAACACGTCATCGAGCCCGGCGCCGAATACGGTGTTGAGGAGGCTGCCCTTGTTGCTCATGCCGGAGACAGTGCCCTCGAGGCCGAGCACGAAGCTCTGGAACTGCCAGTTGTAGCCAAGCTGTGCGCCGCCGATCACGCCGGTCCCGCGCTGGGCGAAACCGTTGCCGGGGGAAAGGTCACCGAACCCCGTGGTGTTGGCGGTGTTGATCCACTGTTCATTGGTCCAAGAGCCGCCCAGATGGCCGCCGATGTAGAACCCGGTCCAGTCATAGACTGCAGCTACCGGAGGCGGGGCCTTGGTATAGGGCCTTGCTGCCAGATCCGCAGCGGATGCTGAGCTTGCGGAGAGGAGCGAGACGGCGATTCCCAACAGAGCGATTTTGTTCATTTGCAAAACCCCACGTAAAATTAAATTGTCTGCGGCGGCAACGAACTCTGGTGCCAGTCTAGACCCGCTTGCAACCTGTTGGCGTTACCCATTGGCAACAGGTTGTAACAATCGGCCTTGGGTTCCCGACTGGCCCGAGAGGGTCAGGTTGGGCTCGATAGGATAACAATCCCAGTCTGTCTCGCGTTGACGCGCCCACTTCGCCCGGGCCAATCTTCCGAAAAAAGATCGGGAGGATCCGCCATGCTCCGCGCCCAAGACAACAAATTCCTGACCGAGTCCGGCCCCCATACGGGAATGGGCGAGCTGTTGCGCCGCTTCTGGATTCCCGTGGCTCTCTCCGAAGAACTCCCCGAGCCCGACGGCGAGCCGAAGAAGATCATCGTGCTCGGCGAGGAGTTGCTCGCCTTCCGCGACACGCGCGGCGTCGTCGGAGTCATCGATCAATATTGCCCGCATCGCGGCGCCAATCTCTGGCTTGGTCGCAATGAGGAATGCGGCATCCGCTGTGTCTATCACGGCTGGAAATTCGACACCGACGGTCGCTGCGTGGATATGCCGACCTCCTATCCCGATCTCAACGCAAAAGACCTCATCCGCATCAAATCCTATCCGGTGCGCGAATGGGGCGAGATGGTCTGGGCCTATATGGGCCCGCTTGAGGCCATGCCCGAGTTGCCCGATCTCGAAATGGCGCTGCTGCCGGCATCGCATCGCTACGTCAGCAAGAAATGGCAGGACTGCAACTGGGTGCAGGCGCTGGAAGGCTCGATCGACACCGCGCATTTCACCTTCGCCCATCTCTCCTTCGACAAGGGGGAGAACGAGATCCTCGACATCAAGAAGCACTTTGTGAACCCGATCGCCCGGATGTCGAGCGATCACATGCGCTGGATCGCCGAGGATCCGCGCCCGGTGATCAAGATCAGCCCGCACGAGGCCGGGCTGACCATTGCCGGCGGCCGGCTGACCGGCGGCGACAACATCTACTGGCGCATCGCGCAGTTCCTGATGCCGTTCCACGCCTATGCGCCGAGCGCGATGCCGGGCGAGAACATCTTTGGCCAGACCTTCGTGCCCGTCACCGACACCAATTGCTGGATCTACACCTATGCCTGGAATCCGGAGCGGCCGCTGACTCAAGCAGAGCGTGACGCCTATGATCGTGGCAACGGCGTGATCGCGGAGGTCGACGACAATTACGTGCCGCTGCGCCACAAGGGCAACGACTACCTGATCCACCGTAAGCTGCAGAAGACCCGCAGCTACACCGGCATCAAGGGCGTCTCCGAGCAGGATGCCGCCGTGCAGGACAGCCAGGGCCCGATCGCCGACCGCACCCGCGAGCATCTCGGGCCGACCGATCTCGGCATCATGCATTTCCGCAAAACCGTGATGGATCTGGCCCGCGCACTGCAGCAGGGCGAGCCGCCGCCGCAGGCCGCGCATCAGGACCGCTACGCGGTGCGCTCCGGCGCCTGCGTCACCAGCAAGACCAAGGATCTGTCGGCCGTGATGCTGGAGCGCTTTGGCGATGTCGCGGGCTTTGTCGGCCGTCCGAGGATCGCGGCTGCGGAGTGACGCATGGGGCAATCGCGCAGCATTGTCGCCGGACTCGTCGCCTCGATCCTGCTGGCATCGCTTGTGCCGGCCGGCCGCAGCGAGGCCGCTGCTGCGCGGAAAGCCGCGAGCGCCAAGCCGAAGCAATCATCGGCCAAATGCGAGATGCCGAAATTCCGGATCGTCGTCGATGTCGGGCACACCCCGGAGTCCTACGGCGCACTCAGCGCGCGCAACGATCCGGAGTTCGGCTTCAATTTCGTTCTCGCAAAGCTCATCACGGCGAAGCTCAAGTCCGAAGGCTTTGCCGCAACCCGCCTGCTCGTCACGGACGGCAAGGCGCGGCCGAGCCTGTTGAAGCGGGTCAGTGCCGCCAAGGACGACCGGGCCGATCTCTTCCTGTCGATCCATCATGATTCGGTCCCGGACACACTGCTCGAGACCTGGGAGTTCGACGGCGCAAAGAGCTATTTCAGCGATCGCTTTTCGGGCCACTCGCTGTTCGTGTCGCAGCAGAATCCGCATTTCACCACCAGCCTGATGCTGGCCCGGATGATTGGCAGGCAGTTGAAGGAGCAGGGCCTGCACTATGCCAGCCAGTACACCTTGCCGGTCATGGGTCGTTACCGTCGCCAGTTGCTCGACAAGGATGTCGGCGTCTATCGCTATGACGGGCTCGTCGTTCTCTCGCGGACGAGCAGTGCGGCCGTGCTGCTCGAAGCCGGCTCCATCATCAACCGCGACGAGGAAATGGCGATGAACTCGCCGGAGCGGCAGGAGACGGTCGCGGGAGCCGTCGCGGCGGCAATCGGGGAGTTCTGCGCGAGGCGGTAGCTCTTCAAGGCGGTAGCTCTTGGCGCTATAGCGGCACGCCCCGATACTCGCGGTTTGCCAGGCTCGCCTCCTCCAGGTCCAGGTCGCGCTCGATCCGTCGCCGTGTCTCGTCGGTGATCTGGCCGTCGCGCAGCAGATTGTGAATGAATTTGCGTTCGGCGGCGATCAGGTCGCGGGTCAGCGCGGTGCCGGCGGCGGAGACGTCGTGGTGAGTGGGATCGAGTGAATCCGGCAGCTGGTTGACGCGGATCTCGTGGCGGGCGCGCAGCAGTCGCATCACCTCCTCCGACACCTCCTTCTCCTCAGTCAGCGCGTCGAGCGATTTCAGTGCGGCATCCAGCGCCTGGCGCCGTGCCGTGATCTCGGCCTCGTGCTCGGCGACATGCTCGTTGCGGCCGGCCTCTGCGACACCGAGCCAGCGCACCACCGGCGGCAACGTGAGGCCAACGCCGATCAGCGTGACGAAGATGACGCCGAAGGCCACGAACAGGATGAGGTCGCGATACGGAAACGCTTCGCCGCTCGGCAGCGTGAACGGCAGCGCCAGCGCAGCCGCCAGCGACACCGCGCCGCGGACGCCCGTGAAGGCGAGCACGAACGGCCATTGCCAGGGCGGCGACGGATCGCGCTGGCGCAGCGATTTGCTGAGCATTCGCGGCAGATAGGTTGCGGGATAGAGCCAGGTGAAACGCGCGATCACGACGATCACCAGCACCACCGCGGTCGCGATCAGAATGTCGTCGAGCGGGAACGCCTTCGACTTCTCGTAGAGCGCGCGCATCTGGAATCCGGTGAGCAGGAACAGCACCCCCTCGATCAGATAGATCACGAGGTCCCAGAAGAAGATGCCTTGCAGACGCGTTGCCGACGAGATCAGCAGCGGGCCGTTCCAGCTCACATAGAGACCGCAGGCGACGGTCGCGATCACGCCGGAGCCGCCGACATGCTCGGGCAGCCAATAGGACACATAGGGCGTGATCAGCGACAGCGTCAGCTCGACCTGCGGATCTCCGGACCATTTGCGGAAGCGGAGGGAGAGCCAGCCGACGCCGATGCCGAAGGCGATCTCGCTGGCGACGATAAGGAGGAATTCGCCGGCCGCGAGCGGCAGCGAGAAATGCCCGACCATGATCGCGGCCAGCGCGAAGCGGTAGAGGATCAGTGCGGTGGCATCGTTGGCGAGCCCTTCGCCCTCGAGGATGACGAGGAGCCGCCGCGGCATGTTGAGCCTACGCGCGATCGCGAGCGGTGCCACCACGTCGGGTGGCGCGACGATGGCGCCTAGCAGGAAGCCGATGGTCCAGGGCAGGCCGATCAAGTAATG
This sequence comes from Bradyrhizobiaceae bacterium, assembly GCA_003963435.1. Taxonomy (GTDB): domain Bacteria; phylum Pseudomonadota; class Alphaproteobacteria; order Rhizobiales; family Xanthobacteraceae; genus Bradyrhizobium. Next base: position 778 of record RXJC01000442.1, on the reverse strand, counting down.
CGTGGCGGCCGCCACCATCGCTGCGGTGAAGATCACCGCGCCGACTGCGAGCAGCACGATCGGGCGCAGATTGTTCCTGAACTCGCGCCAGCTCATGGCGACGCTGGCCGAGTAGATGAGCGGCGGCAGTACCATCAGCAGCACCAGTTCCGGCGGCAATTCCACCGCGGGCATGCCCGGAACGAAGGCGAGGCCGACGCCGGCCAGCATCAGCAGGATGGCAGGCGCGATGTTGAAGCGGCGCGCGGCCAATGCGGTGCCCGCCAGCACGGCGAGCAGGATGAGAAAGGTCTGAAATTTCGCTTCCATGCGGCCTGTCTTGACCCGGAAGCGACTGCTGCGTCAATGCGCGCGGCTTACACCAGCCGCTCAGTCACCATGCGCCCAATGCGCGCGAACACGGCTTCGATCTGCGCCGCATTCGGTGTGCCGCCCTGGACATAGGCAGTGATCAGGATGGGCGTGTCGGGCTTGGGCCAGACGACTGCGATATCGCCCGAGGCATCCTTGCCGTTGTTGCCGGTCTTGTCGCCGACGGTCCAGCTTGCGGGCAGGCCGCCGCGCAGCCGGTTCGCGCCGGTCTTGCAGTTCACCATCCACTCCGTGAGCAGCGTGCGCGAGGCCGGCGTCAGCGCCTCGCCCAGCACAAGGCGTCGCAAATTGCCTGCCATCGCCGCCGGCGCCGTGGTGTCCTGGGGATTGCCCGGCGGCGACCGGTTGAGCTCGGGCTCGTTGTGGTCGAGCCGCGAGGTGCTATCGCCGAGCGATCGCCAGAACG
>RXJC01000008.1 GCA_003963435.1 Bradyrhizobiaceae bacterium | reverse complement strand
CGACCGCATCGAGGCGATGGGGGCGCAGGTCGTCGCGGTCGTGCCGGAGACGCAGGAATACGCTGGGCGCCTCAAGGCCGAATCCGGCGCGCCGTTTCCGATCCTGACCGATCTCGACAACGGCTATGCGCTGTCGCTCAATCTGGCAATCTGGCTCGGTGCCGAGATCCAGAGCCTGTTGTCCTACCAGGACATGGCGAAATTCCACGGCAATGACGGCTGGATGCTGCCGATCCCGGCCGTGTTCGTGGTCGGCCGTGACGGCGTCGTGAAAGCGCGCTTCGTCGACCCCGATTTCCGCAAGCGCATGGAGATCGACGATCTGCTCGCGGCGCTGGAGAGCGCGAGCAGGGAGAACTAGCGCCCGCTTCTCCCCTCTCCCACAAGGGGAGAAGGAAAGATCAGCGGCGATCATTCGCGAGATTACCCCGCGATCTCCCGCCAGTCCGCCCCGCGCAGCATGCGCATCACGGCATTGGCGACCGCCGTGCGCTGCCGGCCGGCCACGCCGTACAGATTGACGGTACGGCGGGCGTCCAGCCCGGTGACAGTGGCACGCGTCAGCGTGTCCGGCAGGGGCGAGGTGTGCGGTACCATGGCCACGCCGATGTCGGCTTCGACCAGCTCGATCAGGTCGCGCTCGCTCGAGATTTCGTGGCCATGCTCGATGCCATGCTCGCGCAAGCTCGCGGAGATGCGGCGCGCGTGCTCGCAGAAGGTCCGCGCCAGCAATTGCTCGGAGCGCAGATCCTCCAGCTCGATGCTGCTGCGGCCGGCCAGGCGGTGTCCGTCGCCGACGACGAGCTCGAAGTTCTCGGTGAACAGCGGCCAGACGTCGAGCCGGTCCCAGGCCTCGTCTATCTCGGCGGCGATGCCGAGCTCGGCCTCTCCCTTCTTGAGAAAATCGCCGACCTCGCGGCTCGTCCCGCGCAGGAAGCGCAGCTCGAGCCGGTTGAACTGCCGCCTGATCTCGTTGAGATGGGGAATGAGCAGCGCGAGATCAATCGAGTGCGTCAGCGCGATTCGGAGCGCGCCGATCTCGCCGCTCCTGAACGAGGAGGCGAGCGAGCGCGCGCCGGCAGCGGCGTCATAGCACTGCTTCAGGAGCGGATGCATGCGCTGGCCGAGCTCGGTCAGCTGCGCCGCCGGCCGCTCGCGGCGAAACAGGTCGCCGCCAAGCTCGGCCTCGAGCTGCTTGATCGCGCGCGTCAGCGAAGGCTGCGTGACGTTGCACTCCTCGGCCGCGCGCGTGAAATTGAGCAGCTGCGCGACCGCGAGGAAATAGCGGACCTGGTGCATTTCCATGGATCGGCTCCCAGCAAGATCGGGCGTAAATCTAGCCGATCAGGAACGGAAATGACATCCCGCCTGCGATAGCGCGGACGTATGGACTCGGAAGCCAACCGGCATTTCCGCGAAGCCGGGTGATCCCGCAGATTTCGCCGCAGCCACGGCGCGGCGTCGCGCCCAGAAGAGGTCTGGATCATGAATATTCCCATCAAGACGCAGGCATCCGCGTCGTCGCGCGTGCTGGCCGGCAAGGTCGCGCTCGTCACCGGATCGACCAGCGGTATCGGCCTCGGCATTGCACGTGCCCTGGCGGCGGCCGGCGCCGACGTCGTGCTGAACGGCCTCGGCGTCGCTGCCGAGATCGGGCGGACACGGGAGCAGATCGCCGCCGAGTTCGGCGTCAAGGCGAGCTACTCGCCGGCCGACATGACCCGGCCGAAGTCGATCGCCGAGATGATCGCGGCGACCATCGCCCAGTCCGGCCGGCTCGACATCCTCGTCAACAACGCCGGCATCCAGCATGTCGCGCCGCTCGAGCAGTTTCCGGTCGAGAAATGGGACCAGATCCTCGCGATCAACCTGACCTCGGCCTTTCACACCACGCGGCTGGCATTGCCGGCCATGCGCCAGAACGGCTTTGGCCGGATCATCAACATCGCCTCCGCGCACGGCCTGGTCGGCTCGCCGTTCAAGGCGGCTTATGTCGCCGCCAAGCACGGCATCGTCGGTCTCACCAAGGTCACGGCGCTGGAGACCGCGGAGCAAGGCATCACCTGCAACGCGGTCTGTCCCGGCTACGTCTATACGCCGCTGGTCGAAGCGCAGATCGACGCGCAGGCCAAGGCGCACGGCGTTACCCGCGACCAAGTCATCCGCGACGTGCTGCTCGCGCAGCAACCGAACAAGCGCTTTGCCTCGGTCGAGGAGCTTGGCGCGCTGACGGTGTTCCTGTCGACGGACGCGGCCGCTTCGATCACCGGTATCGCGCTTCCGGTCGACGGCGGCTGGACCGCGCATTGAGATGGCGCGGCGTAACAAGTCGGCGCGCCCCGCGAAGATTCGATCGGTGCAAGCTCACTGGGAGCAAGACATGAACGGCATGCAGGACAACACGCAGAGCAAGGGGCCGGATCTGCCGGGGCAGGTCGTGCTCGTGCTCCAGGGCGGCGGCGCGCTCGGATCTTACCAGGCGGGGGTGTATCAGGCCCTGCATGAAGCCGGCATCGAGCCGGACTGGATCATCGGCACCTCGATCGGCGCCATCAATGCGAGCCTGATCGCGGGCAACGCGCCTGACCGGCGGCTTGCGCGCTTGAAGGAATTCTGGAAACGGATGGAGCAGAATCCGGTCTGGAATCTGCGCACCGCGTTTCCCGGCTTCAACGAGAAGCTCACCTATTGGTCGACCGTCACCAACGGCATTCCCGGCTTCTTTCGCCCCAATGCTCTGGCGCATGCGGGAGATTCCTATCCGCTCGGCGCCGATCATGCCGGATTTTATTCGACCGTGCCGCTGGAGAGGACGCTGCTCGAGCTGGTGGATTTCAGCCTGGTCAACCGCTGCTCGCCGCGGCTGACGGTCGGCGCGGCGCATGTCCGCAGCAGCCAGATGCGCTATTTCGACAGCCGCGATGGCGAGCTGACGGTGAAGCACGTCATGGCCTCCGGCGCGTTGCCGCCGGCGTTTCCGGCCGTGCGCGTCGACGGCGAGCTCTATTGGGATGGCGGCATCCTGTCCAACACGCCGACCGAAGCCGTGTTCGACGACAATCCGCGCAAGGACTCGCTGATCTTCGCCGTGCATTTGTGGAATCCCGTCGGCGCGGAGCCGACGACGATGGCGGAGGTGCTGAACCGGCACAAGGACGTGCAGTACTCGAGCCGCATCGCGAGCCAGATTGCCCGCCAGCAGCAGGCCCACCGTCTGCGCCACGTCATCAACCAGCTCGCCGCGCGCCTGTCCGACAGCGAGCGCCGCGACCCGGCGGTCAAGGAGTTGATCGGCTACGGCTGTCCGACACGGATGCATGTCGTGCGGCTGCTGGCGCCGCAGCTCGACCACGAGACCCATACCAAGGACATCGACTTCAGTCCGTCCGGCATCATGCGGCGCTGGGACGCCGGCTATGTGCATACGCGGTCCGTGCTCGCACGAAAGCCGTGGGTCGGCGAATTCGACCCGCTCGCCGGCGTGGTGCTGCACGAGCATATGGACGTGCTGCCGATTGCGGCGGAGTAGTGGCCTCGCCGGAGATTGTTTTGCTGCGATGACGATGTCGGAGGACGCCAGTCTGGGCTATTATCGCGGCGTCGTCCTCGCGAGACTTGCCATTGGTCGTCGAGAAGGATCTTGAAGCCGCCCTCGATCGGGTCCGCGCTCATGCGGCGGGACCGGTGGCCGGCGTATTCGGTCCTGACACGCTGACCTGGCGGATCGACCGCGAGGCCGTCATCTTTCTCGGCGCCGGCCGTGCGCTGTTGCTGCAACTGGCCCATCCCTGGGTTGCTGCCGCGATCGCCGAGCATTCCAAAACCTTTGCCGATCCGATCGGACGCTTCCATCGCACCTTCGACATCGTCTTTGCCATGGTGTTCGGCTCGCTCGACCGGGCCTTGCTGTCGTCGCGGCAGTTGCACCGGCGCCACAGCATGATCGTGGGGGAGATGCCCGAGACTGTCGGCCCGTTCGCGGCAGGTTCGCGCTATTGTGCCAACGACATCCCGTCGCTGCGCTGGGTTCACGCCACGTTGGTCGAGACAGCGGTGATGGCGCACGAGCTCGTGCTCCCGCCGTTCTCGGCAGACGAGCGCGAGCGTTACTGGGCCGAGAGCCGGCTGTTCGGTGCCTTGTTCGGCTTGACGTCGGACGATTTTCCGGCGGACTGGTCGGGCTTTACGGCCTACACCGCGGCGATGGCGCAGTCGGACACGCTGACGGTCAGCGCGGCGGCACGCGAAATCGCAACGCAGATTTTTGACGGCGCGCGTCCGTGGTTGCGACCGCCGCGCTGGTATCGCGCGCTGACGGCGCGGATGTTGCCGGAACGCCTGCGCGCCGGGTTCGGGTTTGGGCTCGATGCGCGTGACGAGAGGGCGGCCGACAACGCGCTGCGATGGATCAGGCGCGTCTATCCCAGCTTACCTCGCCGGCTGCGCTATGTCGGCCCCTACCAGGAAGCGCAGGCGCGCCTGCGGGGCGAGCCGCAGCCGGACTGGATGACCCGCTGCCTCAACCGCGCCTGGATCGGACGGCCGCAGATGGACGTGCGAGGAAAGGGGTGAGGGCAGGTCTCTCGTGTCCCCGACGCGCTGCTGCGCTCGCGACGACGGAGCGTGGGGAAGCGTCGCCGCTTCCTCACACCGACGCCAGCTTTCGATACAGCGCGTTGTAGCTGCCGGCCGAGATGCTCCAGGAGAACGAGCGGCCCATGGCGCTGCGGCGCATGGTGTCGAGCTGGTCCTGCGCCATGAAGGCCGAGAAGGCCCGGCGCACGCCGCCGAGGAAGGAATCGCGCGAGGGTTTGGCGAACAGGAATCCGGTCTCGCCGTCTGTGATGGTCTCGGCAAGGCCGCCGGTCTGGTGCCCGATCGGCAGCGAGCCGAAGCGCTGGGCGTACATCTGGCTCAATCCGCACGGCTCGAAGCGCGAGGGCATCAGGGTGAAGTCGCTGCCGGCGAAGATGCGGCGGGCCTGGGCGTCGTTGAAGCCGATCACGACGCCGATGGCGTCCGGGCGGCGGCGATGCGCGTCGATCAGGGCCTGCTCGAGCGCCGGCTCGCCGGAGCCGGTGACCACGATCTGCCCGCCGGCATCGACGATCTCGTCGGCCGCCGACAGCACGAGGTCGATGCCTTTCTGGTGCACAAGGCGGGCGACGATGCCGAACATCGGGCCGCGCGAGACCGCGAGGCCGAACTGCTTGCGGACGTAGTCCGCGTTGGCCCTCTTGCCGGCCCAGTCGCCGGCGCCGAACTGCTGGGCAAGCTGGGCGCAGGAGCGCGGGTCCCAGCTCTCGTCGATGCCGTTGAGGATGCCAGTGAGCTCGGCCGCGTCGGAGCGGACGCGAAGCAGTCCCTCGAGGCCGCAGCCAAATTCCTCCGTCGTGATCTCGCGCGCATAGGTGCCGCTGACCGTGGTGAGGTGCGAGGCGTAGACGAGGCCGGCCTTGAGGAAGGAGACCTGGTCGTAGAATTCGACGCCGTCGATGTGGAAGGAGCTTTCCGGTGCGCCGATCCGCCGCAGCGCGTCCTTTGGAAAGAGGCCCTGATAGGCGAGGTTGTGAATGGTCAGGATCGACGGCAGCTTGGCGCCTCGCCAGGCGAGATAGGCCGGCACCAGCGAGGCCTGCCAGTCATTGGCATGGATCAGGTCTGCTGCCCAATTCTTGTCCAGCTTGCCCATGGCCAGCTCAGCGGCTGCCGAGGCCAAGCGCGCGAAGCGGATGTCGTTGTCCGGCCAGTCGCGGCCCGACTCGTCGCCATAGGGGTTGCCCGGCCGGTCGTAGAGTTGCGAGCAGAGCAGGACATAGACCGGCATTCCGTCCTTGGTCGCGGCCCGGCCGAGCGAGCAGGCCGGCATTTCCGCGAACGCCGGACAGCGGCCAACGATCTGAATATGCGTGAGTTGCTCGATGATGTCGCGATAGCCGGGAAGCATGATCCGGATATCGGCAAAGGGGCGAAGGGCTCGCGGGAGCGCAGCGGACACGGCTCCGAGTCCACCGACGCGGACGAAGTCGTCCATCTCTGTCGTGACGAACAAGACCCTCAAGAACGACTGCCCTCTTCCGATCCCGTTTGCTTCTATGCAAGAACGGGTCCAGTTGCCCACGAATTCCAAAGCCCGCCCACGCGGCGCATCCGTTCGGTAAACACTTTCCTACTCAGCCGCCGCCCTCTAGGGTCGCCGCATCAACAAGAGAGAACATTGAAGGTTCCAGGGGCTTCGGGGATGCAGCTATCAGATAAGCATGAGGGGACGACGACAAAGGCCTTTGCCGGCCTCAGGGTGCTGGATTTTTCGACCACGATTGCCGGTCCTCACTGCGCGCGGATGCTTGCCGACATGGGAGCCGAGGTCATCAAGATCGAGACTGACGGCGGGGAGACGATGCGGACCCGGCCACCGCTGCGCAACGGCTGCAGCACCGCCTTCGGCCAGCTCAATGTCGGCAAGAAGAGCATGGTGCTCGACCTCAAATGCGAGGACGGCAGGGAGGCGGTCCGCCGGCTGGTGGCGACCGCGGATATCCTGGTCGAGAACTTCCGCCCCGGCGTGATGCAGCGGCTGCAGCTCGACTACGACAGGCTGCGCACCGTCAATCCGAGGCTGATCTACTGCTCGATCTCCGGCTACGGCCAGACCGGCCCCTCGGCCGAGCTGCCGGCCTACGCGCCGGTAATCCATGCCGCCTCCGGCTACGACATGGCGCATCTCGCCTACCAGCCCGGCCGCAGCCGCCCCGATTATTGCGGCATCTATCACGCCGACGTCGTCACCGGCACCTATGGCTTCGGCGCGATCGCGTCCGCGCTCTATCAGCGCAGCGTGACCGGGCTCGGCCAGCACATCGACGTCTCCATGCTGGAATCGATGCTGTCACTGACATTGACCGAATTGCAGAATGCGCAATTCGCCGTGAAGCCGCCGCCGCGGCCGATGTTCGGCCCGACCGAGACGGCGAACGGCTACGTCATGATCACGGTCGCCAGCGAGAAAACGTTCCAGGCTCTGATGGGCGTGATCGGCCGCCCCGAATGGATCACCGATCCGCGCTTTGCGACCTATGCCCCGCGCCGCGAGAATTGGGCGGAAGTGATGGACGGGGTCGAAGCCTGGTCGCGGCAGCTCACAACCGATGCATGTCTCGCAGCCCTCGGCGCCGCCGGCGTGCCGGCTTCGGCCTATCGCACCGTGTCCGAGGCGCTGGCCGATCCGCAGCTGGCACACCGGCGGGCACTCACGTCCGTGCAGGACGAGGGCGGCTCCTTTCAGGTGCTCAACCTGCCGTTCCGGATGTCGGGCGCCGATACCACGCCCGGCAGGACGATGGCCGTGCTCGGCGAGCATACCGATGCGTTGCGTGACGAGATCGGCCTCGCTGACGACGCGTCAATTCCGACAGGCAAAACAGCCGCGACGCGCTGAGCACCATTGCGCCGCACCTGCGGCGTGTGATCTTGCGTGCGTTTCTCTTGCGGTGGCGCGCTTTTGTCGTCAATCTCGCCTCCAGTCATTCAGCGATCCGAAATATCGGACGAGGGATCCCGGGAGGAACCATGACGAAGTTTGCTGCCGCGGCGCGCAAGCGCGCGCCGATTTTCCTTGCTGCGGCATTTGCCCTCCTTCCACTGGCGGCGCCCGCGCTGGCGCAGAAGTCGGGCGGCAGCATCACCGTCGGGCAGGAGCTGGAGATTGCAGGCTTCGATCCGCTCAAAGTCGGTGTCTACGACACCTCGACCTTCACCGCTGCCGCCGCGATCTTCGATACGCTCACCACGCTGGATGACAAGGGAGAGGCCGCGCCAAAGCTCGCGGTGTCCTGGACCCATTCCGACGACTACATGACCTGGACCTTCAAGCTGCGCGAGGGCGTGAAATTCCACGACGGCACGCCTTTCAATGCGCAGGCCTTCAAGGAGAATTTCGACCGGCAGAAGAATCCGGCCAACAAGTGCCGCTGCGCCTTCTACATCACCAACGTCAAGGAGGTGCTGGCGCCGGATGAATACACAATCGTCTACAAGCTCACCGATCCCTCGGTGAACCTGCCGGCGACGATCACGATCCAGAGCCAGAACAACGTCATTCATTCGCCGACGGCCTGGAAGATCAAGGGCGACGACTACAACCGCAATCCCGTCGGCACCGGTCCCTATATCCTGAAATCATGGGCTGCCGGCGACCGCATGGTGCTGGAGAAGAATCCCGATTACTGGGACAAAGGCCGTCCCTATCTCGATCGCATCGTCCTGAAGCCGCTGCCCGATGCGCAGTCGCGCTTCGCCTCGCTGCAGTCGGGCGAGGCCGATATCATCTGGGATGACGAGGCCGACGCCGACAACATCATGAAGGCACAGAAGGACTCCAAGCTCACCGTTCACACCTACAAGGGCTCGGGCGCCGCGGTTTACGCCTTCAACACCAAGGTCGTGCCGTTCGACGACGTCCGGGTACGCCATGCGCTGGTAATGGCGCTCGACCGTCCGAAAATGTCGCAGGCGATCAGCAACGGCCTCAGCCGGCCCGCGACCAACCCCTACGGCGACGGCTCCTGGGTCAAGTGCAAGGACGACGGCGCGCTTCCCTTCGACGTAGAAAAGGCCAAGGCGCTGATCAAGGATTACGGCAAGCCGGTCGAGTTCAAGATGCTGGTGACTGCGACACCGCGCGGCCGCATGGTCGGCCAGGTGCTGCAGCAGTTCTGGAAGCGCGTCGGCGCCAACATGGAGATCGAGCAGGTCGACCAGGCCACCATTCCCTCGCGCGCCTTCACGCGCCAGTTCCAGATGACGCCGTGGCGCATCGTCGATCTCGCCGATCCCGATCCGCAGATGTACGCGAATTTCCGCAGCGGCAGCCCGCTCGCGCTCGCCGGATACTCAAACCCCGAGCTCGATAAGCTCCTGGACCACGCGCGCGTCACGGCCGATCCCGGCCAGCGCATCGAGGATTACTGCGCCATCAGCCGGCTGATCAACAAGGAGGCGATCTGGTTCTGGACCTTCCAGAACACCTATTACGCGCTGTCGAGCGCCAAGCTGAAGGGCTTCCCGAAGATCTACAACGGCGTAATCGACGTCTCGAGGACCTGGCTGGAATGATGGCGCGATGCTGAACTTCGTCATTCGGCGGCTGCTTGCCATGCTGCCGGTGCTGCTCGCCGTCTCGCTGCTGACATTCCTGATCGCCTCGCTGCTGCCGGGCGATCTCGCTCTCGTCATCCTCGGCGACCAGGCGACCCCGGAGAATGTCGCGGCGCTGCGCCGGGACATGGGGCTCGACCAGCCGCTCTGGTGGCGCTACCTGAGCTGGCTCGGCCACGTCCTCCAGGGCGACCTCGGCCGCTCGTTCCGCACCGGGCAGACGGTGCTGCAGGCGGTCGCCGAGCGCATCCCGGTCTCGCTGCAATTGATGCTGATGGCCGAGTTCATCGGCCTGTTGATCGGCGTTCCCGTTGCGATCGCCTGTGCGGCGCGTGCCGGCGGCGCGTTCGACCGTTTCATGACCGGCAGCGCGTTCGCGATGCTGTCGATGCCGTCCTTCCTGGTGGCGATCCTCTTGATCTATCTGTTTGCGGTCGAGCTGCACTGGCTGCCGGCGACCGGCTATGTGCCGTTCACCGAGGAGCCGCTCGGCAATTTGCGTTTCTTCGTGCTGCCGGCGCTGACGCTGGCCCTTGCGGAATGGCCGGGCATCATGAGGGTGCTGCGTTCCGACATGATCGCGACCCTGCAGGAGGACTATATCGCGCTCGCGAAAGCCAAGGGCCTCAAGCCCGCGCGTATCCTGTTCGTGCATGCGCTGAAGCCGTCGTCGCTGACGCTGGTGACGGTGACCGGCATCAATATCGGCCGCCTGCTCGGCGGCACGCTGATCGTGGAATCGATCTTCGCGCTGCCTGGCATCGGCCGGCTCCTGGTCGGGGCGATCTACACCCGCGACCTCGTCATCCTGCAGGGCGTGGTGCTGCTGGTCGCCTGTGGCTTCGTCATCGTGAATTTCATCGTCGATATGCTCTACGCCGTGCTCGACCCCAGGATCCGCCATGGCCACGCTTGAGCTTTCGCTGCAGGACGAGGCCACGGCGGCACCTGTCAGGCGCAGGCGAAAGCTCGGCCTGTTGTTCTGGATCGCGAGCGCCTGGCTCGCGATCATCCTGGCACTCGCGCTCCTCGCGCCGGTACTGCCGCTGCAGAACCCTACCGACATGGACATGCTGGAGCGCCGCGCGGCGTTCTCCAGCGAGCACTGGCTGGGCACCGACGGGCTCGGCCGCGACGAGCTCGCCCGTCTGATCTTTGGCGCGCGGGCGTCGCTGACGGTGGGGCTGATCGCGCCGTTGATCGGCCTGGCGTTCGGCGGCGCGCTTGGGCTGCTTGCGGGCTATTTCCGCGGCCGGTTCGAGGCGGTCGTGGTCGGCAGCATGGACGTCCTGCTCGCCTTTCCGCCGCTGATCTTCGCACTGGCCGTGACCGCCTATCTCGGCCAGTCCGTCCCCAACCTCACCGTGATCCTCGGCGTGCTCGGCATTCCCGCTTTCATGCGCGTGGCGCGCGCGGCGACGCTGAGCCTGGCGCGGCGCGAATTCGTGATCGCGGCGGAGGCGCTGGGTGCCAGCCATGCGCGCATCGTCTTGCGCGAGCTGCTGCCGAACGTGATCCTGCCGCTGCTCGCCTTCTTCCTGCTCGGCGTCGCCGTGACCATCGTGGTCGAAGGGGCGCTGTCGTTCCTCGGCCTCGGCGTACCGCCGCCGATGGCGAGCTGGGGCAGCATGATCGGTGAGGGCCGCGACAACCTCGATGTCGCGCCGCGGCTCGCCTTCCTGCCGGCGGCCGGACTGTTCCTGACCGTGCTGGCCTTCAATCTGGTCGGCGACACATTGCGGGCGCTGACCGACCCGCGTCAGGGGGCCTTGTGAGCGGGCCGCTCCTGACCATCGAGGACGTCGCGGTCGAGCTGCCGACGCCGCGCGGCAATTTGCGCGCCGTCGATCATGTCGATCTGTCGCTGGAGGCGGGCCGCACGCTCGGCATCGTCGGGGAGTCCGGTTGCGGCAAGACCATGCTGTCGCGCGCGGTGCTGCAGCTGCTGCCGAAGAAGGCGAAGCTCTCGGGCCGCGTGATGTTCGACGGCCAGGATCTGGCGCGTCTCGATTCCGAACGTCTGCGACAGCTGCGCGGGCGCGATCTCGCGGTCGTGTTCCAGGATCCCATGACCTCGCTCAATCCGGTGCTCACCATCGGTACCCAGTTGATGGAGACGATTCAGGAACATCTCGAACTCGATGCCTCGGCCGCGCGGGCGCGCAGCATCGAGCTGCTCGCCGCCGTCGGCATTCCCGCGCCGGAGCAACGGCTCGCGCAATATCCGCATCAATGCTCCGGCGGCATGCGCCAGCGCATCGCGATAGCGATCGCGCTGTCCTGCGAGCCGAAGCTCTTGATCGCGGACGAGCCGACGACCGCGCTCGACGTCACCATCCAGGCGCAGATCCTCGATCTGCTCGCGCGCGAGCAGCGCCGCCGTCACATGGCGATGATCATCATCACTCACGATCTCGGCGTCGTCGCCGGCCGTGCCGACGAGGTCGCGGTGATGTATGCGGGCAGGGTGGTGGAGCGCGCGCCGACCCCGGCGTTGTTCAAGCGCATGCATATGCCCTACACCGAAGCGCTGCTGGCGGCGATCCCGAAGCTGGATGCCGCGCCGCATACGCCGTTGCCCGCGATCTCCGGCCGTCCGCCCGATCCGACCCGTCCGCTGCGTGGCTGCTCCTTTGCGCCGCGCTGCCGCTATGCCACGGGCCGCTGTCACGAGGCCAAGCCTGCACTGACAGGCGCCGAGAGGCCTGACCATCTCTACGCCTGCTTCCATCCGATCCGGATGGCGGAAGGAGTCGGCGCATGATGCAGCTTGCTGTGCCGGAAGCGCCGCTTCTGAACGTCGACAATCTCGTCGTCGAATATGGCCTCGGCAACAAGACGGTCCACGCCGTCTCCGGCGTCAGCCTCCAGGTCGCGCGCGGCGAGACGCTCGGGCTGGTCGGCGAATCCGGCTGCGGCAAGTCGACGCTGGGGCGCGCCGTGCTGCAACTGCGCCGCGCCAAGTCCGGCCGCGTGCTGTTCGACGGCGAGGATCTCACCGCGATGGAGGGCGAGGCGCTGCGCAAGATGCGCCGCCGGGTGCAATTGATCTTCCAGGACCCGATTGCTTCCCTCAACCCGCGCCGCCGCATCGGCGACATCGTGGCCGAGCCGCTGGTCATCGCCGGCGTCAAGGATGTGGCCGAGCGCAGGCGCAGGGTTCACGAGGTCCTGTCCGCGGTCGGGCTCGACCCTGACCTCGTCGCTGGACGCCTTCCGCATGAATTCTCCGGCGGGCAGTGCCAGCGCATCTGTATCGCGCGGTCGCTGGTGCTTAATCCCGAGTTCATCGTCTGCGACGAGCCGGTTTCGGCACTCGACGTCTCCATCCGGGCGCAGATCCTCAACCTGCTGGAGGAGATGAAGGCGCGCTTCGGCTTGACGCTGCTATTCATCGCGCATGATCTTGCGGTCGTGAAAGCAGTCAGCGACCGCGTCGCGGTGATGTATCTCGGCCGGCTCTGTGAGGTCGGGCCATCGGAGCAATTGTTCGCAAGTCCCGCGCATCCCTACACGGCGCTGCTGTTGCAGGCGATCCCGGTGCCGGATCCGGATGTTCGTCCCGCCGAGAGTGTAGCGGGCGGCGAGCCGCCATCGCCGATTGCGCCGCCGTCCGGCTGCCGCTTCCGTACCCGCTGCCCGCGGGCCGATCAGCGATGCAGCGCGGAGATACCGGAGTTGCGCGAAATCGCACCCGGCCAGTTCGCCGCTTGCCATCATCCGCTGGCCTGACCTAAGACCGGTTTGTCTCGCCTTGCCGGTCATGGCATGGTGGCGCGGCGACAAGAAGCATGCGGGAGGACGCCGATGAAGAGTTTCAAGGTAGCCGATTTCAAGGCGCCGCTGCAGGAGTTTAACGAGGCGACGCCGCAGCCGTCGGGCACGCAGGTGCTGATCAAGGTGAAGGCGGCCGGCGTTTGCCACAGCGACCTCCACATCTGGGAAGGCGGCTACGATCTCGGCCATGGCCGCAAGCCGCTGTCGCTGAAGGACCGCGGCATCAACCTGCCGCTGACCATGGGACACGAGACGGTCGGTGAAGTCCTGGCGTTCGGGCCCGACGTGAAGCCCAATGACCAGGGCGACCTGAAGATCGGCGATGTCGGGCTGGTCTATCCCTGGATCGGCTGCGGCAAATGCGCGACGTGCCTTGCCGGTGACGAGAACATGTGCCTGACGCCGCGTTCGCTCGGCGTCTATTGCGACGGCGGCTATTCCGATCACATGCTGGTGCCGCATCCGCGCTACCTGCTCAATCTGAAAGGCCTCGATCCGGCGACGACCGCGCCCTACGCCTGCTCGGGCGTCACCACCTACAGCGCGCTGAAGAAGGTCGAGCAATATTTCGACACGCCGATCGTGATGTTCGGCGCCGGCGGTCTCGGCCTGATGGCGCTGTCGCTGCTGAAGGCGATGGGCGGCAAAGGCGCGATCATGGTCGATATCGATGCCAGGAAGCGCGAGGCTGCGGAGAAGGCTGGCGCGCTCGCCACCGTCGATCCCAAGGCGCCGGATGCGTTGGAGCAACTGGCCAAGAAAGCAGGCGGCCCGATCCGGGCCGTGATCGACCTGGTCGGCAACGCCGCGACGACGCAGCTCGGCTTCGACTGCCTCACCAAGGGCGGCAAGCTCGTGATCGTCGGCCTGTTCGGCGGCGGCGCGACCTGGGCGCTGCCGCTGATTCCGATCAAGGCGATCACGATTCAGGGCAGCTATGTCGGCAATCTGCGCGAAACCCAGGAGCTGCTCGACCTCGTCCGCAGCAAGAAGGTGCCGCCGATCCCGGTGACGACGGCCCCGCTCGCCAAGGCCAACGACGCGCTGCTGCAGTTGCAGCAGGGCGCGGTGGTCGGACGCACAGTGCTGACGCCGTAGTGTCGTCGTCGTTCCGGGGCGATGCGAGGGGACCGCGAAGCGGGCCCGGAGCATCGAACCCGGAACCTCGAGATTCCGGGTTCGGTCCTGCGGACCGCCCCGGAATGACGTCTGAAAATCCAGGAATCCCCATGTCCGCAAACAACGCCTTCCACATTGCCGTGCTCGCCGGTGACGGCATCGGTCCCGAAGTCATGGCCCCGGCGCTCGAGGTGCTGCGCAAGGTCGGCGAAAAGTCGGGCCTGGGCTTCCGCTTCACCGAGGCGCCGGCCGGTGCCAACAATTATCTCGCCACCGGCAAGTCGATGCCCGACTCGACCATCAAGCTGTGCGAGGAGGCGGATGCGATCCTGCTCGGCGCCTGCGGCC
>RXJC01000357.1 GCA_003963435.1 Bradyrhizobiaceae bacterium | reverse complement strand
TGAGGGACGACCGCCTTCCAACCAACAGGCCGCTCGCGAGCGAGCTTCCAAATCGCGCCGTAGCGAGCGGGCGGCCGGCCCGTTACCCCATCTACGGGAGCGCGTCCTGCCCTCCAAACAAAAACCCCGGCCTTTCGGCCGGGGTCATGTCCGTTCTCTCGTCGTTGCGCTTAGTCGCGCTGGCCGAGGAGCTGCAGCAGCAGCGTGAACAGGTTGATGAAGTTCAGGTACAGCGACAGCGCGCCAGTGATGGCCGCGCGCTCTGCGATGTCACCGCCGGCCGAGGCGTAGCCGTAGATGTAGTCGTTCTTCAGCCGCTGGGTATCCCAGGCGGTGAGGCCCGCGAACACCAGCACGCCGACCACCGACACGATGAACTGCAGCATCGAGCTGGCCAGGAACAGGTTCACCAGGCTCGCGATGATGATGCCGATCAGGCCCATGAACAGGAACGAGCCCATGCCGCTCATGTCACGCTTGGTGGTGTAGCCGTAGAGGCTGAGCGCACCGAAGGTCGCCGCGGTGATGAAGAACACCCGCACGATCGAGGTGTGCGTGAACACCAGGAAGATCGACGACAGCGAGATGCCCATCAGCGCCGAGAACACCCAGAACAGGATCTGCGCGGTCGAGGGCGCCAGGCGGTTGATGCCCGCCGAGATCACGAACACCATCGCCAGCGGCGCGAGCATGAACAGCCACTTCAGCGGGCTGACGAACATCGCGTAGCCGAACGGCGTCAGGAACAGCTTGCCGACGCGGACCGCGTCCGCGGTCGGAACGTCGGTCACGGCAGCCATGTAGACGCCGAGCGCGGCAAGGCCGGTGATGGCCAGGCCAATGCTCATGTAGTTGTAGATGCGCAGCATGTAGGCGCGCAGGCCGGCATCGACCGTCGCGGCGTCAGCACGCCCGGCGGCCCTGCCGAAAGGAGAAGCGTAGTTACGGTCTAGGTCCGACATGGTCGAATTCCCGTTGGTTGGTCCGGTCCGGCACTGGGGTCGCGATGCCGCCGGTTCGTCTAACTCTATCTCGGATACCGATGCCAACCGACTAAATTCTGGCTAACAATCGGGGCTCCGAACCCACTCGATATGTGGGAAACTAACACATCCGCTGCAACCTTCCACGCGCGGCTGAATGTCGCCCTCGGCGGCAATCCTGACGCGAACCTGACGGCTGGCGTGGTTAATCGCAGGAATCGTGCGATTCCGCACGGGCGCCGCCAGCCGCTACATTTTGTCACAAATTCCGCAACACCGTGGCGGGCTTTTTGTTCAATGCCAGCAGCGTGCCCGCGAGCCCGAGCCCGACCGTGACGATCAGGGCGGCCACCACCACGCCCGCCGCGCTGCCGGCCTGCCAGACGAAGCTCAGCGTCATCAGCCGCGTCACGATCATCCAGGCAGCCAGGCTGCCGGAGATCACGCCGAACAATGCGGTGGCGAGCCCGATCAGGAGGTATTCGAGCGCATAGGCGCCGAGCAGCCGCAGCCGCGTCGCGCCCAGCGTCTTCAGGATCACGGCATCGTAGACCCGGTGGCGATGGCCGGCGGCGAGCGCCCCGCCGAGCACCAGGATCGCCGAGATCAGGGTCACCGCGCTGGCACCGCGGATCGCAAGGGCCAGATTGGTCACCACCGAGCCGACCGTCTCCATCACCTCGCGCACGCGCACGCTTGTCACCATCGGATAGGCGTCGGCGACCTGCTTGATGATCTTGCCGTCGCCGACCGCAGTTCCGCCCGTTTCCGTCAGCGTCGCGATGTGGGTGTGCGGGGCGCCCTTGAAGGCGTTCGGCGAGAACACCAGGACGAAGTTGATGCCCATCCCCTGCCAGTCGATGGTGCGCAGATTGCCGATTTTGGCGGGGATGTCGCGGCCGAGCACGTTGACCACGATCTCGTCGCCGAGCTTGAGGCCCAGCCCGTCGGCGATCTTCTTTTCCATCGAGACCAGAATCGGGCCGGAATAGTCGGGGCTCCACCATTCGCCCTCGACCACCTTGGAGCCCTTCGGCAGCTCGCCGGTGTAGGTCAGGCCGCGGTCGCTCTGCAGCACCCATTCGGAATCGGTGGTGGGCTTGAGCTCCTCGGCGCGCACCCCGCGCGCGGCGACGATGCGTCCGCGCAGCATCGGCACGTCGTCGACCGTGGCGCCGGGCGCGATCTTGCGGAGATATTCGTCGAACGGTGCGGCCTGCGCGCTCGGGATGTCGATGAAGAAGAACGACGGTGCGCGGTCGGGCAGCGCGGCCAGGAACTGGCGGCGCAGATTGCCGTCGATCTGGGTAATGGTGACGAGCACCGCGAGCCCGAGGCCCAGCGACAGCACGACCGACGGCGTCAGCGCGCCCGGCCGGTGGATGTTGGCGATCGCGAGCCGCAGCATCGGCAGCCGCGTCCGCGGCAGCCGGCGCGCGATGGCCATCAGCAGCGCGGCGATGCCGCGCAGCAGGGCGAACACCAAGACTGAGGAGGCCACGAACACCGCGGCAATGCGCTTGTCGAAGGAGAGCCCGATCACCACGGTGATCAGCAGCGCGATCACGACGCCCATGAACACCAGATAGCCCGCGCGCGGCCGGTGCCATTCCGAGCTGACGGTGTCGCGGAACAGGGCGGCCACCGGCACGTCGTGGACGCGCCCGAGCGGCCACAGGCCGAAGGCGAGCGCGGTGAGCAGGCCGTAGAGAAAGGACAGCGCGAGCTCGTCGGCATGCACGGCCGGCACCACCGGCAGCGGCAGCAGCTTGCCGAACAGGCCGACGATCGCGAACGGCATGGCGGCTCCGAGCGCAAGACCGATCACCGAGCCGATTGCCGCGAGCAGCAGAACCTGCGCGAGATAGATGCCGAACACGTCGCGCCCGGTGGCGCCGACGGCCTTGAGCGCCGCGATCACCTCGAGCCGGCGGTCGATATGGCTCTTCACCGCATTGGCGACGCCGACGCCGCCGACCAGCAGCGCGGCGAGGCCGACCAGGGTCAGGAATTGCGTGAATCGGCTGATGTTGCGCTCGAGCTGCGGCGAGGCGTTGGAGCGGCTGCGGATCTCCCAGCCGGCCTGCGGCGCGGCGCTCCGCGCATCCGCGATGAAGGCTTCGGTGGCGCGCTCGTTGTTGGCGGCCTCGGGCAGCTTCACCCGGTAGACCCAGCGCACCAGGCTGCCGGGCTGGATCAGGCCGGTGGCACGCAAGGCCTCCTTGCTGATCAGGAAGCGCGGGCCGAAGCCGATGCCGCCGGCGAGCTTGTCGGGCTCGGCTTCGACCGTCGAGCGGATCTGGAAGGTCGCAGACCCGACGGTCACGCGGTCGCCGGTCTTCAGTGACAGCCGTGCCAGCAGCGCCGGATCGGCAGCGGCGCCGAACGCGCCGTCGCGCATCGCGAGCAGGTCGGACATCGGCAGCGGCGGCGCCAGCGTCAGCTGGCCCAGCATCGGATAGGTGTCGTCGACCGCCTTCATCTCGACCAGTGCGAGCTGGCCGTCGGCTGCGCGCGCCATGCCGCGCAAGGTGGCGGCGGTCGAGACGCTGCCGCGCGAGCGCAGGAAGGCGACCTCTTCAGGTTTGGCTTCGCGCTGGAACAGCACGAAGGAGACGTCGCCGCCGAGCAGCGTGCGGCCCTCGCGGGCGAGACCATCACTCAGGCTCGCCGACACCGAGCCGACGCCGGCGATCGCCATCACGCCGAGCGCGATGCAGGCGATGAAGACGTAGAAGCCGCGCAAGCCGCCGCGCAGTTCGCGCAGCGCGTAGCGCAACGACAATGCGACGCCGTTCGGCTTCGCGAACGATTCGACAGCGGTGCTCATGCCGGCGCGGACTGCGTGTCGATGCGGCCTGAGCGCAGGCGGATGACGCGATCGCAGCGATGCGCGAGCGAGGAATCATGCGTGACCAGCACCAGGGTCATGCCGCGCTCGGCATGCTTGCTGAACAGGAGATCGACGATCTGGTGTCCGGTGGCCTCGTCGAGATTGCCGGTCGGCTCGTCGGCGACGAGGATGGCGGGATCGGGCGCCAGCGCGCGCGCCAGCGCGACGCGCTGCTGCTCGCCGCCGGAGAGCTGCGTCGGATAATGATGCAAGCGGTCGCCGAGCCCGACCGATTGCAGCTCCTGCGCCGCGCGCCTGGCGGCATCGGGATTGCCGGCGAGCTCGAGCGGCACCGCGACGTTCTCCAGCGCCGTCATGGTCGGGATCAGATGGAAGGACTGGAAGACGATGCCGACCTGGCGGCCGCGGAAGCGGGCCAGCGCGTCCTCGTCGAGGGCATTGAAAGGCGTGCCATTCACCACCACCTCTCCGCTATCAGGACGCTCCAGCCCCGCCATCACCATCAGCAGCGTGGATTTGCCCGAGCCTGACGGGCCGATCAGGCCGATCGTTTCGCTACGGCCGACCCGCAGGCTGATGTCCTTGAGGATGTGTACGCGTGCCGCGCCCGTGCCCAATGAGAGATTGACGTTGGAGATGGCGATGGTGTCCGCAATAGCGGCGAGCGAAGAGGGTTCGATGCGAGTGTCCATGGTCCGGTCATATGGCAACTCCGATAGCGCGGTCGAGAGGCGTTACGGATTGTTCATGCACATAGCCGTGTTGATGCTCGTCTTCATGACAATAGCGAACCCGGCTTGGGCGGAGGCGACAAAACCGGTCAAGCTGGTCGTTCTCGGCGATTCCTTGAGCGCAGGTCTCGGTCTTCCGGCCCAGGAAGCGTTCCCCCAGAAGCTCCAAAAGGCTTTGCAGGCCAAGGGCATAGCGGTCGACATGACCAATGCCGGGGTGTCCGGCGACACCACCTCCGGCGGCCGCGACCGGCTCGACTGGTCGGTGCCGGACGGAACCGATGGCGTCATTGTCGAGCTCGGCGCCAACGATGCACTGCGCGGCATCGATCCCGACCTGGCACGCGCCGCGCTCGCCGACATCGTTCAGCGGCTCAAGGCCCGCAAGATTCCCGTGATGCTCTGCGGCATGCTGGCGCCGCCGAATTACGGCGCCGACTATGCCGCGCGCTTCAATTCGATTTATCCGGATCTGGCCAGGAAGTTCGACGTGCCGCTCTACCCGTTCTTCCTCGACGGAGTTGCCGCCGACGCCAAGCTCAACCAGGCCGACGGCATTCACCCGACCGCTGCCGGCGTCGACATCATCGTCGGCAACATCATGCCCACGGTGGAGGCATTCCTTGGCACGATCGCTGGGCAACGGCGTTGAAACGCAGGCAGCGCTAACCGTAATTCCCAGGGTTTTCCCGGAGTAAGCCTGCGCAAGCTTCGCAGAGTCACACAACTGCGATAGGAATCAGGGTACCGGTGATTCGTCGCCGGCTCTAATTTGGATATGATCCTGCCCAGGGATCGTAGCCAAGCATCGGGAGTGCGAAACGATGCCGCGTTTGTTCACGGGTCTGGAAATTCCGGCCGAGATCGGCCAGTCGCTTTCCAACTTGAGGGGCGGCCTTCCCGGCGCCCGCTGGATCGATCCCGAAAATTATCACGTCACCTTGCGCTTCATCGGCGATATCGACGGCGTCTCCGCCAACGAGATCGCCTCGATGCTGTTTCGCGTCGACCGCAAGCCGTTCGAGGTGAAAGTGCAGGGCCTCACCAGTTTCGGCGGCCGCAAGCCGCGCGCGGTCGTTGCGACCATCGCGCCGAGCAAGCCGCTGATGGAGTTGCAGGCCGAGCTCGAGCGCATGATGCAGCGGATCGGCCTCAACCCCGAGGGACGCAAATACATCCCGCACGTCACGCTGGCCCGGCTGCACGACGCCTCCGACCGCGACGTCGCCGACTACCTGTCGCTGCGCGGCTATTTTCCAAGCAAGGCGTTCACGGCCGAGCGCTTCGTCTTGTTCTCCTCGCGCGCCTCCACCGGCGGCGGCCCGTATGTGGTCGAGGACGCGTACGAGCTGTGTGAGTAGCGCCCGCTCTCGTGCCCCGGCGCGTCCGCGACACGAATCCGCATAACCCCGTCCACGAATTGACGGCTTGCAATTTCCGCCGGTCTCTGGCGGTAAAGGGCCATGCTCTCGACCCCCAGTTCCCCCTTCAGCGAAGCCTATCAGGCCCAGATCGCCTCCGGCGCGATCGAGCCCGATGCCGCGCAGGCCGAGGTCGCCGAGGCCTATGCCGCGCTCGACCAGCGGCTCGCGACCTACAAGCCGCAGCGCAAGCAGGGCCTGCTCGCCCGCCTGTTCAGCAGCAACGACAAGGATGACGTCCCGCGCGGGCTCTACATCCATGGCGAGGTCGGCCGCGGCAAGACCATGCTGATGGATCTGTTCTTCCAGCACTCCTCGGTCGAGCACAGGCGGCGCGCGCACTTCCACGAATTCATGGCCGACGTGCATGAGCGCATCTACGACTATCGCCAGAGCATCGCGCGCGGCGAGATCGCGGACGGCGACGTCATCGCGCTGACCGCGAATGCGATCTTCGAGGAGAGCTGGCTGCTCTGCTTCGACGAATTCCACGTCACCGACATCGCGGACGCGATGATCCTGGGGCGCCTGTTCGCAAAGTTGTTCGAGCTCGGCACCGTCGTCGTCGCAACCTCCAACGTCGCGCCCGACGATCTCTACAAGGGCGGCCTCAACCGCTCCCTGTTTTTGCCCTTCATCAAGCAGATCACCGACCACATGGACGTCGCGCGGCTCGATGCGCGCACCGACTTCCGCCTGGAGAAGCTGCAGGGCGTGCCGATGTGGCTGACGCCGGCCGACAGCGATGCGGATGCCGCGCTCGACCGCGCCTGGAAGCGGATGTCCGGCGGCGCCAAATGCCGCTCGCGCGACATCCCGATCAAGGGCCGCATCCTGCATGTGCCGTGCTCGGCCCATGGCGTGGCGCGGTTCTCGTTCGCCGATCTCTGCGAGAAGCCGCTCGGCGCATCGGACTACCTCAGGCTGGCGCACGACTACCACACCATCCTGGTCGACCATATTCCAGTGATGGACTTCTCCCAGCGCAACGCCGCCAAGCGTTTCATCACGCTGATCGACACGCTCTATGACAATGCGGTGAAGCTGATGGCCTCGGCGGACGCCAACCCGATCTCGCTCTACCTCGCCCATGAGGGCGTCGAGGCCATGGAGTTCAAGCGGACGGCCTCGCGCCTGATCGAGATGAGCTCGGAATCCTATCTGGCGCTGGCGCACGGCCGCAAGGATTCCACCGCCAGCGGCTCCACCAAGGGCCTGGTGGAGACTTAAGTCCTATTTGCCAGCGCTGTCATTCCGGGGCGCGACGAAGGTCGCGAGCCCGGAATCCATTCATCGGCGCGCTCTGCCGCCCGATGGATTCCGGGTTCGTGCTTCGCACGCCCCGGAATGACGGACCCGGTATGGCTGCTATCGCGCCAAGCCCGACAATTGAGCATCCGGCGACTTGAACGGGGGAGGCGAAAGGGATAACCACCCGTCTCAGTTTTCCCCTCCTTACGTGTCTAAAGGACAGGCTCACATGGCGCGCGACAAGATTGCTTTGATTGGCTCCGGCCAGATCGGCGGAACGCTGGCTCATCTCATCGGCTTGAAAGAGCTGGGCGACGTCGTGATGTTCGACATCGCCGAGGGCGTGCCGCAGGGCAAGGCGCTCGACATCGCGCAGTCCTCGCCGGTCGACGGTTTCGACGCGCACTACACCGGCGCCAACTCCTACGAGGCGCTCGACAACGCCAAGGTCTGCATCGTCACCGCCGGCGTGCCGCGCAAGCCCGGCATGAGCCGCGACGACCTCCTCTCCATCAACCTCAAGGTCATGGAGCAGGTCGGTGCCGGCATCAAGAAGTACGCCCCCGACGCCTTCGTCATCTGCATCACCAACCCGCTCGACGCGATGGTCTGGGCGCTGCAGAAGGCCTCGGGCCTGCCGCACAAGAAGGTCGTCGGCATGGCCGGCGTGCTGGATTCGGCCCGCTTCCGCTACTTCCTGGCCGACGAGTTCAACGTCTCGGTCGAAGACGTCACCGCCTTCGTGCTCGGCGGCCATGGCGACACCATGGTGCCGCTGGTGAAGTACTCCACCGTCGCCGGCATTCCGCTGCCCGACCTCGTCAAGATGGGCTGGACCTCGCAGGCACGCCTCGACGAGATCGTCGACCGCACCCGCAACGGCGGCGCCGAGATCGTCAACCTGCTCAAGACCGGCTCGGCCTTCTACGCCCCGGCCGCCTCTGCGATCGCGATGGCCGAGAGCTATCTGCGTGACAAGAAGCGCGTGCTGCCCTGCGCCGCCTATCTCAACGGCGAGTACAGCGTGAAGGACATGTATGTCGGCGTTCCCGTCGTGATCGGTTCCAAGGGCGTCGAGCGCGTCGTCGAGATCGAGCTCGCCGGCAAGGACCGCGAGGCCTTCGACAAGTCGGTCGGCGCGGTGCAGGGCCTGGTAGACGCCTGCAAGAAGATCGCACCCGATCTTCTCGGCCGCTAAGCCAAGACAATCCCCCGCCGAAGATCGAAGCCCGGTCTTCGGCGGTTTCACTTCCGGCACCCCTCTGCAAGTCTTGTTGAAGGCTGGGCGGGTTCCGGGTTCGGCAGTCCAGAGATCGATGTCAGAGAATCCGGGTTGCAGTTCCTGTGGTATATGGTATGCCAGCCACAAGACTGAGGTGGGCCCTAGAGGTCACCGCCCGCGGGTTCAGGGAGCGACCACATGAATATCCATGAATATCAGGCCAAAGCGCTGCTGGGTGAGTTCGGCGTGCCGATCTCCAAGGGCGTGCCGGTGCTCAAGGCCGCTGACGCGGAAGCCGCCGCCAAGCAGCTTCCCGGCCCGGTCTATGTGGTGAAGAGCCAGATCCACGCCGGCGGCCGCGGCAAGGGCAAGTTCAAGGAAGCTAGCGCCGGCGACAAGGGCGGCGTCCGCATCGCCAAGTCGGCCGCAGAGGTCTCCGAATTCGCCAAGCAGATGCTCGGCGCGACCCTCGTGACGATCCAGACCGGCCCCGCCGGCAAGCAGGTCAACCGCCTCTACATCGAGGACGGCTCCGACATCGACAAGGAGTTCTACCTCTCGCTCCTGGTCGACCGCGAGACCTCGCGCGTCTCCTTCGTCGTGTCGACCGAAGGCGGCGTCAACATCGAGGACGTCGCGCACAACACGCCGGAAAAGATCGTGACCTTCTCGGTCGATCCCGCCACCGGCATCATGGGCCACCACGGCCGCACGGTTGCGAAGGCGCTGAACCTCTCCGGCGATCTCGCCAAGCAGGCCGAGAAGCTCACCGCGCAGCTCTACGCCGCGTTCGTCGCCAAGGACATGGCGATGCTGGAGATCAACCCGCTGGTCGTGACCAAGCAGGGCCAGCTCCGCGTGCTCGACGCCAAGGTGTCGTTCGACGACAACGCGCTGTTCCGTCATCCCGAAGTGGTCGCGCTGCGCGACGAGACCGAGGAAGACGCCAAGGAAATCGAGGCGTCGAAGTACGACCTCAACTACGTCACGCTCGACGGCAATATCGGCTGCATGGTCAACGGCGCCGGTCTCGCCATGGCGACGATGGACATCATCAAGCTCTACGGCATGGCGCCGGCCAACTTCCTCGACGTCGGCGGCAGCGCCAGCAAGGAGAAGGTGGCGGCCGCGTTCAAGATCATCACCGCAGATCCCAACGTGAAGGGCATCCTGGTCAACATCTTCGGCGGCATCATGAAGTGCGACGTGATCGCCGAGGGCGTCACGGCGGCGGTGCGCGAAGTCGGCCTCAGCGTGCCGCTGGTGGTCCGCCTTGAAGGCACCAACGTCGAGCTCGGCAAGAAGATCATCCGTGAATCCGGACTGAACGTGGTGCCCGCCGACAATCTCGACGACGCCGCGCAGAAGATCGTGAAGGCCGTCAAGGGAGGCTAACGCCATGACCCAGGACCATCTCGCCGCATCATCTCCGCTTCCCGAGCACGCGCGTCTTGCCGCGTTCGCCGGCGAATGGAATGGCGAAGAGATGGTCTTTCCGTCGCGCTGGACGGAAGGCGGGCCGGCGACCTCTCGCGTCGTGGCGCGCATGGACCTCAACGGATTCTATCTGATCCAGGACAGTGTCCAGATGCGCGACGGCAAGCAGGTCTTCGCCACCCACGGCCTCTTCACCTACGACCGCGACGACCGGACCTACAAATTGTTCTGGCACGATTCGCTCGGCTACACGCCGCCCTCGCCCGCCTCCGGCGGCTGGGTTGGCAAAACCCTGACGCTGGTGCGCGGCTCGCTCCGCGGCAATGCGCGCCACGTCTACGAGATCATCGACGACAATTCCTACTCGTTGAAGATTCAGTTCTC